>JAFMEI010000125.1 GCA_017856815.1 Ilumatobacteraceae bacterium
GAAAACTCGCTTCTGCAGATGCAATCTCACTGCTCACTTGGGCTGGCTCGAGCGGAGGCGCACACGGCCGGCGCCGTGGGATGGCCAGTGGTCGCTACAGCATGTGGTGGTGCGTGGTCGCACTTGCCGGCCTCGCAGAAGAGTGGCCGCTCGAGCCCGATGAGATCGGTGACATCGTTAACGAATTCACTTGGTGGCAGTGGGACGCCTATGAGCCACGTTCTGGTTGGCGATTGCAGATGGCCGTGGAAGATCCAACGGACGGTGTCACCTGGATCATCAACGCGGTTGACACCGCTATTTGAAACAGCGCTGAATCAGCCGCGGGACTTGATGGCTTCGATCAACTTGGGGAGCACCTTGTGCACGTCACCCACGATGCCGAGGTCAGCCACACCGAAGATCGGTGCTTCCTTGTCCTTGTTGATTGCGATGATGTTCTTTGAGCCCTTCATGCCCACCATGTGCTGCGTTGCACCAGAGATACCAGCGGCAATGTAGATGGTTGGCTTTACGACCTTGCCGGTCTGGCCGACTTGGTACGAGTAAGGCACCCAGCCAGCGTCAACAATTGCGCGGGATGCGCCAGGCGCCCCCTTCAACAGCTTCGCAAGTTCTTCCACCATTGAATACGAGGGTGCCTCACCGAGACCGCGTCCGCCGGACACCACGATGTCGGCTTCGTCGAGTTTCGGACCGGAGGTCTCTTCGACGTGAACTGCGGTCACCTTTGCAGCGCCAGCATCAGCCACAGGGGCTGCAACAACTTCAGCAGCACCACCGCCTGCGGGCTCTGCCGCAAAGCTCTTCGGGCGGAATGCCACGAGGTGTGGCCCAGAACCAGTGAAAGTGGTGGTGACGAGAGTGTTGCCGCCAAAGATCGGTGTGGTAGCACTCACTGCGCCGCCATCAACGGTCACATCAATATTGTTCGTAAGAACAGTGACATCAAGTTTGACCGACAAGCGCGACATCACGTCACGACCTTCGTAGTTCTGCGGGAACATGATGAGGTCAGGCTTGTTGCCGCCATCGATGACAGCCTTCATCGCGCTCGAAACTGCGACACCAGGCAAAGCACCAGCTAGATCGCCAGTTGCGTAGACCTTGGTTGCACCGTATTCACCAAGCGCGCCAGCAACACTGGCGCCGTCGGCACCAATGAATGCCGAAACATTCGCGCCGATTGCACGGGCCTTGGTCAAGAGTTCAAGAGTTCCTGTGGTGGGCACTCCATTTGCAACCTGTGCAAATACCCAAACATTGTTCAGAGTCATTTCAGTGCCTTTCTCAGATTGCTTTCAGATTTTCGAGGAATGCCACGACGCGGCCGAATGCTTCGCCGTCATCTTCGATCACTTCGCCAGCCTGGCGCGCTTCGGCCTGTGCGACGTTTGTGATCTTCTGACCAGCGCCGTCCCAACCAGATGGTGCAACTCCGAGATCAGAAGCCTTCACTTCTTCAACTGGCTTGCTCTTTGCTGCCATGATTCCTTTGAAGGACGGGTACCGCGGCTCGACCACGCCAGCAGTAACGCTGATGAGCGCGGGCAATGGGCATGTCACTTCGTCGTAACCAGCCTCGGTCTGACGATCGGCGTTCAATGTGCCGCCATTGATTGCAACCTTCTTTGCAAAAGTGACCGACGGCAATCCGAGAAGTTCCGCCATCTGCTCGGGCACGGTACCTGTGTAACCATCGCTCGATTCAGTTGCTGCGATTACGAGATCCGCACCACCAAGACGCTTAACGGCCGCGGCAAGTACCTTTGCAGTTGTGAGTGCATCAGATCCGGCAAGTGCTGGATCAGAGATCAACACACCCTTGGCAGCACCCATCGCAAGTGCGGTTCGCATGCCTGAGGTTTCACTGTTCGGCGCCATCGAAACGATGCTCACCTCACCGCCTCCTGCTGCATCGACCAACTGCAACGCCATTTCAACGCCGTAGCTGTCGGACTCATCCATGATCAGCTTGCCGTCACGCTTAAGAGCATTAGTGCTGCCGTCGAGGGCTCCCGGGTTGGCCGGGTCTGGGATCTGCTTCACGCACACAATTACGTTCATGGGCTTCAACCGTACCGATTGGAAACCCCATTAACCAACTGTGACGGGGGTCGCTCATTGGCTCCCCTGATACCGTTTCTGCCTTGCGCATCCTGCTCGTCGTGAACTCCTTCGCATCCTCGGTAACGGCACGGAACACCGTGGTCGTTCACCAGGCTTTGTCTAGAGACCATGAGGTCCAGATGGTGGAAACCAACCGCCGCGGACACGCCACCCGATTTGCTCAGGATGCCGCACGCCGCGGACTCGACGCCGTGGTGGCATTCGGTGGCGATGGAACCCTAAATGAGGTCGCTACGGGGCTGGCTGGCACTGACACGGCCTTAGCGGTGATGCCTGGCGGCTCGACGAACGTTTTCGCGCGCACAATTGGTCTTAAAAATGACCCCAGCGTCGCTGTGCGCCAGATTGTCGGCGGGCTCGCCAACGGCAACGGAGACCCGATCGGTCTCGGGCGGGTTAATGGTCGCTACTTCTGTTTTCACACTGGTGTTGGCTTTGATGCAGCAGTTGTGCGTGAAGTTGAAAAGCGCGCATCACTCAAGCGTTATGCGGGGCATCCATTGTTCATTGCCGCATCGCTGCAGACTTGGCTTTCGAAATACGACCGAACAAAACCACATTTCCGTGTGCAGGGCGAGTCGTGGCAGGTGGACAACGGATTCTTCACCGTGGTGTTGAACACCAACCCGTACACGTATCTCGGAAACCGACCACTCGACCTCTCGTCCGCTGCATCTCTTGATCGTGGGCTTGTTGCCGTCACATTCAAAACACTCTCAGCGACTGCGGTAATCAAGACACTCTTGGGCGCACTAAAGGGTGGTGGAATTCGTGTTACTGAGAAAAACGCAGACATCCTTGACGTACACACCGACCTCACTCAGCTGCGTATTTCGAGCGCGGAACACTTTCCATTCCAGCTTGACGGCGATTATCTAGGCGAGACCACTGATCTCGAGTTTCAACACGTGCCCGAGGCAATAAGGCTGATTAAGCCTGTTGCAATCGCTGACGTATAGAAAGCGCCACATCGGGCACGTTTGTGCAGATGCCATCGATTCCCCACCGCATGAGCTCTTCAAGTCGCGCTGGGTCATCACAAGTCCAAGTGTTCACTTGCAGTCCGGCGGAGTGAAATGCATCGAGGGCCGGCTTTGACAACAATCCGACGTACGGGTGAATGGCCTCATGCCCAGCCGACTTCAAGCTCTCCGACACTGGTTCCAGATCTTCATCGCGGACCCCGACGGTTAACCAAGCAGTTCGTAACTGTGAATTGAGTTCACGTACCCGGTCAATGGTCTCGCGGCGAAATGACGAGATGAGCCAACGATCGAGTTCGCCGAGTTCTTGCAGAAGTTCAACCGTCTTCTTTGTGCGAATTTCTGTTGGGTCAAAGTCGGGTTCTTCTGGATCGTTTTTAATTTCAACATTCACCCACATTCCTGCACACGACTCCAGTGCCTCTGCAAGAGTCGGTATGTGATCGGGGATGTCCAAGTGATGGGTCTCGCAGATCACACGACCATCGGCGAGACGCGGGTCATGGTGGACAACCAAAAGGCCATCGCGCGTATTGCGCACATCAAGCTCAACGGCGTCGGCACCCATCCTCTTGGCCGTTGCAAATGCCATCAATGTGTTTTCCAAAACGGCTGCTGAAGCCCCACGATGGGCTATGACGTTTGCCACATTCATCCTCTGTAACCCTTAGTTTTCAACCACTTTAGGGTCGCTGAACAAATTGCTCAGAATGACCCCTTGTCAGCACCTTTACACACATCTACCGTTTCAAAGCCGTTCACGGCGCATTCACCACCGAAGTTTCATCCGAACCGTTCGGATTTACAGCAATCAGGAGCCCTCAGTGTCAATTCTTGCTTCCAGCCTCGCACTCGGCAATGCGGACTATTCATGGCGCCGCGAATCTCTTTGTGCAGACACCGATCCCGAATTGTTTTTCCCGATCGGCACCACGGGTCAAGCCCTGTTGCAGATCGCAAAAGCTAAAGAAGTTTGCTCGGGTTGCACCGTGAAGAGCCAGTGTCTCGACTTCGCGCTCGAAACCAACCAGGACTCCGGTATCTGGGGCGGCACCTCTGAAGAAGAGCGTCGCAATATTCGGCGCGAACGCGCGGCTCGCCTGAAAGCGCGCCCCGCCGTCTGATTAAAAGCCCCGCAGTTGCGGGGCTTTTTCTTTTACAGCGCCTGCTTAGTCGTTCGTTGTGATCGGTATCCGTAGTTCGACGACCGTGCCCAAGTTTCCTTCAACGGGCTCCAGCCCCATCGACAGTGCGTCATAGGCAAGGCCGGGGCGCATCGTAATGGTGCCCGCGAGTTCGGTGGTCACAAGAGTGCGCACGATGGATAGGCCGAGGCCTTGAGTGGCTTTGAGATCAAAATCCTCTTTCAGCCCGATGCCGTTGTCGAGCACTCGCACACGAAGCTCATCTCCGCTGTTGTCTAGTTGAACCACCACAACACCGTGGGACTTAGTGGTGGCGTTGTCTGGAAATGCGTGGTCAATGGCGTTCTGCA
>JAFMEI010000126.1 GCA_017856815.1 Ilumatobacteraceae bacterium
CAGCCGGAGCCACTGGGGCTGGTGCCAGATGTGCGGCCACAGTTGTGTCCGGTGAAGTAGCGGCACTCGAATCACTCCACGATGGCTTAGCCAATGCAAGCGTTGAGGTGAGACCCAATACTGCAGTAGCAGTCAAGCCGGTGGCGAAAATCCGCGCCGATGACGCGACGTGCTTGGACTTCTTGCGGGCGACTTGATCAGACATTTTCAGTCATCCTCATATTCGTCTTCATCTTCGTCGTGATCTTCGTCCTCGTCATGATCTTCATTTTCATCTTCATCTTCGTCTTCGTCTTCGTTCTCATCCTCATCGTGGTCTTCGTCTTCGTACTCATCGTCATCGTCCGATGGCGGGCGTGGTTCGTCTGGGCGATCGGTGGTATCGCGAATAGAGGTGACGAATCGACCATCAATCAGCGCCACATTGAATTTGTACTCAAGACCAGTTGAAGTGTTGTAGAACTCAACTTCATATCCCTCTGAGCTGTGTGACAGCTCAACTTCGTAGGTCCAGCCGTCAAGGGAATTGACACTAGAAACTGTGAGGAGTCCATTGGTCACAGTGACGGTTACCTCACCGACGTTTGGGATCGTGAAAGTGGTTGACTCGCCTTCGGCGGCGGGCACCGTTGTATCTGGCACCGTAGTATCAGGCGATCCATCGCTGTCAGTGGAACTGATCCCAAGAGTCCCGCACTTGCCGACGCAGCCGGTTCCATTGTTCGAGGGATTCAGTGAATCTCCCGCGACGGTAGTGGTTGAACTGAGAGCGGCAGCAGATACGACATTCGCCGCAAGGGCTGGTGCGCCTTTGACCGTGGAGACGCCCCCATCTAGGAGGTTGGTATTGGCTGCGAGTGCTACGGCACCAGCAGCAATGATGCCGGTGACCGACAGTGCGGTTGCGATGGAAGATTTCATGAAGTCCAACCTATAAAACGCTTATCCAAGGCTGATTCGGAGTTTGTCAAAGAAATATCCAAGAAATCTCGGGGTCGGCAAGACTGTTTAGGTGAAGGTTCTCCTGGTTGAAGACGATCCATCAATTGCCGCATCGCTGGTCGAAGGTCTTCAGGCCAATGGTTTCACGGTTACGCATGTGAGCACTGGCGCTGGAGCCCTGTCCGCTCCCGCGGTCGATGTTGTGCTTTTGGACATTGGGCTGCCCGATATGGATGGGTTTGATGTGTGTCGGCAAATACGTAAATCATCAATGGTGCCGATCATCCTGCTGACCGCACGGAGCGAAGAACTGGACCGCGTCGTCGGTCTTGAACTCGGAGCGGATGACTATGTCACTAAGCCGTTTGGCTTCCGCGAATTAGTTGCACGCATTCGTGCAGTAACGCGTCGAGCCGGCATGGCCGACTCCGTAGTTAGTGGACCGATTGATCTTGGTTCATTGTCAATTGATGAGCGAACGCGTCGTGCACTTTTAGATGGTGAGGAGTTGCAGCTAACCACGAAAGAGTTTGACTTACTCGTATACCTCGCCGCAGAACCCGGGGTAGTGCACCGGCGAACCGACATCCTCGAACACGTATGGGATGTCAACTGGTACGGCCCCACCAAGACTCTCGATGCGCACATTGCGGCGCTTCGCAAGAAGTTGGGTAACCCCGAATGGATTCAGGCAGTTCGGGGCGTTGGGTTTCGATTGGAAGTGCAAAGTTGAAGCTTCGCCTTCTCGGGGTTTTCCTCGGGCTAACACTGGTGTTCTTGGTGGTTCACGATGTGCCCCTTGCATTTCATTTATCGCGTGTTGAGCGTGATCGGATTTACACCGCTACTGAACGCGATGCATTCACAATTGCCGGGAAGGTAACAGAAGCATTAGTCCCATCGTCTGCAGGCACACCTCAGTCGGCGGCACTGATGAAGTGGGCTATTGATTCGTACAAGGTGTCCGGTGAAGCCAAAGTCGTGATTGTTGACGCAAATGGATATCTCACTGCAAGCAGCGACCTTAACGACACAATCGGCTCCGACTTTACGAACCGTCCCGAAATTGCAGACGCGTTGCTGGGAAACCCAACTTCGGGTGCTCGCGCATCGGAAACATTAGGTGGCGACATTGTCTACGTGGCTGTGCCGGTACTCAGTGGTGCAAATGTGCGTGGAGTAGTGCGATTGACACTCGCTGAATCAATCGTCGATGACCGAGTGCGTTCACGGGTGATTGGAATTGTCATCGCGGCCCTGATGACGATCATCGCAGCAACGGTTGCCGCATTTGTGTCTGCTTCTGCCATCGCACGACCAATCAAGCGACTTGAAAAACGAACACAAGAGTTAGCCGACGGAAATTTGGCGGTACGCGCCGAGGAGGCTGGCCCGCCTGAGATCCGTGAACTTGCGCAATCATTCAATGAAATGGCTGATCGTCTTGGGGCAGTAATCCAGCAGCAGAAAGCTTTCGCTGGTGACGCCTCGCATCAACTCCGCACCCCGCTCACCGCCTTGAGGCTGCGGCTTGAACAAGCTGGCGCAGAAATTGGCAGAGACCCTGATTCGGCAATGGCGAACATCGATGCCGCGATGAGCGAAGCGGATCGACTGCGCCGCCTGATTGAGCAGCTATTGCAGCTTGCACGATCAGATGGAATGCAGTTGCCGTTGGCAAGAGTGGATGTGAGCGAGCTAGTTCTCGAGCGCGTCAATGCTTGGACCGCCCTTGCCGAAGAACGCGGTGATTCGCTCGTGGCAGATGTTGAATCTGGAGTTGTGATTGACACAGTTGCCGAAGCGGTTGAACAAATTGTCGACAATTTCATTGACAACGCAATTGAATACACGCCAACGGGGACAGCAATAACTGTTGCTCTTCAGCGCGAGGGCAATAAGGCCGTGATTACGGTGCGTGACACAGGGCTTGGAATGTCAGAATCTGCCCGAGGGCGTGCGTTTGACCGTTTCTGGCGTGGTGCCGAAGCGAGCAGTCGACCCGAAGGAACCGGTCTTGGGCTTGCGATAGTTCAGCAACTGGCTGATGCAATCGGCGTTAATTGCGAACTGAAGGCCAATGAGCCACGTGGGCTTTGCGCGGTACTCACGCTGCCAATAGAAGCGAGCTAATTACTCGAGCCAGTCTGGAGCAGAAGCGAGTAATGACTTGCTCACTTCCAGGCATCGATCGAGAATGCTGCAGAAGGTGTCGGTGTCGTTTCTGTACATGTCTGCCAAAGGCACGCGTAGCTTTGCCACCAAACTGAGGCTGCGCTCTGGCGCATCTGTCACCGATGCGTAGGAGTCGATCGCAGAGACCTCTATTGGCAAGTCCACTCCACCAATGCCAGCTATCTCGGTGGCGAGAACAAGGAGATCTGGCGGATTTTTAAGTGGTGGAAGAGTCCAGGTGAACTGCAAAGGAAAAGAAAAGCCTTCAGGTGGGTCACCTTCGGGGTCGTCCATTGCGAGTACGGCATCTTCAAAGCCCAGCAACTCGCGGGGATCTACCTCGAGTGAAAGATGCATGTCGATTGGTCCGTGGCAGGCCTCGTTTGGATGGAGATCAACTTCCCACAATTGGCGCAGTGAGTATGTCTCCACAAAGTGGCGTTCATCGTGAACATGGAATCCGTGATCAATGGCGTCACTCTTAATTTCGGACACATAGCCCGCCACATCCATAACTGCCACGATTTCACACTACCTTTTGAGGGTGACTTCTATTAACGCCAACTCAAGCCACCAAGAGTTGCTCGATCTCGCAGATTTTGCAGCACGACGTGTGCGAAGAGTGATGAGTGGTGACATTCGCGGGTCGGGGACATCTGGCATGTCGGGCAAGCGGATTGGTCAGTACAGCCTCGATATCGATGCGGACAACGTTGCCTGTGAAGTGCTTCGTGACGCCGGTGTTGCGATCTTCTCAGAAGAAAGTGGCTTTGACTCCATTGATTGGCCGATTGTGGATCAGTCGATTGTGGCGATTATCGACCCTGTTGATGGGAGTACTAACGCCCACCGCGGAATCCCATGGTATGCAACCTCGATCGCGTTCGTGGATTCGGTTGGGCTGCGGGCTGCATTCGTTCGCAATCTTGCAACCAATGAGACATACACAGCAATTCGTGACAGAGGCGCGTATCGCGATGGCATAAGAATTCGCGCCCAAGGTATGCGCCACCCACGCGAATCCATAGTTGGTGTATCGGGGTCACGCGAGGGGTCGCACGGGTGGTGGCAGTACCGTGCGCTTGGAGCAGCTGCATTGGATCTGTGTCTAGTGGCGACGGGCATGCTCGACGGCTGGGTTGATTTCGATTCGCATGCGGTCTGGGACTACGCCGCAGCGATGTTGATTATCAAAGAAGCACGCGGCCACGTGTTTGAGATGCAAGGCCAAAGCCTTATTCACAATGATTTTGATGGGCGCCGCACACTCGTGGCAGCTGGAAACAAAGACCTCGCTTTGGATCTGCTTTCAATGCGGCAAGGGCTTGAATCTCGCTAGCCGCCACTATTTTTTTAGCGAGGCTGTGCAAAAATTGAACCTGTGACTGATGGGGGACAAGTCGCGCTGGGTAGTCATGCGCACCGACGAGATATTGAGGGCCTGCGCGCGATCGCAGTTGGTCTTGTTGTTCTCTATCACT
>JAFMEI010000127.1 GCA_017856815.1 Ilumatobacteraceae bacterium
CATGGTCAGTAAGTGTGTTAGACCGCCGTACTGGACCCATGTGAAATCTGATGCCTCGGTGCCATCAAGACCTAAGCGTTTGATTATCCCGTTATTTGTGGTGAACCAACTTCCACTATTGGATACGACACTGCTGAAACCAACGGCGATGTAATCAACGCTCTCTATGGGGTAGTTGGACATCAACGCAATCCCAGTCGGATACATCCCTGCTACGGAAGACAATGGAAAAGTGGTGACTGCATTTGTGCGCGCATTAATACGCGATACCGAATAGCCACTCGAACTGACAACCCAGATGTTCTGTCCATCAAACACCGCTTGCGTCGGCTCAATACCGACATCAGCTGCAACAACTGGAGCTGGTGGAACGGTAGGCGCTTCATACCATGCACCGCGGCGCAATTGATCGGCGCTGTAGCTCAACGAAGGCGGTATCGGCGCGTCTGCTCCATCAGCGCCAGGTTGACCAGGTGCGCCATCAGCGCCATCAGCGCCAGGAGCACCATCGGCGCCATTGAGCCCGTCGACACCGTCTTGGCCATCGGCACCATCCTCGCCGTCAACACCATCGCGACCGTTTGTACCATTCGCACCAGTGGGACCGCGTAAACCTTGCGCACCTTGTGGACCCGTGCGATTGATTTCGTATTTGGTTTCTGCAGTCGTGCAGTTGCCACGAGGTATCAGACGCAATGCGCCAGTCTTCTTGTTGGCGCAAAGAATCAACGGTGCTTCAGAAGTAGTTGATACAGCTGACGCTACGCGCAGGCCAGCAACTGCAACGGCAACTACGCCAAAAGCTACGAGAGATTTTTTGATCTGCATCTCAGCCTTTGGCGTAGTACCGCAATCGGTATTACTCGCTGGCTTCTTCGGCCACGTAGGTGCCTTGCAAACCTGCGAGGTATGCAGCGGGGTCCTCAGTGGAATCGCTCGAGTAGAACGCCATCGGCTCGTAGTCCGGCGCGTCAACATCAAACTCGCGGTAACGCATCATGCCCGAACCTGCCGGGATGAGCTTGCCGATGATGATGTTCTCCTTGAGGCCGAGCAGGTGATCCGAGCGGCCGTCGATTGCCGCTTCGGTGAGCACGCGCGTGGTCTCTTGGAATGATGCCGCTGACAACCACGACTCAGTTGCAAGCGATGCCTTGGTGATACCCATGATTTCCGGGCGTCCTTCGGCGGGGCGCAAACTCTGCTCCACCATCGAACGGTTGGTGTCACGGAACACCTTCGCATCCGCACGCTCACCTGGAAGGAATCCAGTGTCACCAGGCTCCTGCACGCCAACGCGGCGGGTCATCTGACGCACGATCAACTCAATGTGCTTGTCGTGAATCGATACACCTTGGTCGCGGTACACCTTTTGCACTTCTTCAACGAGGTACAACTGTGTTTCGCGAATGCCCTTGATCTCCATGATCTCTTTGGGATCAAACGGACCGTCGGTTACTGGCTCGCCGGCCTTGATTTCCTGGCCATCCTTGACGATCGCACGGGAACCCGTGGGCAGCACAATCTGATGCTCTTCGCCCTTGTCGTCAACGATGTTGACCGGGATGCCCTTGCCTTCATCGGCGAGGATGCGAACAACACCGCTTGCCTTAGCAAGACGTGCCGAACCGCGCGGGGTGCGTGCTTCGAAAAGCTCAACAACGCGTGGCAAACCGCCGGCGATGTCCTTACCTGCAACACCACCAGTGTGGAAGGTACGCATCGTCAGCTGGGTACCAGGCTCACCAATCGACTGCGCGGCGATAACACCAACGGCTTCACCAAGCTCGATTGACTTACCAGTTGCCAACGAACGGCCGTAGCACAATGCACAGATACCGAGCTCAGCATCACATGTGAGAACCGAACGCACGCGCACGCGGTCAACCGATGCATCGTCGCGAAGAGCTGCCACTTGGACGTCGTTCAAGATTGTGTTCTTCTCGATCACAGTGCCATCGGTAAGTGTGATGTCATTCAACAACGCACGACCAAACAGTTTGGTGTCGAGATGGGCACGCATGTTGGCGGTGTCTGCCTTCACGTTCTCCACCCAAACGCCGAGTGTGGAGCCACAATCGTCTTCGCGAACGATGAGTTCCTGAGCGACGTCGACGAGACGACGCGTGAGGTAACCCGAGTCAGCGGTACGGAGTGCGGTGTCCACGAGACCCTTACGGGCACCTGGGGTTGCAATGAAGTACTCAAGGGTTTCGAGACCCTCACGGAAGTTCGACTTGATCGGACGAGGAATCATGTCACCACGTGGGTTCGCCACGAGGCCACGCATACCTGCGATCTGACGCATCTGGGTCATGTTTCCGCGAGCACCAGAGCCAACCATCATGTCGATTGGGTTGAAACGCTGGGCCTTGAATTCCTTCTCCATTGAGCGCTGCACTTCTGCAGTTGCGTCGTTCCAGATGCGCACTTCCTGCAAGCGACGCTCGCCGTCAGTGATGATTCCGCGCTTGAACTGGTTCTCAACCTTCTCGGCGTCTTTCTCGTGCTTGTCGAGAATCGCGCGCTTGTCACCAGGCGTGCGTACGTCTTCAATCGAAACGGTGAGACCCGACTGTGCCGCGTAGCGGTAGCAGACGTTCTTGATCGCATCGAGCGACGAAGCAATTACTGCCTTGCCGTAGTTGTCAGACAAACGCTCCACGATGAGACCCATCTCGCGCTTCTTCACGAGGAACTCAATGTGACCAAAGCGTGAGGTGTAGTCCTCCGGCAGCGCCTCTTCGAAGAGGAGGCGACCAACGGTGGTCTTACGCGATGTTCCCTTTACCTCGCCTTGCGAAGGAGTGAGCATGTTGATGGGTGCATGCAATGCAACTGAGCCTTCGTCGTAAGCACGGATTGCTTCCCACGCGTGACGGAACGTGCGGCCGGCGCCCTTGGCGTCGTCGACGAGTTCGGTCAGGTAGTAACCACCGATAACGAGGTCTTGAGTTGGCGTAACAATTGGACGACCAGAAGCTGGCGACAGAATGTTGTTTGCCGAAAGCATCAACACGCGTGCTTCAGCTTGCGCTTCTGCAGACAGCGGCAGGTGGACTGCCATCTGGTCACCGTCGAAGTCGGCGTTAAACGCAGTACACACGAGTGGGTGCAGGTTGATTGCCTTACCTTCCACGAGCACTGGCTCGAACGCCTGGATACCGAGACGGTGCAAGGTAGGTGCGCGGTTGAGAAGAACTGGGTGTTCTTTAATTACGTCTTCAAGAACGTCCCACACTTGCGGGCGACGACGCTCAACCATGCGCTTTGCACTCTTGATGTTTTGAGCAAGCTCAAGATCAACAAGGCGCTTCATTACGAATGGCTTGAAGAGCTCGAGTGCCATCAACTTCGGCAGACCGCACTGGTGCAACTTGAGAGTTGGGCCAGCCACGATGACCGAACGGCCCGAGTAGTCAACGCGCTTACCGAGAAGGTTCTGGCGGAAACGACCCTGCTTACCCTTCAACATGTCAGACAGTGACTTGAGCGGACGGTTGCCTGGGCCCGTAACTGGGCGGCCACGGCGACCGTTGTCGAACAATGCGTCAACGGCTTCTTGCATCATTCGCTTTTCGTTGTTCACGATGATCTCAGGAGCACCAAGATCGAGCAAGCGATTCAGACGGTTGTTGCGGTTGATCACGCGACGGTAAAGGTCATTCAAGTCAGAGGTAGCAAAACGACCACCATCGAGCTGAACCATTGGGCGAAGTTCCGGTGGGATCACGGGGATCACATCGAGAATCATTGCCTTCGGGTCATTGACCAAGCGGCCGTCTTCGTCACGCTGGTTGAACGAAGCAACAATCTTCAGGCGCTTGATCGCCTTCTGCTTGCGCTGTGCCGAAAGTGGCTTGCCGTTCAGACCGTTTTCAATTGCGTCACGAAGCTTTGCTTCTTCGCTGATGAAGTCCATCGACTCGATGAGTGCCTTGATCGCATTCGCGCCAGTGCCACCCTTGAAGTACTCGGAGTAGCGGTACTCGAGTTCGCGCCAGAGCACTTCGTCTTCAATGATCTTGCGGCTATGGAGTGACTTGAATTCATCCCATGCGCGCTGCAGGAGATCCTTCTCTTGGTCATAACGCTCACGAATGCCAGCAAGCTCGGCGTCAATCTGCTTCTGACGCGCCTTGATTTCGGAATCCTTCGCGCCCTGCTTCTCGAGCTGCGCGATTTCCTTTTCGGTTTCCTTCATGCGCTTGTCAAGGGTGAGCTGGGCTTCCTTCACAATTGCGTCGCGCTCTTCGAGGAATTCGTTCTCAAGATTCTTGAGCTCGGTGTGGCGCTTGTCGGCATCAACTTCAGTAACCATCCAAGCCGAGAAGTAGATGACCTTCTCGAGCTGCTTGGCCTTGAGTTCCTCACGAGCTTCGATACCGCCAAGGAGGTATGCAAGCCATGAGCGGGTGCCGCGTAGATACCAAATGTGAACTACCGGAGCGGCGAGTTCAATATGGCCCATGCGATCACGGCGCACCTTGGAGCGTGTGACTTCAACGCCACACTTCTCGCAGATGATTCCCTTGAAGCGCACGCGCTTGTACTTGCCGCAGTAGCACTCCC
>JAFMEI010000027.1 GCA_017856815.1 Ilumatobacteraceae bacterium
GTCGAGCAGTTGTCGACGCACTCTCTGAATTTCCCTATCTGAATGCATCAGTTGGTGAGAAGAGCTTGGTGGTGCATCGTTATGTGGATCTCGGAATAGCAGTGGATCTCGACTATCAGGGTTTGCTTGTGCCAGTAGTGCGCGATGCCGAGACCAAGCGGCTTCGTGCTATCGCCCAGGAAATCAACTCGCTGGCCTCAAGGGCGCGTGCTCGCAAGGTGTCACCGGATGAGATTTCAGGGGGCACGTTCACGATTACGAACAATGGCTCAGCTGGCTCAGTGCTCACGATGCCAATTATCAACCAGCCTCAAGTAGCAATTCTCTCGACTGATGCGATTAAACGCCGTCCAGTAGTTGTTGAACTTCCTGACGGTAGCGAGAGCATTGCAATTCATCCCACTGGCAATCTCGCAATGGCGTGGGATCACCGAGCATTTGACGGCGCCTACGCCGCGGGTTTCCTGTCGCGTGTGCGCGAGATTCTCGAGACGCGGGACTGGCTCGCGGAGATCTGACCATGTCGGCCCCGCTGCGTGTGCGTTGGTTGGGGGCGGTTCCTTACAGCGAGGCGCTCGCACTTCAAGAGAGTTTGTTCGCCAACGGCACTGAACAGCATCTGCTGTTGCTCACTCATCCGCATGTATTCACGTACGGGCCGAACGCTGACCTAGCGCGAAACCTCAAATGTGATCCGCAGGAAGTCGGAGCAGATCTGCTCGCAGTTAATCGAGGTGGCGACATCACCTATCACGGACCTGGACAATTAGTCGCCTACCCAATTTTGAACTTGGGTGGGAAAGCAAATCTTGCAAATGGGCCTGCAGACTCGGTTGCTCATGTGTGCAAGGTCGAACAAGTCGTAATTGACACCCTCGCCGAACTCGGATTACCGAATGCTGGAAGACTCGATGGTTTCCCTGGCGTATGGCTTGATGTAGACACGCCGAATCCACGCAAGATCTGTGCCATTGGTGTGCGCGTGTCGCGTGGCCGCTCAATGCACGGTCTCGCACTGAATGTGAATACTGATCTGGCGTATATGCGTGATCACATCATTCCGTGCGGAATTGGAGATCGGGCAGTGACCTCTCTACATGAAGAAGGAATTGAAGTTGACATGCAAAAAGTGGTTGACACCCTTGTTGCTGTAGCTTCGCGCACATGGTCTGACGGCCTGCTTGAGCGACAAGATGTCGCATGGAAGCACCGCACTGAAGATCTAGCCCCGTTTTCTCGTGGCATGGGGCCTGGAACTCGGGCACTGCACCGTCTTGGTGCAGCCGGTGTGAGTGAGAGTGTTGCGATTTCGGAACGCAAGCCCGAATGGTTGCGACCGAAAGTCGTTCACGGTGAAGAAGTAATGAGTTTGAAGCGGACCATTGGCGATCTTGGATTAGTCACAGTTTGTGAAGAAGCTGGATGTCCGAATTTGTCGGAATGCTGGTCGCAGGGAACTGCCACGCTGATGGTGCTGGGAGAGAGATGCACGCGAGCCTGTGGCTTTTGCTTGGTTGATACCCGTAAGCCCGAACTACCTGCGGTTGATGAACCACAACGGGTGGCCGAGGCGGCTATGAGGATGAATCTCGCGCACGTGGTTCTAACAATGGTTGCTCGTGATGATCTTGCAGATGACGGTATGGAGCACATGGCGCGTTGCGTGGAGGCTATTCGCGCAGTCAGACCCGAGACCCGAGTCGAAACACTGATTTCGGATTGCCGAGGCTCGTCTTCGCTGGAAGTTCTTATTGCGGTTCGACCCGATGTGCTCAATCACAACATCGAAACCGTGCCTCGGTTACAGCGCGCGGTTAGGCCATCCGCTGGCTATGCGCGCAGCCTCTCGGTTCTGGCGCGCTCGAAAAAGGCTGGGCTGGTTACCAAGTCAGGCATCATTGTCGGCATGGGTGAAACCGATGATGAGGTTTGTGGCGTACTTGCAGATCTTGCCGGGGTCGGCGTGGACATCGTGACGATCGGTCAATACCTGCGTCCCACGAGTAACCACCTTCCAGTTCACCGTTGGGTTGAACCCAGCGTGTTTGATGCATATGCCGAGTTGGGTCGCGAACTTGGAATTGCTCACGTTGAATCATCCCCACTTACGCGCAGCAGCTATCACGCTCGCGAAGCAGCCGAAGCAGCCGAGCCCGTTGCGGTCTCAATCGGAGGTCGGCGCTGATGGCTTTTGCAATAGACGCCAAAGTTGCAAACTCAAGACTTGATCGTTGTCGTGAGATCATGGCGCGTCGCGGCGTTGATGTCTTGCTGTTGTCGGTGGGTCATGATTTGCCCTATCTCGTTGGCTATCACGCAATGCCGCTTGAGCGCCTCACGATGCTCGTTGTGCCACGAGATGCAGACCCTGTGCTCGTGATTCCTCGACTCGAAGCACCGCGCGTACGCGAATTGCCTGGTGTTTTTTCACTTCACGCGTGGGGCGAAACCGAAGATCCAGTGGGTGCGGTTGCTTCGCTGGTGCGTAACGCCAGTGTGGCTGCCGTGGGAGACCAGATGTGGTCCCGCTTTCTTGTCGAACTGATCAACCATTCGCCACATCTTCGCTATGCGCGAGCCAACGACATTGTTGGTGAATTACGGATGCGTAAAGATGCAACGGAAATTGCAGCACTTACGGCCGCTGGACAAGCAATAGATCGAGTGGCGCGACAACTTCATTCTGGTGAGATTCCGCTCATCGGGCGCACCGAGGCTGCGGTTTCGGCGGACATGTCGGCACGAATTATCGCCGAGGGTCATGACAAGGTGAATTTTGCAATTGTTGCCGCTGGCGAGAACGCGGCGAGCCCTCATCATCACCCGGGGAGTCGCATTATTCGTGAAGGCGAAATCGTTCTGTGTGATTTTGGCGGAACGATGAATGGCTATTGCTCAGACACCACCCGATGCGTATTCACTGGCACTCCGTCTCAGGAGATTGCCGAAGCATACGGAGTGTTGAAAGCAGCAGAAGCGGCTGGTGTGCAGGCAGGAGTAATTGGGCGGAGTTGTGAATCCGTTGACCAAGCAGCGCGTTCGATTATCGATGCAGCGGGTTTTGGTGAGTACTTCGTTCACCGCACTGGTCATGGCATCGGCATGGAAGAGCACGAAGATCCGTACATGGTGGCGGGCAACGCACTTCCGATCGAGGCCGGATTCGCCTTCAGTGTGGAGCCAGGTATTTACGTACCCGGCAAGTGGGGAATGCGGCTCGAAGACATCGTGGTTGCCACCAATGATGGTCCTGTGTCGATGAACAACGAGTCTCATGACCTCGTAACGGTCGTCGCTTAGCGAATTTCGCCAGTTGTCAACTACCGTCAGTTAGGTGATTCGCCTCGATGCGTCGACCGTCTTGTTGCAGTGGGCAGTCGGTGGTTTGTTTTTCTCTTGGTTCACGATTCGTTCCAATGAGATCGGTAAGGGTTACGCAACCATGTTGCGAATTTCTTTCGCCGTTATTGCTGCTGGTGGTGCTACCGCAGGTCTTTTGCTTGAGCCACAGCTTTTCCGTGACTCGGTGGCAATCGCTGTGGCAGCTGTCGCCACGGTAGGACTGTTCTATCGACCACGCGGGATTGATCTTGCCGCAGTTGTTATCGGTGTGTCTGGGCTAGTGGTGGCAGCGATTGATGCTGGCGGCAATGAAGTGGTCTCACTAATCCGAATCCTGGTTGGTGCAGCGTTTCTTGGCGCAGTTACCGATGCAATGCTGCTCGGGCACTGGTATCTCGTACAGCCGGGTATGCCGCGAAAACTGCTCAATGATCTGGTGAAGGTAGTGCTTTGGATTCTGCCCTTCGAAGTAGGAGCAATGCTGCTGCCCACGGGCATGGTGAGCGTGCTTAATGGCTCGGTAGACGACGGCTGGGATGGGACCCTTGGTTGGTTTTGGGTGGCATGTGCGATTACCACGGGTGTGCTTACTTTTGTCACCACAAAGGCCCTGAAGGAACGCAGTTATTCAGCAGTAATGGCTGCAACAGGTCTCATGTATCTCGCAATTTTGACCGCGTTCGGCACCGATCTTGTCGCCCGTGCGGTTCTTGCTTAGGAGCATCAATGGACTCACGTGAATTTCTCGGTGTTGTGCAGACACATGACCCAAATCGTTGGGAAATTGAAGTCGTACCTCGGCTACAAACCCACGGTGGATTTCTGTGGGGTGGCGCTGGGCTTGCATCAAGTGTCTATGCGATGGAGCAAATGAGTGGACGCCAGCTTGTGTGGGCAACCGCACAGTTCCTCTCGCATGCTCGACCACCCGAGGTGATGAGTATTGATGTCGACTTATCAGTAGTCGGCCGCACGGTTACCCAAGCTCGAACTGTTGGGCATGTCGCGCACAAAGAAATTCTGACCGTGAACGCCGCTTTGGGCGAGCGCAACTTTGCACACTCGGGGCAGTTCGTAGCTATGCCAGAAGTCCCACAACCAGAATCGATAACACCGTGGCCACCTGATCGTGACAACAAGAACACGATCAGTGACCGACTCGATCTGCGTTTCGTCAAGGGCCGACGCATGACCGACCGCAATGGCACCATGGATGACGGGCGCACAATCATGTGGGCCAAAGTTCGAGATGTAGTTACAGGGGTTGACTCCGCTTCGCTGGCGGTGCTTGCGGATTTTGTACCCATGGGACTCGGCATGAATATGGGCATCAACGGTGGTGGTACGAGCATCGATAACACGATCAGGATTTACAAACTTGCCCCAACTGAATGGGTTCTGCTCGATGTCCATTCCCACGGCGTTGCCAGGGGCTTTGGTCACGGCATCGTGCACATGTTTGCCGAAGATGGAACACTGTTAGCAACCGCAAGCCAAAGTGTGTTGATGCGCACGTGGGATGACAACAAGTAGGGGGAGCCATGGGAGAAATCGTGAAGCGTGCCGGTGTCACTATTCCATTGCCGGGCCATCTGCACTCGCACAAAGATCGTCTGCATCAACTCGCGGATGCGGGCTACACCGATTTGTGGTCTGCGGAGTCAGATGGTTCCGATGGATTTACGCCGCTCGCATTAGCAGCCGCGTGGGAGCCGCGGTTGCGTCTTGGCACCGCGATCATTCCTGCCTATACGCGAGGCCCAGCATGTATGGCGCAATCAGTTGCCTCGATGGCTGATGCGGCTCCAGGCAGATTCGCAATCGGTCTTGGATCTTCAAGCAACGTAATCATTGAGAAGTGGAACGACATTCCTTTTGTTGAGCCCTATCGCAAAACACGAGATATGGTTCGCTTTCTCAAGGATGCTTTCACGGGTGAAAAGATCGTGAAGGAATACGACACTTTCAAAGTCAATGGATTCCGACTCGGAGTACGCCCCGAGGTGAAGCCTGAAATTCTTGTTGCGGGTTTGCGTGAAGGAATGCTGAAAATGGCCGGACGCGAGAGTGACGGGGCAATTATCAATTGGTTGTCACCCGACGATGTACGAAAAGTTGTTGGCGCTGTCCACGAGGGTTCAGGTGGCGAACCGCGTGAAATCGTTGCTCGACTATTCGTGTGCCCGAGTGAAAATGCAGAAGTGGTGCGTGAGGCAGCAAAATTTTTGATTGCGGCATATCTGAACGTTGAGGTTTATGCGAAGTTCCACGAATGGCTTGGGCGTGGCCCACGTTTGCAAGGGATGTGGGATGCATGGCAGGCAGGTGACCGCAAAGCGGCTCTTGCGGCAATCCCTGATTCAGTGGTTGATGAACTTGTTGTTCACGGCTCGCTTGCTCAGTGCCGTGAGACCATTGAGCGCTATTACGCAAATGGAGTCACCACGACTTCGTTGACCGTCGTGCCTTTGGATCCCGCCATCAGCTACTGGGACAGCATTATTGGTTTGTCACCGTCTGCGTCTTGAATCAACGCGCGACGAAGTACTTCGACTTCGGATGATGGCAGATGATCGCTGAAGTTGTCTGTTCGGGCTGATACTGCCATCCAGTTTCCTCACTGACCGCAACGCCAATTCTTCCAGCTTCAAGCAGCTCGGCAACGAGTGCGTTGTCTTCCAGATCGGGGCATGCTGGATATCCCCATGAGTATCGACCACCGCGGTATTGCTGTCGGAACAGTCCAGCAAGCGACGGACCATCTTCTTGCACGAATCCCCATTCAGTTCTGATTCGGTGGTGCCAGTATTCGGCGAGTGCCTCAGCCATTTCGACTCCAATGCCATGCAGCATCATGTAGTCCTGATAGCGATTAGCGGCGAATAGTTCTGCGGCTGCTTCACTTACGGGTGAGCCCATTGTGACTATGTGGAATGCGGCGTAGTCAACCTCATCTGATTCAATCGGTCGGAAGAAGTCGGCAATGCAGTAGTAAGGCGCTTCCTGCTGGCGTGGATATGAGAACCGACAACGCTCAGTAGTGCGCGAAGTGTCGGTCCACACAACTAAGTCGTTGCCGTCGCCATTAACCGGGAAGTAGCCGTACACAACCTGTGGCACAAGCACACCACTGGATTTGGCTGCTGCAAGTTGGGCGCGAAGCTGTGGGCGCATGCGCTCTTTGAATTGTTCGTCAGTCTCGCCTGACTCAGGCCGGAACTGCCACTGGTTACGAAACAGTGCGGTTTCATTCACATACTCGGCGATCTCATCCAACGAAATGCCCTTCACGATCTTTGAGCCGAGGAATGGTGGCACGAAGATCGTATTGTCGGTTTCCGCATCGGGAGAGCGACGCGGGAGATCAACAACATTTACTGTTTTCTCACTGCGTCGGGGAAGGTCGCGACCCCCAGGAGCGCGCCCGAACTCGGGGTCATCTTCGCCGGTGCGCTTGATTTCCATGAGTCGATCCAGTGTGTGCAAACCCTCGAATGCGTCGCGTCCATAAAAGACCCGCCCTTGGTAAACCTCGCGCAGATCGCGCTCCACATAAGTGCGGGTTAGTGCAGCTCCGCCAAGCAAAACAGGGATATCGGTGAGCCCTTGGGCATTTAGTTCCTCAAGATTCTCGCGCATGATCAAGGTGCTCTTAACGAGTAGCCCGCTCATGCCGAGTGCATCAGCACTTACTTCTTTAACCTTGGCGATCATCTCTGCGATACCGATCTTGATGCCAATGTTGTGGACTTCATAACCGTTGTTAGTGCAGATGATGTCCACAAGGTTTTTGCCAATGTCGTGCACATCACCTTTTACGGTGGCGAGCACCAGTTTTCCTTTGGCACTTGAAGCACCGGATTTCTCCATATGCGGCTCAAGGTGGCCAACTGCCATCTTCATGGTCTCCGCACTTTGCAAAACGAATGGGAGCTGCATCTTGCCTGAGCCGAACAATTCACCAACTTCACGCATTCCATCCAAGAGAATGTCATTCACGATGTCGAGTGGCTTGTGGCCCGCACTCATTGCCTCATCGAGTTCCACAGTCAGGCCGTCGCGATCACCGTCAATCACTCGTTGGCGAAGCCGCTGCTCAATGGGCCAACTTGTTTTGTCAACCTTGGCGGCGCTAACAGTTTTCACGTCGGAGAACTGTTCGATCATTGCCATCAATGGGTCGTAGTCATCGCGACGGCGGTCGTAGATCAGATCGAGGCAGAGTTCAATTTGTTCTTCCGGGATTCTTGCCAGCGGAAGAATCTTGCTTGCATGCACGATCGCTGAATCAAGACCCGCAGCCATGCATTCAGCAAGGAACACACTGTTCAGCACTTGTCGTAAGCCTGGGTTCAGACCAAAGCTCACATTCGAGATCCCAAGTGTGGTGAAACAGCCAGGGATTTCTTCCTTGATCCGTTTGATTGCAGCGATGGTCTCCATCGCATCACGGCGTAGATCTGCCTCGCCCGTACCAAGAGGCATTGTGAGGGCATCAAAGATCAGGTCCGATGCCTTCAGGCCGTAGCGCTCGGTCGCAATTTTGTGCATGCGGTGAGCGATCTCGACTTTCCATTCGACATCTCTTGCTTGACCACGCTCATCAATCAACAGACAGACAACTGCAGTGCCATATTCGGCGGCAAGAGAAAACACTCGGTCCATTCGCTTGCCGACAGCGTCCCCCTCTTCGAGGTTGGCGGAGTTGAGGATCGGCCGACCACCGATGTGTTTGAGACCTGTTTCCATGACCTGTGGCTCGGTGGAGTCCAACACCAAGGGGACACTCGCTTGCGTGGCAAAACGCGAAGCAAGCTGCTCCATATCGTCACGACCATCCTTGCCCACGTAGTCAACACAAAGGTCAAGCACGTGGGAGCCTTCTTTTATCTGATCCGTGGCGATCTTTGTGCATGTGTCCCAGTCGGCACTGTTCATCGCATCACGGAACGCCTTGGAACCAACTGCATTGGTGCGCTCACCGATGATTAAAAATGAGTTGTCTTGTTTAATCGGAACAGACGAGTAAATGGATGACACACTCGGCTCGAGTTCGGCTTTGCGTGGTGCAGGCGAGAGACCGCGTACCGCATCAACCACTGCCTTTAAATGCGCAGGCGTAGTGCCACAACACCCACCGACGATGCCAATACCGAGATCGGCAACATGATGACGATGGAATTCGGCGAGCTGTTCTGGCGTTAGGTCGTAGTGAGTTTTGCCATCAACCACACTTGGGAGTCCAGCATTTGGCATCACACTTACAGGCACAGGTGAGTGTTGACTCAGGTAACGCAAGTGTTCCTGCATCTCAGCGGGGCCTGTTGCGCAGTTGATACCGATCACGGCGGGCTTCATTGCCGCGATGGAAGTGAGTGCCGCACCAATTTCACTGCCGACAAGCAAGCGCCCCGTTGTTTCAACAGTGACCTGAACCTGGATTGGAACTTCCTTACCGATGTGTCGCATCGCGTAACGAGAACCGATCATCGCAGCCTTCACCTGCAAAAGGTCCATCGAAGTCTCAATCAACAGCAGATCGGCGCCACCTTCTATGAGGCCCCTTGCTTGTTCCTCGTAAGAATCTCGCAGGTCATCAAACTTGATATGGCCAAGACTTGGAAGTTTGGTGCCGGGCCCAATTGAGCCAGCAACGTAACGCGGTCGTCCGTCAGTCTCATAGTCATTGGCGACCTCGCGGGCAATCGCAGCCGATGCAAAGCTCAACTCGTATGCGCGCCCTGGAATTCCATATTCGGTGAGTACGGTGCTGAAAGATCCGAACGAGGCCGTTTCAATGGCATCGACGCCAACATCAAGAAATGCGGAGTGCATTGACCGAATCACATCGGGGCGGGTTACGCAGAGGAGTTCGTTGCAGCCCTCAAAACTTGGGCCACCGAAATCATCAGGGCCAAGGTCGAGCCCCTGTACAAAGGTGCCGAATGCGCCGTCAAAGACGATTACCCGGTCTTTGACCGCATCGGTGTACAACTGGCGAGCCACGAATAGTTAACGATAGTTGCTGACCTTCCAAACACCATTGGGGAATGGCAAAGTCCACGTCAAGCACTAGCGTCACATGTGATGAATCGACCAAAGGTCTACACGCGGGAAGGCGACGACGGGACCACAGGTCTCTTCTATGGAGGTCGTGTTCCCAAGGACTCCGAACTCCCACGCGCATATGGCACCGTGGACGAAGCGCAAGCAGTGTTGGGTCTCACCCGTGCCGCTGCTGGCGTTGACTCTGAAGTGTCACAAATTCTGATTCCGATCATGAAGGACCTCTGGGTGCTGATGGCGGAACTGGCAACACTTCCTGAGAATCGCGGCAAGCTTGAAGCAGGTTCCACCGCTGTCAGTAGCGACATGGTCGATCGCCTTGAGCGAATAATCGATTCGCTCGACGAGCGCTTCGAGCCCCCGAATGAATTCGTTGTTCCTGGTGGCAACACAGTTGCTGCTTGGTTGGACCTTGGGCGCACAGTCGTGCGTCGCGCTGAGCGCCATTCGCTGGCTGCAGCTCCGTCGCCATCACATGTTGTTCCTTATTTGAACCGTCTCTCTGACCTTTTGTGGACCATGGCCCGCTGGCAGGAAGGCACATCATTGAAAGTGAGAACCATCAGTGACTGAGATCAAAGTTCTTGCAAGCGTTCCTACTGACGCAAAAGTTGTGGCAATGGGCGTCTCAACCACAGGCCCGATGCCACGGGGTCTTGGCATGACCCGCAAAGATCTTTCCGCCCATGGATTTGATGCCAAGTCGGGTCAGACATTTTTTGTGCCGCGTGCTGGTGGCCACGGCACTTTGTTGGTCGGTCTCGGTGAATCTAAATCTGTAACTGCTAATTCACTACGCAATGCAGGTGCTGCTATCGCGCGCGCCACCACCAAAGTTGAATCTGTCGCCACCACATTGTTGAACGACACCCGCGTGGAAAAGCGCGCTGCGGCACAAGCAATTGTCGAGGGCTATCGGCTCGCATTGCATCGATACGTGGACCTGAAAAAAGACAAGTCGGCCGTGGCTAACACCTCGCGGTTTGTGCTTGTTACTTCGACCAACGCTGCATCTGCAAAGACCGGTGTAACACGTGGGCAAGCAACTGCGAATGCAACATGTTTTGCTCGAGATCTCGCAAATACGCCACCTGCTCATCTCACCGCCCGAATGATTTCTGATCTGGCGGTGGCACAGGCTGCGGACGCCGGGCTGAAAGCTGAGGTCTTTAACAAAGACCAGCTCAAGCAAATGGGCTGTGGCGGAATGATTGGCGTGAACAAGGGGAGTGTTGAGCCTCCTCGCATGGTTCGTCTCACATGGAAACCAAAGGGTGCAACGGGCCACGTGGCACTAGTTGGCAAAGGGGTCATGTACGACTCCGGCGGCATCAGTCTGAAGCCATCCGATCCGTCGCACGCAGTCATGAAGATGGACATGAGCGGTGCAGCAGCGGTGTTGGCGACCATGTTGTCGCTAAAGGCGCTGAATGTGAAGACTGCTGTCACGGGCTATCTCATGTGCACCGACAACATGCCCTCGGGTAGTGCACTAAAGCTTGGCGACGTGTTGACCATGCGTAATGGAAAGACTGTGGAAATTCACAACACAGATGCTGAAGGGCGCCTCATTCTGGCTGATGGCCTCTCCTTGGCGGCTGAACAAAAGCCCCATGCGATTGTCGATATCGCCACCCTCACTGGAGCGTGCCTAGTGGCATTGGGTGAAAAAGTTGCCGGGGCATTGACCAACAACGATGAGCTATTCACTCAGATCAAGAAATCAAGTGAGCGCGTTGACGAACCCGTTTGGCAATTGCCGTTGGTGAAGGACTATCGCCGGTTGCTTGATTCAAATGTGGCCGACATGCGCAATATCGGTGGGCCAAGTGGCGGAACCATCACAGCGGCTCTGTTCCTGAGTGAATTTGTAAACGACATTCCTTGGGTGCATCTTGATATCGCTGGACCCATGAAAGTCGATGGCGATGAAGGCTGGATGAACCGCGGTGCTACGGCATTTGGTACACGACTTCTCATTGACTTTGTAACTAATTTCAAGCGCCGCTAACGCGCGAGTTGCTGGGCAACCAGTCGGCGTGTGACTCGCGGAGATAGAGCGGTAGCCGCGAGAGATTTCGGGCCGATAACGGTGGCAAGAAGCGCCTAACTTCCAACCCGTAGCTGGCTTCGCGTGCGGCCCCGAACATGATGCAGCGCTGCAGGGCTCGTGTGAATGGATTGCCCCGCCCTGAATTGAATGTGAGACCCAGCGCTGCTGCGGTGTCGATCAAATTCAATTCATAACCTTCTGGATAAAAATCAAACCCCGCATCAATGCGTCGCATTAGCCAAGTTGTGGTGGGGCCAAGGATGCCGAGCCAAAACGTCTCGACATAATCGCCACGGATGTCGAATCCGATCTGATCAACTACGGGGTCACGCCACGGAAGCACGACCAAAACTCCATTTGAATCAAGTTGTAGTTGTTTTTTGTGTGTTGGGTGAGTTGCGGTGTCGACCATGCATGGAAGTGCAAGGTGCGGTTTTGATTCGGGAAACGGGGGGCAATGTCGGCCCTCTCAATAGGATTTGAATGTGTCTCCAATTGATGAAGCCCGCAACCTTGTTGAGCATTCGCAGCGCATCGTATTTCTAACGGGTGCAGGAATCTCGACTGATTCGGGGATACCAGACTTCCGAGGCCCGAATGGGCTTTGGACCAAGAATCCGAAAGCAGAGCAAACCGCAACGCTGTCGTACTACTTGAATGATCCAGAAGTGCGAATGATTGCGTGGCAAGGGCGGCTCAACGCAGCAAATTGGACCGCCAAACCGAATCGTGGCCATGAAGCAATTGTTGAACTCGAGAAACGCGGGCAACTCACCGCAATCGTTACGCAAAATGTGGACGGCCTACATCAAGCTGCGGGGAATAGTCCAGATCGTGTAATCGAAGTTCATGGTTCCATCCATAAAACTGTTTGTTGGGGATGTGGCGACAAGCGTCCGATGCTTGATGTGCTGGAGCGTGTGCGCGCCGGGGAAGTGGACCCGCCATGTGAGCTGTGCGGAGGAATTCTCAAAAGTGACACGATTTCCTTCGGGCAGAATCTGGTGCCTGAAGTGATTCAGTCTGCTATCGAGGCGGTTAATCAATCCGATCTGATGATTGCTGTTGGCTCGACGCTTTCCGTTTTCCCAGCAGCGAGTTTGGTGCCACAGGCACGCCAAATCGGTGCGCCGGTGATCATTGTCAATGGGCAAGAGACTGCGATGGATGATCGAGCAAATGTGCTTGTACGAGGGCTCATAGGCGAAGTCCTACCGGCCATCGTTGGCGCCACTGGGTGAATTCCCGACTAATTAGGTAGCATTTAGACATGGCAAGTTTTAGAGACCTTCTCGCTTCGGCGCGCGCGTCCATTTCTGAGATCAGCACCGAGGAAGCCCAGTCCAAGATTGACGCTGGTGGCGTGGTTGTGCTCGATGTGCGTGAGCCAGATGAATTCGACCAAGGTGCACTCGTCAATGTGGTTCATATTCCACGCGGTCACCTCGAAGCTCAGATTGAAAGCCGAATCACCGACAAATCAGCTCCAGTTGTTGTGTATTGCGCAGGTGGTGTGCGCTCAGCGTTCGCTGCACAGACCCTTGCATTGCTTGGATACCAGAACGTTTTTTCAATGGACGGTGGCTTTGGTCGTTGGAAGGACGAAGGTCGGCCATGGACCACGCCCGTCACACTGACTGCCGAACAGCGCAATCGCTACCAGCGTCATCTGCTGCTTCCCGAAGTCGGAGTTGAAGGGCAAGCGAAGTTGCTTGGGGCAAAAGTGCTAATGCTCGGTGCTGGCGGTCTTGGTTCGCCTGCGGCTTTGTATCTTGCTGCTGCTGGCGTAGGCACAATTGGAATCGTCGATATGGACGAAGTCGATGCTTCGAACTTGCAGCGCCAAATTCTTCACAACATGGATCGAATCGGCGATCGCAAAGTTGATTCGGCAAAAAAGACCCTGACTCTGATGAATCCTGACGTCAATGTGGTCACGTATGACACGCGACTCGCGGCGAGCAACATCATGGACATCATCGCCGGCTATGACGTGATCGTTGATGGCGCTGATAACTTCCCGAGCCGCTACCTGCTAAACGATGCCAGCGTGAAGCTGGGAATCCCAGTCGTGCACGGCTCAATCTTCCGCTTCGAAGGAATGGTCAGTGTGTTCCATCCGCTACGGGGTCCGACCTATCGCGACATGGTTGCTGAACCACCCCCGGCGGAGCTCGCCCCAAGCTGTGCAGAGGCTGGCGTGCTTGGAGTATTGCCTGGAATCGTAGGCAGCATCCAAGCCTTGGAGGCCCTGAAAATCATCCTCGATCTTGGCGATCCGTTGATCGGGCGCATTCTCACGATTGACACAACGGAGATGAATTTCAGGGTGTTTAAGTTGCGCCCTGATCCGACCAACGTTGTGACATGGGACAACCGCGATCGGATTCAAGTACGTGACCTCGACGGTCTTTGCGCTCCCTGGATGGACCACTGAGAACCCGCAAACTTCCCAAGTTGCGCTTAAATCACTAATTCAAAGGGGCAGGCAGTACCGCTACCTTCACGCACTCTAAGGTTGGTACATGCGTGTTTTGGCAGAACTAGTCGGCCCTGCCGTGCCAGTTGTGGTGGATGGCGCCGACGAAGTCTGGGCCCGAGCCGACCAGTCGTGTGAACGGACCGCAAATCACTCTTGGAAGTTTGCCCTTTCTGGGGCCCTGAGTTTCAACACCTATTTCGGTAGTTTTCCGATCTGGAAGTGGCGCGAAGAGACAACCCTGAAGAACCTGAGCCTTCTCGTTTCCGGTAAGGGGCAGTTTGATATTCAAATTGATGGTTGGACTGCGTGGGGGGAGCGTTCCTTGGTGGCGCGCGCCGAGGTGTTGCTGCTCGGCGACACACCGCGGCGGATTGATCTGCCTCCCATTGAAAAGATCGATAATTCAATTTCCTACCTTGTTGTGCGACTCTTTTGTAACGACGTGCAAGGTGAAGTAGTTCGCCTGCAGTATGCGACCGCGGACTCACCTGCAAACCAGTTGCGTCTTGGTGTGTCCATCACCACCTTCAATCGTCAGCAGTACTTGATCCGCAATTTGAAGAGTGTCACAACTGCGCTTGCTCAACGCCCCGACATTGCAGACGATGTCGAAATCACCGTGGTTGACAACGGCAAGAACGTTGAACTTCCAGCAGAAGTGGAAGGCAAGGTGCGCTTGGTTCCAAACGCCAATCTGGGCGGAGCCGGTGGATTTGCTCGTGGTTTGATGATGTACCGCAAAGAGGGCAGAGTCAGCCATGTCCTTTTCATGGACGACGACGTAACGATCTGCCCAGAATCGATCTTTCGCGCGATGGCGTTCCTTTCCTTCGCAAAGGATCGCAATGCATGTATCGCGGGCGCGATGTTCGAAGAAGAGCGTCCCAGTGTGCAGTTTGAACTCGGTGCGCAGTGGCGACCATTTGAAGTGAATCCATTCATGGGCCTGCAACGAGGCCTGCATCTCGATAACTGGCGGGCACTACGCGAGAGTGAAGATCTGGATCGATCAATCAGTTACGGCGCATGGTGGTTTTACATGTTCCCAGTGAACGTGATTTCAGATCTGCCCTTGCCCGTGTTCGTGCGCGGTGATGACGTGACTTTTGGGCTACGAGGTGCTGGAACGAGTACAACGACGCTCCATGGTGTTGGTGTTTGGCATCAAGCATTCATGTACAAGAACGGGCCCTTCCATTACTTCCTCGAGGCTCGCAATCTGCCTCTCGTGAGCCTGCTTGCCACCGACTCCTACAAGGCGAGGCATTTGCTGAAAAGAACGATGCATTTCGGGCTCCGCTTCTTGTTCCTAATGCGTTACAACACCGCCGAAGCTTTCATGGCTGGAACCGAAGAATTCATGAAGGGCCCCAAGCATTGGTTGCAGATCGATCACCCAGAGCGACTCCAATATGCTCGGCAATTCACGGGTGAGTCAGTTGCTGTGCTTGGACCCGAATGGGATCGATTCACATTGCCGCCAATGGAAACTCGCCGCGTAGGTACGGTCTCGTCGGAGCTCGAGAAAACGGCTGATCCGTTCTTGGTGAGATTGAAGAACACAGTGCGCAAGTCTGGTCGGGCAAAGAAGTGGCTGTACTTCGCTGCACTCGGTGGACACCTAATTCCAAAATCAATCTCAAAACTCCCGACTCGCACCGTGGGTTCAGAAGACATGTTGCCGTGGGGCAACTTTTGTCGTGAAACAGTGGTTTATAGGTGGCGTGCAACTGGTGAAGGGTATGTAGTTGAGCGTGATCGTCAGCGGTTCTTCAAATTGTTTGCGCGGCTGCTGCGACTTTGTTTTGCAATCACGATGAAGGCGCCGTCCGTGATCAAGGAATACCGAACCGCATATCCGGATCTCACTAGTGCCGAGTACTGGAATCGCCAATTCCAGAAGGAGACCGTGTAGTGGCCCACATTGGAATTGCGGGCGCCGGATTCAGCGGTGCAGTAATCGCTCGCGAACTCGCAGAAGCGGGTCATGACATCAGTGTTGTCGACGCCCGTGACCACATTGGGGGCAACAGCCATACCCAGCGCAATGCCGATGGTGTCATGGTCCATGTCTACGGACCCCACATCTTCCACACGCAGCATCAAAATGTTTGGGACTACGTAAATCGGTTCGGCGTGATGATGCCATACAACCACCGCGTGAAAGCGTTGGCAAAAGGTCGTGCCTACTCACTTCCGGTGAACCTTCTTACAATCAATCAATTCTTCAACAAGACTTTTTCACCAGCTGAAGCCGAGGCGTTTGTGCATTCAATCGCTGACACGACCATCAGCACGCCCATTACTTTTGAAGATCAGGCGCTGCGTTTTGTTGGCCGCGATCTTTACGAAGCTTTTTTCAAGGGTTACACAAAAAAACAATGGGGAGTTGATCCAACCGAACTCCCAGCAAGCATCCTCGCCCGACTGCCAGTGCGGTTCAACTACGAAGATTCCTACTTCAATCATCCGTATCAGGCAATTGCCCGCGATGGATACACAGAAATAATTGCGGCAATTCTTGATCATCCACGCATCACTGTTGAGTTGGGCAAGAGCCTCGGTCGAGCAGATGCTGCGTCTTTTGACCACATGTTCTGGACTGGCCCTATTGATGCATATTTTGATTATGAGCACGGCCGACTCGGCTACAGAACACTGGACTTTGAATCCGAAGTTCACGATGGGGATTACCAGGGCTGCCCAGTGCTCAATTATTGCGATGAAGACGTGCCCTTTACCCGGATAACCGAACACAAACACTTTGCGCCTTGGGAATCCCACGATCGCACCGTGATCTACCGCGAGTTCAGCCGACTGTGCGGTGAAAATGACATTCCTTACTATCCGATCCGCCTTGTGAAAGAGAAGGAGCAATTGGGTCAGTACGTAGAGTTGGCACGTCGCGAGACGAATGCCACGTTCGTGGGTCGTCTTGGTACCTATCGTTATTTGGATATGGACGTGACAATCTTCGAAGCCCTGAAGGTTGCAACTGGGGCTAAAGAGGCGCTTATGAACAGAGAATCTGTTCCAAGTTTTTTTGTTGATCCATTGGGGAGTTAATCCATCGTGGAGGTAATTGAGTTTGACCACGTGGTTAAGAAGTATCGGTCCTGGCACGAGCGCCATGATTCGCTCAAGTCGCGAATTCTGAACCGCAGTGAAGGTCGCTGGACTGAACGCACAGTTCTCAATGATGTGTCGTTTTCGGTAGCTGATGGTTCTTCTTTTGCGATCATCGGACGCAACGGCGCTGGCAAGAGTACGGCTCTAAAGCTGATATCACGAATACTGGTCCCAAATTCGGGCCGCGTGTCGGTTACGGGACGCGTTTCAGCGCTGCTGGAACTTGGTGCGGGGTTCCACCCCGATTTAACTGGTCGCGAAAACATATTTTTGAATGGTGCGGTACTTGGGCTAAGTCAGCGCACTCTGCAGGAGAGATTCGACGACATTGTTGAATTCTCCGGCCTCGAGGATTACATCGAAAATCAGGTGAAGACGTATTCGTCTGGCATGTACGCCCGATTGGGATTCGCAGTGGCCGTGAATGTGGATCCAGACATTCTTCTATTGGACGAAGTATTGGCAGTGGGTGATTCCGCTTTTCGTCAGAAGTGCAGAGCGAAAATTGAGGAGATGCGCCTTGGTGGTCGCACAGTGGTAATCGTGAGTCACGACACCAGCACGGTAACCAATATCTGCGATCGTGCGGTTTGGATCGAAAAGGGGAAGGTGAGGGCAGAAGGCACCGCAGCCGACGTGGTCACGAAATACCGTGCCGCGGCGGACCCCACCATTCGTTTGGATGACGATGGCTTTGTTCACTTTGGTAAAGGTGAGCAGTTGATTAAGTTCAAGCAGCTCCTCCTTGATGGCAGCGATGAAGCAATGAGAATTCCTATTGGTGGCACGCTCCGAGTGGCGCTTCAAGTTGCGCCGTCATCGGCAAAGACAATCGGTATCGATTTGGTTGACCCGAACGGCTACGTGGTGGGTCGTGATGAGTCATCGGCGCGGTCAGGGTCGGTTGAATTTGTGGTCGAGAACCTAACAGTGGTTCGTGGCCGCTACACCCTACGAGCCTGGGTGGCCGACGCCGACGGTGAGACCATTGATGGCATCGAGCTGCGCAGTTTTAATGTCGTTGCAGCTCAGGGAATGAAACGACCCACTCTTGATCTAAATGGTGAGTGGAAATGACCATGATTGCCGACCTTAAGAAGACCCTCGGCTCGCTCGAGTTGCTTTCCCACCTTTCGTTGCGCGAGCTTCGCACCCGCTATCGGCGTTCGCTGCTCGGCTGGGGATGGTCGTTACTGAATCCGATCGCGCAAGTAACCGTTTACACGTTTGTTTTCTCAGTTGTTCTAAAAGTGACGCCGAAACCAGGAGACCCGAGTGGGAATCACTACTACGCGTTCTATTTGTTCTCGGCGATTCTTCCTTGGCATTTTCTTGG
>JAFMEI010000028.1 GCA_017856815.1 Ilumatobacteraceae bacterium
TTGGTTGAGTTTCTTTGGAATTGAAAATCCTGGAAGTGATGCGCCGAGGAATTCTTTTAGCGCGCTTTGGTCAATCGGGGCCGATGCCTCAAAAACGGCGCAAACAGTTTCGCCCCACTTCGGGTCTGGCGCGCCGAATACTGCACAGTCACTGATCCCTGGATAGGCAAGTAGCGCTCGCTCCACCGCATCGGGCCAGACATTTTCCCCGCCAGTGATAATCATCTCCGTGCGACGACCAAAGACATTCAGGCTTCCGTCGCTCAAGAGTTCGCCTGCATCACCAGTGTCAAGCCAGCCGTCGTTTGTGAAAGGGCTGGAGGCATTGCGGTACGAGCGCATGAGCATAGGGCCCTTCACAAGAATCGCACCATCGTCAGCAATTCGAATTTCGACATGCTTTAACGCATGTCCGTTGTAGGCAATTCCACTGCCAGTCTCAGTCGAGCCGTAGGTGGCAATTGCATTGGCGGGTCGTTGGCTCGGTGGTTTTGCTCCACCGATTAATACGCGGTGGAAAGCGTCGCAGTTGATTCGATCAAGCATCGTGGGAACTATGGAGATGAGGTTCGCACCACCTTCTGTGGCCGATGCAATGGAATTGGCGCTGGCATCTTTGGCGATTGTTAGAGGGATATCTAACAGCAAGCTTCTTGCCACTACGGAGAAACCGCCAATGTGCGCGACAGGAAGACACGCAAGCCAATGCATTCCATTGAACCCGATGCGGTCGTGGCAAGCATCTGCAGACGCCTTAAGTGAGGCAAAGGTATGGACCACACCTTTGGGTTCGCCTGTGGAGCCAGAAGTTGCAATAACGAGTGCATCACCGGACTCTGCTGGCTCTCCGTTTTCAAGTTCGACAAGTTCGGTTGGTGTGGTTTGGATGTGTGTCGGACGAATTGCGGCAAGAATTCGATCCCGCAAAGCACTCGGCCACCGTGGATCGAGCGGAAATACTGCATCGCCTGACTCCCAAGCTGACCGAACAACATCGACGAATTCTTCGTTGAGCGGGAGGTCCACGGCGATCAGGCGTTGCACTCCCTTCACGCTATTTGCTCATTCGCACATTGATGGAACGCAAGATGGGAGAATTGTGGGGTGAAACTATTTGCTAATCGCTGGTGGCTCGGCTCAAGGCCACGAACTCTGCCGGCGTCAATTGTGCCTGTAGCGATCGGCGCAGGCTGTGCTGTCGGGCTCGGTCAAGTGAGTTGGTGGCGTGTTGTTCCTGCACTGATTGTGAGTCTGGCGCTGCAGGTTGCAGTCAACTATGCAAATGACTATTCAGACGGCGTCAAGGGAACCGACGAAAACCGCGTGGGTCCAGTTCGGCTCGTCGCTTCGGGACTGGCAGCTCCTAATGAAGTCAAAAGGGCAGCAATAGTTTCCTTTGCTGTGGCCGCGTTGGCGGGTCTAGTTCTGGCGTTAGCCACAACGCTTTGGTTAATTCCCGTTGGAGTTGCTTGCATTGCGGCGGGCTGGTTTTATACCGGGGGCCCAAGCCCCTACGGGTATGCGGGCCTCGGCGAGATATTTGTCTTTACGTTCTTCGGCTTACTTGCTACAGCGGGAACAACTTTTGTTTTGTCGGAGCGAGTGACCGGCCTTTCACTGCTCGCTGGGGCCACCACGGGTTGTCTGGCCTGCGCCTTGCTCGTGGTTAATAACCTGCGCGATATCCCCACTGACACAATCTCAGGCAAGCGCACACTGGCAGTGCGGCTTGGAGATCCACGCACCCGAAATCTTTATTCGTCGCTCGCAATCGGGGCATTAGCTGGCGTGGTTTTGTGCGCCGCAAACCGGCCGAGTGCGCTAATTGCACTGGTTGGGTTTGTATTTGCAGTAGGGCCGATTCGATCGATTCGAAACGGTGCGACTGGTAAGGCTTTGATTGCAGTGCTCGGCATGACTGGTCGCTTGCAACTCTGTGTTGGTTCCTTGCTCGCCTTTGGTCTAGCAATCGGTTCCTGATTAGGCGACGAATTCGGCGATTAGCCGCGCTACACACCGCGGGTCTTCCAGTGGCACTGAGTGTCCCGCCCCTGGAACTATCTCCAGTTGGGCATTAGATCCGATGGCATTTTTCATTTCCTGATTCAAGTTGACGAACTTTTGATCACTTTCACCAACAATCAGCAACACGGGCATCTTGAGCTCGCCCAAGCGGGGCCAGAACGATTCCTGTGCACCGGTGCCGCAGAGCTTCAGGGATCGAATGAGTCCATCGGCAGTATTGGTCAATCGTGCGGCGCGTTGATTATTGGAGGAGTTCAAGCCAGCGAACATGGGCATTGACATCCATTCGTCAACAAAAGCCTCGACACCAAGTGAACCGATACGTTCAGCCAGAGTCGAATCGGCTGCAATGCGGGCCTCGCGTTCAGTGGGGTCTTGTATCCCTGGTGATGCACTTATCAGAACAAGTCGTTCAACTTCCTCAGGAAAGAGCAGAGCTGCATGAAGCATTATGCGTCCGCCCAATGAATATCCAACGTACGTAGCGTCTCCCGCAATGTTGTTTACTGCTTCGGCGGCTTCGGAGCAGTTGAAGGGGAGCATTGTGGCGTCACCGTGCCCAGGGGCATCAAAACTGATGGTGTGAAAATCACTGCCCAAGAGAGCTATGACCGGGTCCCACGCACTTTTGGTCTGGGTGAAGCCGTGCAAAAGCGCTACGCGTGCACCTGCCCCTTTTTCGATGTAGGGCAGGAACATCAGTCCCGCTCCACCATGCGACGCAACGCGGTCTCAAATACTTCAACCTCTTGCGCTCCGGGTATTTGCCACGCGCCGTTAACCACAAATGTCGGCACCGCATGAATGTCAAAATCTTTTGCACGCATAATTCCAGCCTTCACATCATCTGCGAAGGCATCAGTTGTTAGGACGTCACGTGCCTTAGCCGAGTCAAAACCTGCATCTTCGACGAGACTGACCAGCGTGTCCAGGTCGCCGATATTCTTTCCTTCCTCGAAGTAGGCACGCATCAAACGCAGATTGAGTGTTGCTTGAGCCTGGGTGCCATAGGCCGAGAGAACCCACTCGAGAAGGCGATGGGCGTCAAAGGTGTTGGCCCGTAACGCGCGATCCATTTGAAAGGTGATTCCGTCACCGGCGGCGACTCGTGTGACGTGACCGATGATCTGCTCCGCGCGTTCAGGCCCCCCAAACTTCTTGGCATAACCCTCACTGACGGGCCTGGCTTCACCGACCGAGGCAGAAGGATCTAACTGGTAGGGGCGATATACGACTTCCACTGGCAGACTTGGAAGGTCGGCTTTCACGCGCTCGAGGGCTGCTTCAAATCGGGTTTTGCCGATGTAGCACCAAGGGCAAATGACATCAGACCAGATTTCAATCAACACGGATGCAACGATAGAGCCATGACCGCCACCCTTCCTCGCCCTGAAGATATTCAGGCATCTTTCTGCGCGGTGATCGTTGATCAGTGGGCAAATGATGGAGTGACACACGCATTCGTGGCTCCGGGCTCACGCTCCACGCCTTTGGCCTTGGCTCTGGCCGAAGAGCCTCGAATCCGAGTGGAGATTGTCCACGACGAACGTTCTGCCGCATTCATGGCGCTCGGCGCCGGTCTCGCAACAGGCGTCCCAGCGATAACGCTTTGTACAAGTGGAACTGCGGCCACGCACTTCCACGCAGCAATCGTGGAAGCAGATCTGAGCGGCGTGCCGTTGATCGCGTGCACCGCAGATCGCCCACCGGAATTACAGGGCATTTGCGCACCCCAAACGATCAACCAAAAAGATTTGTACGGCGATTCAGTGCGGAAGTTCATTGATCCTGGGGTGCCCGAATGGAATGAACGAGGTCAATGGCGAAACTTTGCTCGCCAGGCCTTTGATGCAGCGACTGGTTTTGGTCGCGGGCCCGTGCATGTGAATTTGCCATTTCGAGAACCATTAGTTGGCACGCCTACTGACGCCATACATGCAATTGAAGACTCAGTTGCCGCACGCGATGCCGTCCGCCCAACAAAGACTGACGTTGCGATGTTGGTGGAACACATTTCGGGATTGCGCGGAGTGGTTGTTGCGGGGCATGGCTGTAGGGGTCTCAAGCAGGTGGTTGAACTCGCAGAGCGCCTGAACTGGCCCGTGCTTGCCGATTCACGAAGTGGTCTCCAACACCATGACGGAGTTATCACTCATGCGGACGCGTTCTTGCGTGAACCGAACACTTCTAAGCGACTTAAACCTGAGGTCGTTTTGCAGTTAGGTGAAGGCCCCGCGTCGAAAGTCCTCGGTCAGTATTTGCATGATGGAGCAGCAAAGGTAATCCAGATCAGCGATCGGCCTGAGAATCGCGATCCATTCCGTGATGTTGCGATTGCGCTACACGGTGATCTTAAGAAGATCGTTGTGGCACTGTTACGTGAAGTCCAGAACCTGAATCCAGTCGACAACGAATTTAGGGAAGCTTGGATTACGTCAGACCGTGTGGCCGCTGGTGTCATTACCGAGTGTCTCGGCAGTTCCCTGACGGAGCCCGCTGTGGCGAACACCGTGGCTGAGTCAGCAAGGGCGGGTCAGATCATTGTTGCCTCATCGTCAATGCCAATTCGCGACTTGGAGTGGTACTCGCGCATTGGCAAGGGAGTTACGGTCCTGTCAAATAGGGGAGCCAATGGTATTGATGGCGTTTTGGCAACTGCGATCGGTGCGGCCGCTTCAACCAAAAAGACCGTGTATGTGCTCATCGGTGATGTGGCGTTTCTGCATGACTCATCGTCGTTGACCGCGCTTAATAAAAGGGATGTCAACATGAGGATCGTTGTAACAGACAACGATGGCGGAGCGATTTTCTCATTCCTTTCGCAAAAGCAAACACTTAAAGCTGAGCGCTATGAGCAACTGTTCGGTACTCCGCATGGAACGGACCTCATCAAGATGGCAAAAGCGCACGGCCTGAAGTCGGTTGGGGTCAATACGCGTGATGCACTTAAGCGCGCCTTGGCGGGCCGTGGAGTGAAGGTCATTGTTGTGAAGACAAATCGTGACTCAAATCTTGAGGAGCACAACCGAATTAACTCTGCAGTGAGTCAACGCCTGTCGAGCCAGTGATCGCTGAAATCATCGCTTTGAATTTGGTCTGAGTCTCAGAAAGCTCGGACTCGGGGTCGCTGTCGGCAACGATTCCGCAACCTGCGAATAAGTGGGCGCTTCGACGTGACTCGTCGAACTCTGCGCAGCGAATCGTTACTGCCCAAGTGCCATTGCCGTGCGCATCAAGCCAACCGATTGCCCCGCCGTAACGCCCGCGGTCCATCCCTTCGAATTGTTCGATCCAATTGATGGATGCTTCACGCGGAGATCCGCCTAACGCCGGCGTAGGGCACAACTCGCGCGCAAGTTGCAGAACTGAAGTGTGCGGGCGCGTAAGCACGCCTTCTGCTGCGGAGCCCAAGTGCTGCACATTTGCAACCTGGACTATCGAGGGCTCGGGCTCCCAGTCGAGGTAAGAGCAGTACGGCAAAAGTGTGTCGCGAACCATGTCGATAACAATTTTGTGTTCTTGCTGATTCTTATCTGAACGCAAGAGCTGATCGGCAAGACGACCATCCTCCTGAACATTTCCCGTGCGTGGAGCCGTGCCGGCAAGCGGGTGGCTTCGAACAACACCATCAAGAACTTCCACTAAAAGCTCGGGGGATGCGCCGACGAGACCGTCAAACGAGTACCGATAGCTTGAACCGTAAGAGGCTTTCAAACGCTTCAATATCAATCCAATGCTCATCGCCTCGTCGGCATCAATAAACAGGTCGCGGGCCAATACAACCTTTTGGAATTCACCCCGCCCGATCGCATCAGTTGCAAGGCTTACGATGCGCTTGTAATCATCCGGCGAAACGTATCCAGATTTCATCTTGTACTTGATCGCTTCGGTCTGTGAGATTTCCACTGCCGGCATTCGATATGTGTCGTCTTGCAGATGGGTAATGAAAGCGGTGCCGTCCTCTCGCTTACCAATCAGCACTTTGGGAACGATGAAGGTTGGTTCACGATCTGAAAGAAAGGGAATAGCACCAAATGCGACTGCGCCAGTACCTGGGCCACCTACGTGGTTGTCGCATTCAATCGCTCGAAGTACGGCTTCGATATCTTTGCCCGTACTAGTGACGAGCGCTCCGCGTCCTGCGATGCCGACGCCGTCTCGTACGAAGAGCATTCCATCGTCGCCAGCGAAATCGTTTAGATCGATCGGGTCCTTGAGCGGGCTCGTTACGAGACGCATGAATCAGCTATTTCTTGTGGCGACCATTAGTTGCGTAAGCCCACCACTCAATAGGCGGTGTGTGGCATCAGCAAAGCCAGCGCTACGTAAATCGCTAAGCATCTGTCCTGGAGCGGGCAAATACGCGACACTCTTTGGCAAGTAGCGGTATGCGGCTTTGTCGGAGAGCAACGCACCAATCTTGGGAACGATCTTTCCGAAGTAGATGTTGTTGCCGAATCGAATAATCGGATTTGTGGGAACCCCGACATCCAACAGCGCTATCCGCCCACCAGGGCGCACGACCCGTGCCAGCTCATTGAAAAATTGCGGAAGGTCAACCAGATTGCGAAGTGCGAATCCGCATGTGATTCCGTCCACTGCGGCGTCATGAACAGGCAGGCGCAATATATCGGACTGCATTCTTTGAGCACCGCTGCGGTCCGCCGAGAGCATTCCAAAAGAGAGGTCCACTGAGATCGGGTGCATTCCCAACTTCTTGAGATCAATACAGAGGTCCCCAGTTCCACCGGCAAGGTCCAGCACGAGAGAACCAGAAGGAAGATTGAGAGAGCGGATTGCTTTTCGACGCCAACGAACATCCAGACGGAAGGTCATAATGCGGTTCACGAGGTCATAGCGGGGGGCAATCGCATCGAACATTTGCTGCACTGCCTTGGCCTTTTCGGCACCTTGGGGCAACTGGTCGGTGTCCCATGACGGGCGGCTCGGCTCCTGCACATCATGAGCCTATAGCGTTGCGGTCAAAGACTGACTGGGGAAACATGATCGACTTCACCTTTGAACCCGATGTTGAAAGTGTGCGCATGAAAGTGCGCGAGTTCATGGATGTTGAAGTGCGTCCAGCATGGGAAGCAATTGACCAAAGCGATCGAGCGCAGGTTGTTAAGGCAATTGTCACATTGCGTAAAAAAGCTCGTGAGGACTGGAATCTCTGGCTTCCTCACATGCCACCCGAATGGGGCGGCATGGGGCTCGGGCCAACCGCTATGGCGGCTGTGAGTGCCGAGGCGGCAAAGGTTGGTATTGGTCCATTCGTGCTGAATGCGCAAGCGCCGGACGAAGGTAACCAGCACACACTCTTGCATTGGGCAACTCCGGAGCAGAAAGAGAAATATCTGAAGCCGTTGTGCGAAGGCACCGCCCGCAGTTGTTTTGCGATGACCGAGCCTGAAGTTGCAGGTAGTGATCCAACCCTGATCAAAACGTTTGCTTACAAAGATGGTGATGAGTGGGTTATCAATGGTCACAAGTGGTTTATTTCAGGAGCCCGTGGGGCAAAGTTCGCACTTCTAGTTGCCCGCACCGAAGAAAACCCCGACCAGCCTCAGGCGGCAAACTCTTGCTTCATAGTTGATCTTCCAAGCGAAGGCTGGAATGTGGTGCGTGATGTCGAGACCATGTCGGGAGGACACAACCATTGTGAAATCTTGATTGAAGATCTCCGTGTTCCTAATTCGAACATGCTCGGAGGCCGTGGGCAGGGTCACTTACTCGGGCAGTACAGGCTTGGTCCAGCGCGACTCGCGCACTGCATGCGGTGGATCGGTCAGGCTGAGACAGCTTTGGACATGATGGTGAAACGATCACTGGAGAGGTACTCACATGGGTCGATACTTGCGGAGAAGCAAGGAATCCAGTGGATGATTGCGGACTCTGCGATGGAGTTGTACCAGTGCAAGTTGATGGTTCTGCATGCCGCATTCAAAGTGGAGAACAAACTTGACTTCATCAGCGAAGTCTCGATGGCCAAACACTTTGTGGCCAACAGCCTCTGGCGCATCATTGACCGCGCGATCCAAGTGCATGGAGCGCTCGGTTACAGCACTGACACACCGTTGGCTGGAATGCTGCAGCAGGCGCGTTGGAGCCGTTTTGCTGACGGCGCCGATGAAATTCACCAGATGCGAATCGCCCAGAGAACTATTGCCGCCTATAAGGACCACGGAACCACCAAGCGTGCAACTGGTGACCTGCCGCTGTAGCGCATTTTGGCTTTGATGACGGAATAGGGTTCAGGCCATGGCTGACGTGATTTTTGGGATGTTCATTCCCCAGGGTTGGAAGATGGAACTCGCCGAAATCGAGTCCGATGTTGACAAATGGAGCAAATCGGTCGAGATCGCGCAACTCGCGGAGAGACTCGGATACGACTCGCTTTGGGTTTATGACCACTTCCACAATGTGCCACGGCCCGCGCACGAGGCGGTCTTTGAGTGCTGGACCACGATCGCTGCCATTAGTCAACTCACAACGAAAATACGCCTTGGTCAGATGGTCGGCTGTAATAGTTACCGCTCACCAGGATTGCTGGCAAAGATAACTTCTACCGTCGATGTGATTTCCGGTGGTCGTCTTGATTGGGGCATTGGTGCTGGTTGGTACGAAAACGAGTACCGCGGATACGGGTTTGATTTTCCTAAACCAAAAGACCGAATTGGAATGCTGCGCGAGAGTGTCGAGATCGTGCGTTCAATGTGGATGGATCGTGAAACCAACTACGACGGCAAGTACTACACAATGTCGCGTGCCAACTGTGATCCGAAGCCACTGCAAAAGCCGCATCCTCCAATTTGGATTGGCGGAGGTGGTGAACAATTGACCCTTCGTGTCGTTGCTGAGTACGCCGATTACTCAAACTTTGGTGGCAAACCAGACGAGTGGGCGAGAAAGCGTGAGATCCTGAAAGACCACTGCAAAGCAGTTGGTCGCGACGAAGAGACAATTGGTAAAACTTGGAGCCCCGAAGTTTTCATTCGTGAGACTGAAGCAGAGTTACGTGAAGCGGGTAGTCGCAATCTCTGGGGTGAACCATTTGAATCCTGGCGCGACGGGAACCTGGTAGGCACCCCGGAACAAGTGGCGGAAAAGATCTCCACCTATGTTTCTCTCGGATGCACTGGGTTCATTCCTTGGTGTCCTGACTATCCGAGCACCGAGACCATGACTCTGCTGGCTGAAAAAGTCATGCCAGAGTTTCGCTAAGGGTCAACCGAGATAGCGGTAGACAACCTCGGCTACACATGCTGGTTTTGGAGCACCTTCAACTTCGAAAGTGACTGCGTAGGTCACCTGTGCGCCACCATTGACGGCTTCCACATCAGCGATTGCGACCCCAGCGCGCACTCTTGCGCCAACGGGAACCGGCGAGGGGAATCGAACTTTGTTGGCGCCGTAATTCAACGCCATGGTCACACCCTTGACGATCGCAACCTGCGGAATGAGAACCGGAGCTAGTGAAAGCGTCAGATAGCCGTGAGCGATTGGCCCGCCGAAGGGTCCGTTCTTTGCTTTCTCAACATCCACATGGATCCACTGATGATCACCTGTGGAGTCAGCGAACAGATTCACCATCTCCTGAGTGACTGTTACATAGTCGCTGTGACCGAGTTGCTTTCCGACAAACTGAGGCAACGCCTCAATACTTTCAATAACCGTGTTAGCCATGCTTTGAGGTTACGGGATACTGCTGGCTCAACGGAACCAGAGTCGCTGATGCTCCCGACTTTGCGGATGTAAAAGTAGAGCGCAGAGGGCGGCTTCGAAAATGAATCCAATCGTGTCTCCGCCAGTGAATTTGTCCCACAGCGAAACTGAGCCCCCCGTGAGGTTCTCTAGGTCAGAAAGAGCCCAATACCGCAATGCGAATGGAGCAAAGGCCGCCACGATTGCCAGCCAATATCCAGACTTGCGATCATTAGCCATCAGGAAGCCACCGAAGATATTCGCAGCCACTACGAAAAGGCCAACGAGTATGCCGACACCCCACCGATACCGGAAATATCCGAGGTAATCGGTCTTATCTAGAACCGAAACAAAGGCAAAGAAGCCATTGATGTAGAGCAAGAAGGTGGCGATTTGCAACGTCTGTGGCTGGAGTCGATCCGTCCACTTGCGAATGTTGAGATTGGACACACATCGAGTCTTGCACCATTCAAAGTAGAGTCGCGGTCAATGAGGTCGGGTTTCGTGGCAGTGGTTGGGCGCCCCAATGTGGGCAAATCCACACTCATCAATGCCCTTTGTGGCCGCAAGGTATCAATAGTTTCCGACAAACCCCAGACCACTCGCCATCGAATCATGGGCGTATTGAATCGGGACCAGGCACAGATTGTGTTTGTTGATACGCCTGGACTACACAAGCCGGTCACTGCACTTGGAGAGCGGGTCAATGCGACTGCGCTTGAAAGTCTGGACGATGTAGACGTGCAGTGCATTGTTGTGGATGCGACCAAGCCAGTTGGCAGTGGTGACCAGTGGGTAGCAAATCACCTAAAGCTCGAGAAGAGTGTTGTAATCATCAACAAGATTGACCGAGTCAAGCCCGAACAATTGCTGGAACAATTGCAGCGAGTAAGCGCTTGGGGGGCGGCGGCATATTTTCCCGTGTCAGCAAAAACCGGTGAGGGCACTGATGCTCTTCTTGAATATCTACTGGGCCAACTACCTGAAGGCCCCGAGTATTTTCCGCCGGAATCGTTTTCGGATGTAACCGAAGAGCAGTGGGTAGCCGAACTCGTGCGAGAACAACTGCTTGCGATTATGCGAGACGAAGTTCCGTATTCCATCGCAACGCGAGTGGCGGAATGGGAATGGCCTCGGATCAAAGTGGAGATCATTGTGGAGCGTGATTCGCAAAAGGGTCTAGTGATCGGGCACAAAGGCGAGGTGCTCAAACAGGTGGGGAGTCGCGTTCGCGAACAGCTCCCAGCAGGGGCATTTCTCGAGCTGTTGGTCAAGGTGGACAAAGACTGGCAACGCGATGCTGGTCGAGTCGAACGACTCGGATACTGATTGAGTTGATCAGGCTCAGCTAGCCGAAATGGCGCGAAGAAAGTTCTCCGCCTCATCGCGATTTCGGGTGCGCCCCATCGGGGGAAGTCCATTAACGATCGACCAGGCGTAGTTGGCTTTTGTTAAGCGCGGATCAAATACGGCTACGACACCACGGTCATTGCGCGTACGGATTAGGCGGCCAATAGCTTGGGCGAGATACGTGGTCGCGATCGGCACATAAACAAGCTTGAATCCGTCAGCGCCGTGTGCGTCACTTCTTGCGCTAAGCAACGGATCCTTTGGGCTCGGGAAGGGTATGCGGTCAATTGTGACCAGCGACAAAGTGCGCCCAGGGATGTCGATGCCCTGAAAGAAGCCCGAGGTTGCAAAAAGACACGTTTCTTCGGATTTTTCAAATTCTGCGACCAATGCCATTTTGGACATGTCTCGCTGGCTCAGGATCTTGAACGGAAGTCGTTGACGCAATTCTGTAACTGCATGATCGAGCCGTGCATAACTAGTGAACAGGGCCAAGGTGCGACCACCCGCAGCCAAGATCAGCTGTTCAAGTTCGTCAACGACGTGACCTGCGTGGGATGGATCATTGGGGTTTGGAAGGTGCGCCGCGCAGTACATGAGCGCGTTCTTTTCGTAATCGAAAGGACTTTCCACGGAGAGCATTTGTGTTTTGTCCTCGGGTAGCCCAAGGGTGGTGGGCAGAGTCGCGGGAATTGTGGCACTCGTGAGGATGGCGCTGCGCGCCGACCAAAGTGATTGATTCAGAACGCCGCTCACATCCAATGGTGAAATGACCAAGACGGGCCAATCGGGTTTACCTTCGACGAATGCGACCGATCCAGTGAATCCAGCGAGTGCGACATCAATATCAGTCGCCAAATGGCCGGCCATGGTTTGCGCACGAAGTTTGCGTTGCACTACGTCGGTGTTCTCTGACTCAATTTTCTTGAGTTCAGTAATCACATCATTGACCACGATGCGCAATTCGCTGAGGGATTCAGCTATCGAGTTGGGAAGTGGATGACTTAAGCGTTCTGAGAGTAGGGGCGTTAAGACCAGCTTGAGAGACGCCGCGATATTGGCCAACTTCAGGTCATTTGGGCTTTCCATGAACAAACGCCGCAACGATCCCGCAAACTGATTTATGCGACCTGGACCGATGTTGACACTCACAGTGTCGCTAATGGTTCCTTCAAGTGTGTGTGCCTCATCGAAGATCACGAGTTGGTGCTCGGGTAGAACTTTGCCTTCTGTTGCTACATCTAGACCGTAAAGGTGAGTGTTGACCACAACGATGTCTGCGGCTTCGGCACGAGCACGCGCAAACTCAGCAAAACAGCGACCACCCGATGCGCATTTCGACGCCCCTGGGCATTCATCAGCACCCACTGATACAGCAGCCTTGGCGGCATCACTAATCGGAAAATCAATTAGGGCAAGGTCACCAATTTCATCCGATTGCGACCATTTGCGAATCTTTTCAATTTCGGCTCCGAGCCCCGACTTGGTGTCAGCGAGATCAATCGTGATCTGGCCCTCTGTGAGTTCCTGCAATTGCTGAACACATACATAGTTGCCACGACCTTTAACTACACAAAAATCAAAATCATGGCCCAGGTGGCGTTGGAGCATCGGGAGATCGTGCATCGCAAGCTGGTCCTGAAGCGCTTTGGTGGCAGTTGCAACCACGGTCTTCTTGCCGGCGAGCACTGCGGGCAAGAGGTAGGCGAGGGACTTGCCGGTACCAGTGCCCGCTTGAACAACAAGATTGGTATCGCGATCAATGGCGTCTGCCACTGCACAAGCCATTTCGATTTGCCCTTGGCGCTCTTCGGGTTCGGCGAGTTGTGCAGTGATGCGTTGAAGCGCCTCGATTGTCTCTTTAGATGAGGGCAATGGCGGCATCCAGTTCATCGGCATCGAATTCGGGCCAGGTCTTTGGCGTGAAGTAAACCTTCGCATCTTGAATCTGCCAGAGCAGAAAGTTGGAAATTCTGAGTTCACCAGAAGTGCGCACAAGTACATCTACTGGCGGAAGATCGGGGGCATACATGTGCGCTGAAATTGTGGTGGGAGTTACTTCACCAAATTGCGACGCCTTACGTATCGCTCGTGCAATCTCGGCTCGCGACCCGTAGTCGAACGCCACCGTAAGAACCATGCCCGTGTTACCCGCGGTATCGGATATTGCTTGGCGAATTCGTCTCTGCACATACCGCGGTGTGCGTGAGCCGCGCTCATCAAATGGACGCCCTATCCAGCGGACTTGGACGTTGTTCTCGTTGAGTTCTTCCAGGCGACCAAATAATTTCTTGTGCAAATTCAAAATGTGGCGCACCTCACGCCGCGGGCGGATCCAATTCTCGGTAGAGAAACCAAAGACCGTAAGCCAGCCAACACCTCGGGCAGATGCTGCCCGCACGATGTCGGCTAACGCCTCTTCGCCTGCTGTATGACCCGCAATTCGCTCTAGGCCCTGACGTTCAGCCCAACGGCCATTGCCGTCCATGATGCAGGCAATATGGCAACCGCGGGCGGTGGCATCGCTGGAGGTGGACTCAGACATTGCGAAAACCCTACTAATGGGTCGCTCACCTAGGCGGCCGCTTGGTGGGAGAATTGCGTTGTGCATGTTCTGGTTGCGGTTGGTTCGATGGAGGAGTGGCATTCGGTCTCGGAAACCGAATGGTCCACTCTCTTGAATCGCTGGATTGAGCCACTCGTGCCAACGACCAAGGTGCGTTCTGCGCGCCCGAGCACATTGACGGTTGCCCCTTACGCGTCTACGGGTGTGGCGCCCATCGATCTGAGGCGGATTTTGATTAGCCAAATTGGCGCAAACGATTCAGAGATGTGCCTTGCTGGATCACTTCGTGGGGTGCCGGTGCGCATCGATTTAATCGGGTCAGGTCTTGAGCGACTGGCTGTCGCAGGGCGAGGTCTCATCGCGGCTCGAACTGATATCAACGAGGACTCAATCGACGAATTCATGTTCGGCGAGATCGGTGAGCCAGACCTTGTGGTGGCGTGTGGTCCGCAATCGAAGAGTGTTCCGTCATTGGTGTGGGAACTTGCATACAGCGAAATTGTTTACGTTGACACTCCATGGCGCCAGTTGTCATCGGCTCACCTTGATTACGCGATCCGCGATTATCACAATCGCAATCGAAGATTTGGTGGCGTCTGATGCCGCAATATCGCGATAACGCCGTTGTGTTGCGAACTTACAAACTCAAAGAATCAGATCGAATTGTTGTGTTCATGACTGAGCACCACGGAAAAGTGAGAGCCGTAGCTAAAGGAGTTAGAAAGTCGGGCTCGCGTTTCGGTGGACGCCTTGAGCCAATGAGTCATGTCGATGTTCTCTTTGCAACTGGTCGAGAACTCGACATCGTGAGTCAGGTTGAACTGATTGGTACTACCAATAAAGCCCGTAATGATCTAGATCGCTTGTCGCGTGGCATGTCAATGGTTGAAGTCGTTGATCAACTGGGGATGGAACGCGAAGAAACACCTCATCTTTACAAGATGCTCGTTGGTGCCTTGGAGACCCTGAACAGTACGGACTCCGACCTCGTGCTCGGCGCATTCTTTTTGAAGCTTCTGACTTCCGAGGGGGCGCGACCCGAACTGGATTTTTGCGTTGCGTGTCGTGAAGCGATCGGTGAACTCGATGGTGGTTCGTACTACTTCAATCTAGAAAATGGGGGCGTGCAATGCCGGAGGTGTTCTCTTGGCCGCCGAGTATCGGGTGATGCACTTCTATTGATGCGGGCCATACTCGGAGGTCGGATGATTGAGGCACTCAATTACGACTCCGGTGCCGCCTCACGCGAGGTGACGGAATTGGCAACTCTGGTGATGGAGCATCACACAGAACGGCGCCTAAAGACAATGCATACCAACATTCACTAGGGAGACACTGCCTGTATTACTCGGTCTGGTGCGGTGTCCATCGCCTAGCCTTGTCACGTGCCAGCAAGTGATTTAGAGCAAATAGTCAACCTCTGCAAACGACGCGGCTTCGTTTATCCAAGTGCGGAGATATATGGCGGCTTTCGCTCTTCCTATGACTACGGCCCGCTTGGTTCGCTCATGTTGCGCAATGTCAAAGATGCTTGGGTGCGCACGATGGTCCAGCAGCGCGACGATGTCGTCTTAATAGACGCTGCAATCCTTGGCCCCCCACAGATCTTTGAGGCCTCTGGCCACCTCGCCAACTTTTCGGATCCCTTGGTTGACTGCACCGTCTGTAAACGCCGATTCCGTGAAGACCATCTAGAGACTCGGGACTGCCCTCAGTCAATGAAGGGCTGTCAGTTCACCGAAGCGCGGGCTTTCAATCTCATGTTCAAGACCACTGCTGGCCCAGTTGAGAACGCAGGCGCCGATGTTTATTTACGACCCGAGACCGCACAGGGCATGTTCGTCAACTTCACAAATGTGCTCCAAACCTCTCGCAAGAAGCCACCATTTGGAATCGCCCAAGTCGGTAAAAGCTTCCGCAACGAAATCACGCCGGGCAATTTCATTTTTCGTACACGTGAGTTCGAACAAATGGAACTTGAGTTTTTTGTGCCACCAAGTGAAGGTGCGAAATGGTACGAGTACTGGTGTAACGAACGCCTCAATTGGTATGTGGAGCTCGGCATCCCGAGAGATCTTCTCCGAATTCGTCCCCACGAAGCCGACGAGCTTTCTCACTATTCAGCAGGCACCGCCGATGTTGAGTTCATGTTCCCTTGGGGCTGGGGAGAACTTGAAGGAATAGCGCAGCGTACAAACTTTGACCTAAACCAACATTCGACCCATTCGGGTCAGCGTCTTGACTTCTTTGATCAAGCGACGAATGAACGTTACGTTCCCTACGTGGTCGAACCCGCTGCCGGCGCCAATCGTACGATGGCAGCTTTCTTGTTGGCCGCCTACGACGAAGACGTGGTGAATGATGAGCCACGAACCGTGCTGCGGCTGCATCCACGTCTTGCGCCGTACAAAGTTGCCGTTTTGCCATTGTCAAAGAAGGACACGTTGTCGCCCAAGGCGCGCGAGATCTACTCAATGTTGTCTGATCGCTATATGTGCGAATATGACGAGACGCAAGCAATTGGCCGCCGCTACCGACGCCAAGATGAAATCGGTACTCCATATTGCGTGACTGTTGATTTTGACACTCTCGAAGACAATGCGGTGACGATCCGTGAGCGAGATACCACCGAGCAGACGCGCGTCCCAATTGAAAATCTCGTTGCCGAGTTGACCTCGCGTTTGGGATTTTGAGCGCCGCATTAACGGATTAGGGTTAGAGCACAACAAAGGGGAGACATGGCTGTTTCAATGATCATTAAGTTGCCGGCACAAGAAGGAAAAGGCGAAGAGCTGGTGGCAGTTCTTGCAGAAGTCGTCGCTGCTACCGCAAGTGAGCCTGGCACCCTGCAGTACGTATGCCTGCAGGACAACGCCAATCCGGACATGGTTTGGATGTACGAGATGTACTCCGATCAGGCTGCGGTTGATGCCCATATGGGTGGTGCAGTGTTCCAAGCGGCATTTCCCAAAATCGGAAAGCTGTTGGCGGGAGCGCCGGAGTTCAACAACGTAACCCCCCGGGTTGGAAAGGGTCTCTGACCCTGTCGTGACTGCGACCTATCTTGACGCCATCGTGCGTCATCATCGCGATCGTGCTGCAAACGATTCACGCTCACTCGCAGATCTTGCGCAAGCTGTCGACCAAATTCCGCAACCGCGAGGGTTTATCGCTGCGATTCGTAACACAAGCGTTAAGCACCTTGCGGTAATCAGTGAAATCAAGCGTCGTTCGCCCTCAAAAGGTGATCTCAATCCAAATCTTGATCCTGCTTCGTTGGCTCGAACCTATGAAAACGCTGGGGCGTCTTGCATCTCGGTGCTGACAGATGGCCCGCATTTCGGTGGATCAATTGCCGACCTTCAATCTGCACGCGCGGCGGTATCGGTGCCTGTTCTGCGTAAAGACTTCACGGTGGCCGAAGTGGATGTTTTTGATGCGCGATTAATGGGTGCAGATTGTCTCTTGCTGATTGCTGCCGCGCTAAGCCGTGACGAGATTGAGCACCTCAACGGGCTCGCAATTTCAATTGGTCTCGATGTTCTCGTCGAGATACACGATGAAAATGAACTAGAGACTGCTCTTTCAATCGGGGCTGAAATGATTGGTGTCAATCAGCGCGACTTGGTGACATTCAATGTCGACACAGAACGAGCCGTGAGGGTTGCTGAGTCAATGCCCGACGGGATTGTGAAAGTGGCTGAGTCTGGTATTCGCGACCGGGCTGACGCCGAAGTTCTGCTGGGGGCAGGCTTTGACGCGATTTTGGTTGGCGAGACTCTGGTTAAGTCAGCTGATCCAGGCGCGGAACTCCAGTCATTACTGGTTCCACGAAGCTGAGTTTGCCCGCTGATAACGCCGGTTTGCCGTTACCGTTGTTTACGTGTTCGTCAAGATCTGTGGAATAACCAGCGAGGATGATGCCCTTCTCGCGGTAGCACTAGGTGCTGACGCCCTTGGATTTGTTTTTGCTCCGTCGCCGCGACAAGTAACCGCAAGTCGCGTATACGACATCACGCGTCGCCTTCCACCAGAGATTCTCACCGTGGGAGTGTTTCGCGATGAACTACCTGATCGTGTAATTGATATCACTCAACGCGCTGGACTGAAGGCCGCTCAATTGCACGGCCGTGAATCACGCAATCAAGTGGAACAAGTCAACAAATACGTCCATTGGGTAATTAAATCGGTGGAGGCTGGAAGTGCAGCCGCAATGAACGCTGACAATCTGGGTACCGACATGGTGCTTGTCGATGCATCGGAGCCGGGAAGCGGCAAATTATTTGATTGGTCACTTCTTGCCGACATGCCAGAAGTTCCGCGCCTCATGTTGGCAGGCGGGCTCAATCCGGAAAATGTTGGGTTGGCTATTGAAACGGTTAGGCCCTGGGGCGTTGATGTGTCCAGTGGTGTTGAGGCCGAACCAGGCCGCAAGGATCCCATCAAGCTGAGGGCATTTATCAAGAACGCCAAAGACGCAGCACCCA
>JAFMEI010000029.1 GCA_017856815.1 Ilumatobacteraceae bacterium
AAGCCATTGGGGTTCTCAGTTCCATTCCAACGGGCATCAACTTCAAAGCGCATCGCGCCGGTCATATGCGACACCATGCGTATACGAATGACCCAAAGCGAGATCCAGATCACTTCACCGACGGTCGACTGCGCGAATTGCCCGTGAAGTTTTACGGCGCGACGATGCTCTATTCGTTCCTGCCATTTTTTGCTTTGATTCGACCGTTGCGTGTTCTACTTCCCAAGCAGATTCAAACGCTGATTGAAGAGCAAGTGGGTAATCGCGATGAAGGTAAGTCACAAATCAGATTCTGGTTGCTCAGTACCGTGGTTCTTGCCGTTTGTTTCGCAACAGGTAATGGCTTGTTGGCTCTGATGGCGTGGTGGCTGCCCGCAAAAATTCAACTTTGCTGGTTGATATTCATATTTGCGTGGTATCCGCATCATCCAGCAAACGAAACAAGCCGCTACCGGCATACACGCGTTGCTGTGTTTAGAGGTTCAGGTCTGATTATCCGCGGGCACGATCATCACGCGATGCACCATTTATTTCCCCGTGTTGCTCATTATCGACTCAAAGCTCTCTGGGGTGAGTTGGCAACTGAAATGGTGGAACGCGGCGTACGCACAGAAGGTCGCGCTGTAGGCGCCACCCGCCCTGTGATCTGGTAACAACCGTGAACGAGCCAGATTAAGGCTCGACAATTGCAAAACCGGCCGCAGCTACATCCAGATTGCCGAAAATTGTCAGCAACGCCGTGGCGTCGCCTTCGATGCTGATGTTGCCAGAAGATATTTGATCAGCAAACGTTGTTTGCTGGGTGAGAATGTCTATTAGTAGAGCGCGCTTAACTGTGATGCTCGCGTTGGCGTTTTGGTCGTGTCGTCCTCGCACGCTGAACAGAGTGCGATGAGAAAGCCCAAGCAACCAATGCTCGTCTTGAGTCCCGTGAAGATCTGGGAAGGTCCAGTTCACCAACGCGTTCAATCCTCCGACCTCTTCGCTCTTCAGGCGCACAGAAATGGTGTCAAAGATCTGTTCGACAGTCATCGCCACAAGAATTCCGCGTGCGCGTCCTGCGCCACCTGATAGATCCGGATATCCATGCCGTAGTTCTTGTGCGCCCATTAAGTACGCATTTCTAAACGTTGATGACTCGCTCTGATATCCAAGCTGTTCAAATGTGTCGGCTTGCAGTGATCGTGCTTCTTGGTTGGTGGGATCCGCGAAGACGAGATGATTCATCAACTCGGCAGCCCATCTGTAGTCGCCAGCCTCAAATGCTGCGCGCCCCGCAGCAATGATCTTCGCTGGGCCGCCGGCGAGCTCCACATATTTGCGTCCAACATCAACGGGCGGGAGCTTGTTCAGGTTGGCAGGGTTGCCGTCGTACCAGCTCAGATAACGCTGATAAACCGCCTTTGAGTTATGGATCAGGTCGCCGTAATAACCGTGGGTGTGTTCTTGGGCGAGGAAATCATCGGGGAGTTTCAAGCTCTCAGCGATCTCTGTTGCCACATATCCCTTATTCGCGAGGCGCATCGTTTGATCATGCATCCACTTGTATAAATCGCGTTGAAGTTCGAGAAAGGTGCGTGCATCGTCCCGACCCCATCGGGGCCAATTGTGCGAAGTGAAGAGCACATTGGTGTTCGCACCAAATATCTCGATTGCCTCGTTGATGTACTTGGACCATCGCAACGCATTGCGCACAAGAGCACCTCGAATTGGAATGAGGTTATGCATCGTGTGCGAACAATTCTCTGCCATGCAAAGTGCACCAAAATCCGGGAAGAAGAAATTCATTTCTGCTGGCGCCTCTGTTTCAGGTGTCATCTGAAACACAACCCGAACGCCGTCGACCGTTAGTTCTTCGCCGGTACGAGTGATGTCGCGCGTAGGGGCGATCAGTGTGTTGGGTCCCATCGGAATCGCATTTCCTAGCCCGCAGTCAACATGTCCTCGCGGGCCCGGTGGTAGCAGTGGGCCAAATTGATACAGAGCACGCCGACCCATTGCTGGGCCCGCAATGATGTTTTCGCCAACCACTTCGTGCAAGAAGCCTTCAGGTGCGATGACTTGACATCTTCCAGCGTCCACATCGGCTTGCGAGGTCACGCCTAGTACGCCGCCAAAGTGATCAGCGTGTGAATGTGTGTAGATCACAGCTACAACGGGTCTGTAGCCAAGGTGTTCGGTAACTAATTCGTATCCAGCGCGCGCAGTTGCTTCCACCGTGAGTGGGTCAACCACGATCCAACCAGTGTTTCCCCGAATGAATGTGATGTTCGAGATGTCATATCCACGCACTTGCCAGATCCCGTCGCAGACTTCAAAGAGCCCGTGATGCGTATTGAGCTTCGCGTGGCGCCAAAGGTTTGGATGCACGGTGTCAGGCATCTCATCATTTAGAAACTCGTAGTCACCAACGTCGGTCACCCTGCGACCCTCGGAGTCGACGATCTTCGTTTGCTTGAGCGAGGCTATGAAGCCGCGCTTGGCGCGCGCGAAATCGTCGGGATCGAGCTCAGTCGCAGCGCTTGCGTTCTTTGCGCGCGTGTGAGTGCTAGCTGGTTTCGGTGAAATGTCGGCGTTGTTCGGCATTACCGAACTTTATGCACCACATGAGTGCAAAGATGCCACCAAAAATCAGTAACAGTGCAGGAATCGTGCTCCTTCTCGAATCTGCACCAGTCGGTGGCAGAACTTCCTCGCCAATGGAGGTGGACGATGATCCTGGTTGAGACGTGGACGACCCAATTGAGGTTGTAGTTGTTGACCCAGGTGCAGTGGTGGATGTCGTAGCTTGAGTCGTCGTTGTCGCAACCCGAGTATCGAAAGCGATATTGAGTCTCGTTGCAGCAACATTGTCATTGTTGGCTGCATCAGTGAAGACTGCAGCGTCAATATCGATAGCAATAGTGCCCGAACTATTAGTTGGCGGGGTGAGAGTTGCCGTGTAGCTGGTCCCTGACCCAGCGAAAGCAGAAAGAGCGCCACTGGAGACAGTTACGTCGCTTTGATCAAAGTCAGTTGAGCTCTCGGAGAGTTCAAAAGTGATCGTGTCTGTTGTTGAGAGCGTACCCGTGCCCGAGCGACCAATTGTCGCCGTCGGGGCAACTGTGTCAGGGATCGAAGTTGTTACTCCAGCAACACTGCCGGGAGTGGATGATGACAGGTAACTCGCGCTTCCGTCCCCAAGCTGACCTAGCGAGTTTTCGCCCCAACAAAGGACTGTCCCTACATCATTAATTGCGCACGCGTGAGACATGCCTGCAGTAATGGCGATGGCTCCTGAGATAGTCAAAACATCATCAGGTGACGTCCGATCAGTGTTGTATCCATTGCCCAACTGGCCATCTGCACCTTGACCCCAACATTTCAACGTAGATGTAAGTGTCAACACGCAATTAAAGCTGCCACCAGCGGCAACTGCAGTTATTCCCGTCAGTGGGGAAGAATCCGAGCTAGAAGTGCGAACGTTGACTGGGCTGGTACTTTCGGCAACCGGTAGACCATGACCAAGTTCGCCAACCGAATTTGTGCCCCAGCACTTGACTGCACCTGAACTAGTCAAAGCACACGAGTGGTAAGCACCACCGGTTACCGCAACTATGCCTGAAAGTGGAGTGCTGTCTGCTGCCGAACTTCGCACATCAACGGGTGTACTCCGAGTTGAATAGCTTCCATCACCAAGCTGACCAGATCCATTGTTTCCCCAACACTTGACGTTCTGTGTCGCGGTCACTGCGCAGACATGACGGTAACCAGATGAGATCGAGATAATTCCTGAAAGCGGTGTGCTATCTAACGATGAAGTATGAACATCCGTTGGAGTCGAGGAGTCCGTACTGGTTCCATTCCCTAAGGTACGAAATAAGTTGAAACCCCAGCACTTCACGGTACCTCCGCTTGTTAGTGCACAGGTGAAAGATGCGCCCGCTGAGATCGAGACGATTCCTGAGAGCGGTGTGCTATCTAAAGATGAGGTATGCACATCTACCGGTGTGCTGGAACTAAGTGTTGATCCATCGCCGAGCTGTCCTTGACCTCCATACCCCCAACACTTGACGGTGCCTAGGGTCGTCAGAGCACATGAGTGGGAATGGCCGGAAGTTACTGAAATGATGCCTGAGAGCGGTGTGCTGTCTGATGATGAGGAATGCACATTGACTGGAATGTCGGAAGTGATTTGGGAGTTGTTACCCAACGCGCCTTGGTCGCCCGTACCCCAACACTTGACCGTGCCAGTATTCGTTCGGGCACATGTGTGGTACTGACCAGCTGTGATGTGGCCTTGTGCGGCAATGGACGGCCCCTCATTCGTATCGGCCGAAACACGATTTGCTGGCGTTGGAGTTGCCAGCATGATGAGGCCAAGAGCGGTTAGTAGGTAAATGCGTTTTGCCATACCCTCAGTATGGCACTTTCCGTACCCTTAGTATGGCTCTGCCAGTTAGCGCTCTTCCTCAGGGAAAAGCGACCCAATCAGGTGCAACAACAATCCCCACCAAGCTTCCGCATTTGGTGCGTCGGGACCTAGGACATCAAACACATTTGACCCGAGATTCATTGCGCTGATTGCGGCTGCTACCGCTCTTGGCTCTATGTCTTTGCGCAGGATGCCTTCTTCTTGTGCCGCGATCATGAGTTCAAGAAAAACGTTCATTGTCCGAACCTGCAGGTCATGCATTAGTTCTGCAAGTAACGGATCTTTTCGTGCCTGAACAATCAATTCAAGTTTGCTCCACCGATCGTTGACTTGATTCGGGTCGAAGGGATTGGAAAGTAAAGGCGCGATTAATGCGAGGTAGTCCTCGCGACTTTTTGCACTTGCGATGGCATTGGATATGCCAGCGACAGTATCGGCGCTAAGCCGGCGAAGGTGTTCACCAAGCGCAGCCCGAATGAGTGCTTCTCGGTCTTCAAAATGCCAATACAAGGAACCTTTGGTGACGTTTACGGCAGATGCAATATCGTCAATACGAACCGCGGCAACACCAGATTCAAGAATCGTGTTGAGCGTGGCCTCAATCAAGCGCGATCGGGTGTCACTATCTAACTTTGATTTTGCCCGTTTTGAACTATTTTTCGTTGTCATGAAATCTCCGTAATTTCAGGATAACCCCGGAATGGGAACATCTGTTTTCGATTGAACTGAATGTTGTGCGGGCGACCGCCGCTTCAGACCAGGAAGTTGTGGAACTGCCAAGGGTCTTGAAGGTCAAGACCATCTGAGTAACTTCCGAATCCCGGAAACAGATCGTTGCGTCCGTGCAACGGAGTCCAATCTGTCGGGCCTGAGTGCATCGATCCCAGATATGGAGTGGAGACCTTGAGAACGTCTTCCCACGGCAAATCGTCTGGTACACGAACGCCTTCGTTCGGATTATTGATCATCCAAGTGACCGCACCGACAATTGATGCCGCCACTTGCAACGTAGTCGCGCTTTGCCCTGGCAGGATTGAACGCGCTTCGTCAATCGACAGCAACGATCCAGTCCACCAACCGGTGTAGTCGTGGCCCAGAAGCAGCACGCCGAGTTCATCGCGTCCGCTGACGATCTCGTCGTTCAGAATGCGCTGGCGTGCTTGCATATCCCAATCACGCATCAAGAGTTCATGCACGCTCAGCACTCCAGCGTCGCTGGGGCAGTAGGCGTAATGCACAGTTGGCCGATAAACGGCATTTCCATGACCGTCCCACACCGTGAGGTGGTCGCTCATCGTGAAGGCTTCGCCGTGGCGAATCACCATGCCACGAATTTCACCGCAAGGTACCCATGAGCGCACCCAAGTGAGCATGCCTGGTTGGGAGATACAGATCTGATTGCCTGGACCTTCACCCGTGTGGGCGAGTGCATTCGCTGGCATTCTCTTTTCGTGTGTGCCCCAACCCATTTCGGCTGGAGCGACACCTTCTTCGTAGAAGCCCTCAACTGACCACGTGTTTACGAATTCGTTGACTTCTTTCGGGCGATCAGTGATCTGAGTGTCGCGTTCGCTGATGTGAATCACTTTGGTGCCGGTGAGGTGTGCGAGCTTGTTGTACTCGCGCTCGGTGAGCGCAGATTCAAGACTATTTTTGCGTTCGCCAGCCCGACCATCCTTGAGAATCTTGGTGGCAATCTCAGTCAACGCTTGTTTCGCAAAGTGCGAGACCAGTCCTGGGTTCGCTCCGTGCTCAACCACCGCAGAAGCACCTTTGTTGTCACCCCACGTGTTAATCATGCGACGCATGTTCATGTGCCGCACGTAGAGCGTGCGATCACGGGGATCGGTGATAGCCATGTCGTAGTACGGATCCCAAACCTCGACGGAGGTATTTAGGTAGCGCACATTGTGATCACGACACCATTGCAGAATCACATTGCAGTCGATGTTCCAAGCGAGGTCGAGCAGCATGTCTCCGCTGCTCACGCGCTCTGAAAGCACCTGGTCGATGTTTTCTGGGGTGATTCGCTCTTCTTCGTACACCACGCCTTTGGCGATCAGGTCGGCAACACGATGGCGGTTGTCGACAAAGTCGAGAATGCGAATTTGTTCCGGTTTGAAACCAAGATCGCGCACGAGGAGTGGAGCGGTGCATTGAGCAACCGATCCGCATCCAAGAATGAGCACGCGTCCTGGACACGCGGCGGTCAAGCTATCGAGCTTTCTACTGCGCTCGATGCAACGCTGCTCTCGAGTATTTCTTCTAGTTCGGTGTTGAACTCTGATTCCTCAGGAATCAGAAACTGTTGCCAGTCGTAAGGGATTCCCTTACGACCTGCCGTAACAGTGCCGTCGATACCGTCATTTATGACATGAGCCATGTGAACGCCTCCGATGGAGAAGGGTTCGCCCGTGGCGGGTATCGCACGTCGTTGCAAAGCGCCCGGTACGTACGAAGATTTCGCTCGGTGCAGATCCGTTGTGGGTAGGTCCTTTCTGGCCGAGAGGGTCTCGGACACAGGATGACAAACCTACATACTCAGCAACGGTGAATACGCATCTTTCTGAAGGTCGGGGAGTGAAATTTAGGTAACGAGCCGAATCGACCGACACCCTGTACGGTTAAAAGCAAATGTTTGAGCCCCTCGCATGACCCGTAGTCATTCCCCCTCGACCGGTTTCGCGGCACTTGGAGTACCCGACTTTGTTGATGCCGGCCTTTCCGCAGCTGGATTTTCTGAGCCGTTTGCAATCCAGGTGCAGGCGATTCCGGTGGCTCTTACTGGGCGCGATCTGTGCGGCCGTGCGCGCACGGGGTCGGGCAAGACCCTTGCTTTTGGCGTGCCGATGATTGCCCGGATTGATGCGGGCGCCAAACCATCGCGCCCACACGGTCTCATCCTCGTGCCGACCCGCGAGCTCGCAGTGCAAGTAGCCGAGGTGCTTGAGCCAATTGCAAAAGCGTGTGACCGGCGCGTGCTTGCGGTTTATGGCGGTGCCTCGCGGCAAACCCAGGTCGACAAATTGGAAAAAGGTGTCGAGATTGTCGCCGCCACGCCACTGCGACTGATTGACCTCATGAAGTCGGGCGAGATCGATCTTGGTGGGTTGCAAGTAGTGGTGCTTGATGAGGCCGATCGCATGGCCGATGAAGGATTCACCCCACAGGTCGAATGGATCTTGCGTCACGTTAAGCAACCGCATCAGACGATGCTGTTTTCGGCCACGCTCGATGGGCAGGTGGGCAACCTGCGCGCACGATATATGACGGATCCAGATGAAGTATCTATTGATGCACCTACCGACACGGTAGGCACCATGCATCACTTGTTCCTTGCCGTGCATCACATGGATAAAAACAAAGTTGTGCACGCAATTGCATCCGCAAATGGCAAGACTGTGGTGTTCTGCGACACGAAACGTGAATGCGACAAAGTTGCAAACGCACTTCAGGATCTTGGTTCAAAAGCAGCCGCGATTCACGGAGACCTTCCGCAAAGTTCGCGTGAGCGCGCACTGAAGCAATTCACCGATGGCAAGTTGGACGTTCTGGTTGCGACCGATGTTGCAGCGCGCGGAATCGATATTGATGACATCGCGGTGGTGGTGCACTATGTGCCGCCGATTGATCCAAAGAACTACCTGCATCGTTCTGGCCGCACTGCACGCGCTGGGCGCGACGGTTGGGCGGTCACACTGGCCGAGTACAACCAACACACGACAGTGCGAATCATTCAGCGCGCACTACGCCTGCCGAATGACGCACCGATCGAAGTGTTCTCAAATGACGTTCGCCTGCGTCATTTGCCTGACTTCAGAATCTGATTACTTGGCGAGCCAAGCTGGGCGCTTGGTCTCATATGCACTGATCGCATCAGCGTGAGACATGGTGATACCGATGTCGTCTAGACCGTTCAGGAAGCGGTGTTGTACGGATTCGTTCATCGGAAAGCTTGCCCTCAGCCCGATTGCTGGCACTTCAACAATCAGTTTCTCCATGTCGACAGTGATAGGAGTTGCGGGATCCTTCTCAATTGCATCCCAGATCCGCACTACATCTGCTTCTGGCAATACGACGGGCACGAGACCGTTCTTCGTGCAGTTGTTGCGGAAGATGTCTGAAAACGACGGCGCAATCACGGCATCAAAGCCGTATTGCTGAATCGCCCAAACCGCATGCTCACGCGATGAGCCGACACCGAATGATGGCCCAGCAACTAGGACGGTGGCCCCTGCAAAGCGTTGATCATTGAGTACGAAGTCTTTGTCATCGCGCCAAGTGGAAAAGAGGCCAGCTTCGAAGCCCGTGCGCTCCACGCGCTTCAACCAATCTGCCGGAATGATTTGGTCGGTATCAACATCGCTGCGACGCAATGGCATTCCGGTACCTGTGAGTATTTGTACGGCTTTCATTTTCAGCGTCCTCCCAAATCTTCTGGTGTTGCAAAGTGGCCCGCCACTGCTGTTGCAGCAGCGATTGCGGGGGACACGAGATGCGTACGACCGCCACGACCTTGACGACCCTCAAAGTTGCGGTTGCTCGTGCTGGCTGCGCGCTCGCCGGGGGCAAGTTTGTCGGGGTTCATGGCCAAACACATTGAGCAACCCGGTTCGCGCCAGTCCGCACCAGCGGCTTTGAAGATCTTGTCGAGGCCTTCGGCTTCGGCTTGAGCCTTCACCGCGTGGCTGCCGGGCACGATCATTGCGCGCTTGATTGAAACCTTGCGGCCATCGAGAACTGCCGCCGCAGCGCGCAGGTCTTCGATTCGGCCATTCGTACACGAGCCAATGAAGATCGTGTCAACTGGTATGTCACGAATCGGTGTGCCCGCTTTAAGCCCCATGTAATCGAGGGCGCGCGCAACGTTGTCACGCACGGTTGGATCGTCGAAGTCGTCAGGCGAAGGAATGCTTGAGGTGATCGGTGCAACTTGTGCAGGGTTTGTGCCCCAAGAAACGTGCGGAGCAATGTCGCGACCGTGCAACAACACTTCTTTGTCCCACTTTGCACCTGCATCTGTTTGAAGCTTGCGCCACTCGTCGAGTGCTTGTTCCCATGCTTTTCCTTTAGGTGCATGCTTGCGTCCGTCGAGGTAGGCAAAAGTCGTGTCGTCGGGAGCGACGAGACCAGCGCGCGCTCCAGCTTCAATCGACATATTGCATACGGTCATGCGGCCTTCCATCGACAGACCGCGAATTACTGAACCGCGGTATTCGATTACGTGTCCGATTCCGCCACCCGTGCCGATCTTGCCAATGATCGCAAGGATCACGTCTTTTGCGGTTGAGCCAGCAGGTAACTCACCGTCAACTTCGACGCTCATGTACTTGGGAGCGGATTGCGGAAGTGTTTGGGTAGCGAGCACGTGCTCCACCTCGCTCGTGCCGATACCGAATGCGAGAGCTCCAAATGCTCCATGGGTTGCAGTGTGGCTGTCTCCGCAAACAATGGTCATACCTGGAAGTGTGCGGCCCTGCTCGGGGCCAATTACGTGCACGATTCCTTGATTCGGGTTGCCCATTGAGAACACTTCGATACCGAATTCTTTTGCGTTCTCGCGCAACACTTCAACTTGTCGTGCAGAGATTGGATCGGCAATTGGAAGATGAATGTTCTCTGTTGGCACATTGTGGTCTTCGGTAGCGATAGTGAGCTCAGGCCTACGCACGGTTCGACCGCTCATGCGCAGTCCATCGAAGGCCTGTGGGCTCGTGACCTCATGAATCATGTGGAGGTCGATGTAGATGAGCGAGTTGCCGTTCTCGTCTGTGTGGACCAAGTGGTTGTTCCACACCTTCTCTGGAAGTGTTGTTGCCATAGTTCGTCTCGGTTCTTTGCAAATCTCACTATGTGGGATTAGATTCCTAACTAATGAACAGTGTAGGTGGAGTTGGCGTAATAGACAAAGTGATGACCGTGATCGAGGCAGTACGAGCTTCAGGGTCATTGTCTTTGCTTGATCTTGTTGATGTCACTGGCATCCCGCGGGCCACTGCACACAGGCTCGCTACCGCACTCGAACAGCATGGAATGCTGCGTCGTGATGACCTTGGCTGCTACCACCTCGGAGCGACTTTCGTGGCTTTAGGGCAGGCTGCTGAGAGAGATTTTCCGTTGTCCTCGCGCACTCGTCCCATTGCTGAGACTCTTCAGCGAACCACTCGCGAAGGTGTGCAGTTTTATGTAAAAGAGGGCAACATGCGCCGTTGTCTCGTTTCAGTCGAAGCCAGTCATGGACTCCGCTGGATCGTGCCCGAGGGATCGTTGCTGCCGTTGTCTAAAGGTTCAGCCGGGCACATTCTGAGCGGCGCAAAAATTGGCTCTACTGGCTGGGTTGAGTCTGTTGAGGAACGCGAAGCAGGTGTTGCTTCGGTTTCGGCACCTGTGAGGTCGCGGTCAGGTGTGCTTCTTGGTGCACTGTGTATCTCTGGCCCGCTCGAGCGCATGACGCGAAAGCCTGGTGCTAAGTACGGCAAGAAGCTTTTGGCATCAGCGGCGGAGCTGCAACGCCAGATTGGCATCTAAGGGTCTTCCCAAGCTTTGAATTGTTGGCGCACTTGTGTGCATGACCAACACCATTTCAACCACCGACCCAAACGATGCCGCTAATACGCGTTTGCTTCGGGCGATAGAGCAGCAGCTTCATGAGAGCGAGATTGGATTCCAACTCGACAAGGCGAGGCTTTACGGCGCCACCACAAATCCTTCACCAAATATTGACGATCGGAATGAGATGTTTCGCCTCTGCTTCCTGGATGCGCATCAGGATGTTTATGACCTCCTTGAGCGCCCGTCTAGTGCGGTGGCAAGGGTTTTTGATGCCGCAATACTGGTGACCACGGGTTGGGCTACTCCTATTGAGAACTCAAATGCGGAGCGCCGACGCGTGCGCCTCACAGTTATGGTCTCAAATGAGGGAGTGGTTTCCGGTCTGCGATTCGAAGACGAATCATGCGAAGTGCTTGTGGATGAGGGTTCGGCTACTGGAGCATTAAACGATGCCGTAATGCAGTTCTGGTTTTCAACAGCCACCTCGTAGCCTTACACATGTGACAATCGAAGCAGTCGAAATTCTCCCGTCGGATTGGCGCGAGCAAGTGCGCACCTTGGCAGCGGAAAAAGACGCGGTCATTCTTGCGCACAACTATCAAGTGCCCGAGATCCAAGACATCGCGGATCATGTCGGTGATTCACTTGCACTTTCACGTGTTGCGGCAAAGGCAAAACAGTCAACAATCATTTTTTGCGGCGTTCACTTCATGGCCGAGACTGCCAAGATTCTCGCTTACGACAAGCGCGTCTTGATACCCGATGCAAATGCAGGGTGCTCGCTAGCTGACACCATTACGGCTGCTCAACTTCGGGCTTGGAAAGCAGAGCACCCCGGCGCCGTTGTCGTGAGTTACGTCAACACCACAGCTGCGGTCAAAGCTGAAACGGATATCTGTTGCACGTCGTCGAATGCCGTAGATGTTGTGGCATCGATTCCCGCAGACCGTGAAGTTCTATTTTGTCCAGATCAATTTCTTGGTGCACACGTGCAACGAATCACTGGCCGTGACAACATGCACATATGGATGGGCGAGTGCCATGTGCACGCAGGCATCAACGGCGCCGAATTGAAAGCGATGGTGCAAGCAGAACCCGAGGCTGAGCTCTTCGTGCACCCCGAATGTGGATGTGCCACGAGCGCGATGTATCTCGCTGGCACTGGTGTAGTTCCCGCAGAGCGCACGAAAATTCTCTCTACTGGTGCGATGGTCGAAGCAGCGCGGAACACCACGGCGAGCAAAGTTCTGGTTGCGACCGAGACCGGGATGATTTATCAGCTCGAGAAGGCGAATCCTCGCGTTGAGTTTCTGGCCGTGAATCGCGCTGCGGTCTGCAAGTACATGAAGATGATTACACCTGGAAAACTTCTCCGCTCGCTGAAGTTGGGTGTCGATGAAGTGAATGTGCCAAAAGAAACCGCCGACGCCGCACGGCTATCCGTGGAGAGAATGATTGCTCTGGGTCAACCCTCGCCAACAGGCGAATAACGGATGCTTCCCCAGCGAATCGCCCTTCCGCACCCTTCATGGACACGTGAAGTTGATGTCGTCGTGCTGGGCTCGGGCGCGGCAGGTTTATCGGCTGCACTTGCCGCACGGCCTGTTCGAGATGTTCTGATAGTCACCAAAGACACACTTGATGCTGGAAGTACGGCGTGGGCACAAGGTGGGTTAGCAGCAGTCCTAGACCCCCGAGACAGCATTGAAGAGCATGTGCAGGACACCCTGACGGCAGGCGCGGGATTGTGTGACGAGGCAAACGTGCGCATGTTGGTTACTGAAGCTCCGACTGCGATTCGCTATCTGCAGAGGCTCGGTGCAGCATTTGATCGCAGCGAAAACGAACTCGCACTCACTCGTGAAGGTGGGCATTCACAGCGCCGCATCGTGCATGCCGGCGGCGACCGATCAGGGGCGGAAGTGCAACGCACCCTTGACGAGAGTGTTCGTGCTGCTGGTGTTGACGTGCTTGAGCGCGCTGTCGCAGTCGATCTTGTGATTGGTGTGGATGCTGGTGGCAATTCGGCAGTCATGGGTGTAGATGTAGTGGTCTGTGACGAACGAGGCGCCATTCTTTCGGTAGGGCGAATATTTGCACCAGCGGTGATTGTTGCCACAGGTGGATTCGGACAAGTTTTTGCCAGCACATCTAACCCGCCCGCAGTAACTGGTGACGGTTTGGCGATGGCATTAAGAGCCGGAGCAATTGCGCGCGATCTTGAGTTCGTGCAATTTCATCCAACGGTGCTGTGGGCCGGATCGGAAGCGAAGGGGCAGCTTGCATTGATCTCAGAAGCTGTGCGCGGTGAAGGCGCGTTGCTATACGACGCCGCGGGTCAACGCGTGATGGAGGATATGCATCCGCTGGAGGATCTCGCTCCGCGTGATGTCGTCGCGGCCGCAATTAGTTCTCGCATGACTTCATCACCAAACGGCGTGGGTACCCATGTGTACTTAGATGCTCGAATGATCAGTAACTTCGCAGAGCGTTTCCCTGCCATTTTTGAATCGTGCATGAATCACGGCATTGATCCCCGTACCGAAATGATTCCAGTTGCACCAGCAGCCCACTACGTATGTGGTGGCGTGGATGCTGATCTCGATGGCCGGACGAATATCAATGGATTATTCGCAGTTGGGGAAGTGGCCTGCACTGGGGTACACGGTGCGAATCGTTTGGCTTCGAACAGTCTCACTGAAGGTGTTGTAGCTGGAACTCGCGTTGGGCGAACCCTTGCGTGGGACCTGCCACGAACCGACCACCTTTCGCCTGTGTCATTCCCGCAGGGCTACGTCTTCGGTATTGATTCAGATGCACGAACGGCAACTCGTGCGACCATGTCGCGCGATCTTGGCGTGATGCGTGACCCCGCGAGAATGAAATCCGCAATCACAGAACTCGAGTCACTTGCTTCTCCGGGAACCGAACCACTCTCTAGGCAGACCATCGAGGCGGCGAACCTGCTCACAATTGCAACTGCTGTATCTAAAGCCGCAATGGAACGCACTGAGAGCCGTGGTTGCCATCGCCGAACTGATTATGCGGGACCCATAGCCGCGTGGGAGCGACACATCGATGTGCGGCTCCATGATGGCGCGATAAGAATTGATGATCATGCCTGAGTTCAATGAGTTGTCACTCCACACCCGAGGGCTTCTCGAAGCAGCCGGACTCTCGCCAAATTCGGTACGCGACATCATTGTCAACGCACTGCTCGAAGACCTTGCAGATGGTGATGATGTCACCACAAATTCCACGGTGCCCGCCGAGCAGCGAAGTGAGGGCGTATTTGCATCGCGCGCTGAAGGTTGTGTTGCTGGAGTACCACTTGCAATCGCTGTGCTCGACGTGATTGGTGGCGAAATACGCACCGAAATACTTTGCAATGATGGCGCGCGCGTGGAGAAAGGTGATCAGATTCTGTGGGTTACTGCACCAACACGCAGGTTGTTGACTGCTGAGCGCACTGCTTTGAATCTCTTGTGTCATCTATCGGGTGTAGCAACGCATACAGCTAAGTGGGCCGATGCTTTGCAGGGCACAACAGCCAAAGTGCGCGATACACGGAAAACCACTCCTGGATTGCGAGCGCTCGAGAAGTACGCCGTGCGTTGCGGTGGTGGATTGAACCACCGGATGTCGCTGTCTGATGCCGCACTTGTAAAGGACAACCACATCGTCGCCGCGGGCGGCGTGGCGGAGGCATTTGCAAAGATTCGCGCTGCCGCCTCGCACATTCCAATTGAGATCGAGGTTGACACCATTGAACAACTCGAGACGGCGCTCAATGCCGGTGCCGACGTGGTGTTGCTAGACAACATGCCCCCCGACGTGTTGCGCCAGGCCGTAGCCATTTCGAGGGGGCACACTGAGAAAACTGGCAAGGCTGTGATTCTTGAAGCAAGCGGCGGACTGACCCTTGCCAACGCCAACGAAGTCGCTGCTACAGGTATTGACTTCATTTCAGTTGGTGCACTCACGCACTCATCGCCGGTACTGGATATCGGGCTTGATCTGACAACTGTTGTCAGTTGAGCTTCTGCGCCAACCATTCAGCTTCTTCAGCCCCCATGGAGGTTGAGGGTGAGCCATTCACCATGGGCCAGATTTCCTCGGAGATCAACCGGTAGTTACCAGTTGCGCCAAGCTCACCAAGTAGCGCATAGAGGCCAAGATTGATTCGCTGGATGAACACAAATGCACGCGGCACAGATGCGTATTGAGCGATGGGACTACTGCGGTCAAAGGTATGTCGCACGATTGATGTGGCGTAATCCGAATCCCATGTGGTGATTTTTGATTCACGTACGGGCGAGTAGAAGTGCGAGAAGTACTCGCCAGCTTCATCGGTCGTGATCGGTGCATCTTTTTGCAATAAACCAGCGTTCTCCACAATCATTCGGAACTTCGCGTCATCGTGTTGAATGGCGGCGGCTTCGACCATGTCTTGAAAGGTTTGCATCTCGTCGTCAGTGAAGTGCTTAATTAGGCCGAAATCGAGAAAAGAAACTTTTCCATTGCCGTGGAAGATGTAATTGCCGGGATGAGGATCACCGTTGAACATGTGGAATCGGTACAGGCTTCGAAACACGAACCTAAAGAGTGTCTCGCCTGCTTTGTCGCGCTCTTCTTGGCTCCATGAAAGCAGTTCTTGCCACGTGTGACCCACTACAAGATCAGTAGTGAGCACTCTCGAAGTTGAGAGATGATCCACGACTTCAGGGACATTGATGTACGGGTGCCCACGATAGAAGTCCGCGAACAAGCGTTGGTTTTTCGCTTCGCGCGTGTAGTCCAACTCTTCGATTAGTCGCTCGCGAATCTCGGCCACCATCTCATCTGGGTCTAAACCTTTGAAACCCAGTGACAAGAGTGTGCCAAGAAGATCCGCGTTACGAAGGTCCGCTTCGATGGCCTGATCAACACCTGGGTATTGAATCTTCACAGCAACAGCACGCTCGGTATTTGTATTTGGATCAAGTATCAACGCGCGGTGAACCTGCCCGATTGACGCTGCTGCAATGGGAGTCGGATCCCACTCGAGGAAGATGTCAGAAACGTCGCGACCAAACTCCTCACGAATAACGGATTCTGCGAGCTCGCGGCTCATTGGTGGAGCACTTGCTTGCAGTTGCTGAAGTGTTAGCCGCAAAGCATCAGGAAGGCCATTATCGAGATAACTCGCCATCTGGCCGAGTTTCATCATTGCGCCTTTCATGTGGCCGAGACGCTCGGTGATTTGTTCGGCCGTTCGCATTTCACGTTCGGCGGTCAACTGCTCTTTGCGTTCAGCTGAGGCGAACATTTTGCGGGCAGCAGTCGTGGCATATCCGCCACCGATTCGAGCACCAAGACCGGCTACTGCGAGCGTGCGACGCACACGACTGCGTCGAAAAAGCTTCTCGGCCATCGCTACACCCTCGCCAGTGCGGACTGGCAGGCCCGCACAAGGGCGGGCACGAACGAGTGTTGATGCTCAACGACGGCATCGTGATTGCCATCTGAGCGAAAAGCCTCAGCTTGAGGCAACGCTTCAAACAGTTTGATTTGGCGCTTGGTGGGTACGACGTTGTCCGACATCGTGACCAGCACTGATGCGGGCAGATCGAGTTCGTGCAGCCATGCGCGGGAATCAAATTCTCCGATTGCACTGCCTGCTTCAAGAATCATGCGCCAGTCGTGTCGCGAAGCTTCTTCAATCGCCCACGGATGCCAGCCCTCGGCTTTGCGATTCAAGTAAGCATGCTCGGTAATCCACTGACGTGCTTGGGCTGGTGTGTACTTGGCGAGAGTGGCGAGCCCTGAGAGCCCCATGAATGAGAATCGCTCTGCTCGAGTATCGGCAAAGTATGAGGCAGTTGCTCCGAGCACTAACGCTTCGACATGGTCGGGGTGTCTCTTTGCGACCAACTGTGCGATAGCTCCACCCATGGAGTAGCCCACCACTGTGAACACATCAATGCCGAGGTGGTCCGCTAGAGCCACGACGTCGTCGGCACATTGTTCGAGAGTGAACTCTTCGTCTGAGCGAATGCCACGACCGTGTCCGCGGTGGTCGAGGGCGACAATATTGAAATGTTCAGCAAGCGCGTCGTACGAAGTGAACCAGTTGAGATCGGCTGTAGCGGTCCAGCCATGCAATAGGAACAGGGTTTTGCCATCGGCGTGGTTGAAACGCTCACGGATGAAGGTGGTTCCGCGTCCCTCTAGCTCGACATGGCGTCCAGGTGGAACCGGCGGTTGTGTCGGGGCAATTTCATCGACCACCTCAATTGCATGCGATAGGGCATCAACGGTGTCACGCATTGCATTGAAGTCATGGGCAAGCGACTGAACTTCTTCGCTCAGTGAATGCTTTGAGTCCACATCTCCCTTTCGGGTTTAGGCGCTATGCACCTCAACCGACACGATCTGAACTTTCAGTCTGCCGTTGGGACCGTCGTATTCCACCCATTCCTGCACCTTGCGGCCCTGGAGCGCAGAGCCCAATGGAGAATTAGGGCTCATGATGTCGAGGTCGTCAAGCTCTTCTTCGATGTGACCGAGGAAGTATTTCTCAGCCATGTCAGGATCATCGCCTTCGTACAGAATCTCGACGACTGTGCCGATTCCCACGACGCCATGGTCGGGCGCGGCAACGATCTCGTAGTTGCCTTCTTCCAACATTGCTTCGAGTTGACGGATGCGACCTTCCATGTGGCCCTGCTCGTCCTTGGCAGCGTGATAATCGCCATTCTCGGAAAGGTCTCCGAGTTCTCTTGCGCGTTCGATCTTTTGTGACACTTCAATGCGGCCACGAGTGGTCAGGTCGTATAGCTCGCTTTGCAAGCGGTCAAAGGCTGCCTGTGTGAGTTGATGCCTAGCCATAAGGGTTAAAGGCTATCTGCAATGGCTTTGTGGCTGGCACCGAGTCCTAAAATCGTCTTTCTATGTCGAACAAAGTCGCGGTTATTGGCGGAGACGGAATTGGCCCTGATGTGGTGCGTGAAGCGCTGAAAGTGATTAGGGCCGCCGGCGTGAACCTGGAAACCAAGGAGTTTGACCTCGGCGGTTCAAGGTTTCTGCGCGACGGCGAAATTCTGAGCGATTCAACTCTTGATGAATTGCGCCAATTTGACGCGATCTTGTTGGGTGCGGTTGGTAC
>JAFMEI010000128.1 GCA_017856815.1 Ilumatobacteraceae bacterium
CGTTAATGAGCACTGCCACGCCGACGGTGGAGGACGGAAACCTCGACCATCGCAGTCGGATGATCATCCTCGTCGGAGTGATGTCAGGCATGTTCCTCGCGTCGCTTGAAGGCACCATCATCAACACTGCTCTGGTGACGATCACGACCGATCTGGGCGGACTCGACAAATACACGTGGGTCGGTACCGCATACATGCTCACGTCAACTGCCGCCACTCCCCTGTACGGGAAGCTCAGCGATATCTATGGGCGCAAGTTGATGTACCAGGTGTCAATCAGCATTTTCATTTTCGCTTCGATTCTCTGCAGCATGTCCCAGTCAATGGAATTCCTTGTGTTTTCCCGCGCCCTCCAAGGCATCGGTGGTGGCGGCCTAACAGCAATGGCATTCATTGTGGTTGGTGACATCATCCCGCCACGTGTGCGTGGTCGATACACGGGATATCTCACCACTCTCTATGCAATCTCAAGTGTGATTGGCCCGTTGATCGGTGGCGTGATTGTCGACAACTTCAGTTGGCGTTGGATCTTCTGGGTGAATGTGCCCATTGGCATCGCCGCATTTCTAATCACGTCAGCAACGATGAACATTCCAGTTGACAAGGTGAAGCGCTCAATTGACTACCTCGGGATCTTCCTACTGGTCGGTGCAGTGACTTCGCTGATTCTCGTGCTTTCGTGGGCCGGCGAAGAGTACGGCTGGACCTCGAACACTGCGATTTTGCTCTTCTTGCTCGCAGCCGTTTTGACCACTGGATTTATCTATTGGGAGCCGCGTGCGAGCGAACCGCTCGTGCCACCACGACTCATCAAGATTCCAACTCTGCGCATCATGATCCCATTGTTGATGCTGTTTGGTGTCGGCATGTTGGGCACAAATGCGTTCATCCCGTTGTTCCTGCAAGCGGTAACTGGAGTCACCCCAACACAGTCAGGATTGTTGTTACTGCCGATGATTTTTGGTGTCCTCACTGCCGCACTGATAGCTGGCCGTGTTATCGAACGCACGGGTCGCTACAGAAAGTGGCTGCTAAGTGGTTCGGCTCTAATGGCAGTGGGAATGACCATCCTGTCGTTAATGAGCCAGACGAATGCTGGTCTTACAGCGGGTCTCATTGGAATGTTCGTGATGGGATTTGGAACTGGCTCACTGGGTCCGGTGAGTACGACAGTGATTCAGAACTCGGTTGAGCACCCAGATCTTGGTATCACTACTTCGATGATCACGTTCTTCCGCTCACTTGGCGGTGCAATTGGTCTCGCAACTTGTGGGGCGCTATTCAATGTGTTTGCCCGCGACAAAGTGGAGCCGCAATTTCTTCACGATCCCCGTCTCGTTAAAGAGTTACCTGAGCCACAAAAAACGAGTGTGCTCAATGCTTTATCGGACTCAATCACTGGCACCTTCAAATGGACGATCCCAGCGATGATCCTCATCTTCGTTTTGGCAGCAATGGTGAAAGAGGTGCCATTACGCCAGACGATTGGCCCCAACTCAGGTACGAAAGACTAAGTAATCAGCAGTCAGGGTCGTCTACGTTCGCTGCCGAAGTGACATGAACGTAGGTGCGCTCGGTGGCGAAACGCTTTGCGTCATGCTCAGCGAGCGCGACGTTGTGCGAATCCACATGAACGATGCGGGGCTGGAACCCCTCAAGCTCTGATTCTTCATACGAGGCGTACGCAACAATGATCACGAGATCGCCAACCTGTACCAGTCGCGCTGCGGCGCCATTTAGGCAGATCTCACCAGGCTGCCCTTCCATCGCATAGGTAACGAGCCGAGCGCCGTTGTCCACGTCCAAAACGTGCACCTGTTCAAAAGGGCGAATGTCAGCACGGCGGAGCAAATCGGGGCAGATTGAAACTGAACCGACATAGCCCAACTCAGCACGCGTCACACGTGCACGGTGGATCTTTGCTCGCATCATTTCTCGCCGCATGGGGGTTCTACTTTGGCATCTACTTGGGTTCTTTGGGAAGCCCGAGGACTCTTTCACCCACAATATTGCGTTGGATCTGGCTGGTGCCGCCCCAAATTGTCTCTGATCGCGAGAAGAAGAAGGCTGACATCATCGCACTGACCGGATAGCCGGGGCGGCGCTTTTCGCGCGCGGTACCTGGCCACGACCCATCTCCGCCACAGTCAACAAGCATCGCTGCGGGGCCGTAGATATCGAGTGCGAGTTCCATCGCTTCTTTGTGCATCTCGGACCAGTACATCTTGTTGAAGGCGCCGATTGCAGCAACACTCAAGTCGCGAGAGTTGTTAAGTGTGGCGCTGAGGCTGCGCAAACCATGGAATCGAAGAATATGAATCTTCGCGTAGAACTTCATGAGCCGTTGACGAATCACCGGATCATTGATCGCTCCATTGCGCTTCGCAGCAGCAACGATGATGTTGTACTCCTCTTCGAAGCGGCGATAGCCAGTGGTGGCGCTTGTACCGCGTTCAAAAGCAAGCGTGCTGTTTGCAACCTGCCAACCGTTGTTAACGCCACCGACGACATTGTCCTTCGGGCAACGCGCATTGGTAAAGAAAACCTCGCAGAATTCCGCTGTGCCGTCGGGCTGCACGATTCCTCGTACTTCCACGCCAGGCTGATCCATCGGCACTAGTAGATACGAAATGCCTTTGTGCTTTGGCGCATCGGGATCAGTGCGTGTCAGCAAGAAGCAGTAGTTCGCATGGTGACCTTGAGTGGTCCAGACTTTCTGACCATTGATCACCCATTCGTCGCCGTCGAGAATCGCGCTGGTCTTCAAACTCGCTAGGTCGCTACCACTGTTCGGCTCACTGAAGCCCTGACACCAGCGCATCTGTCCACTCAGAATTTTTGGCAGGAACTCCTTTTTTTGTTCCTCAGTACCCCACTGCAAAATAGTTGGGCCAACCAAAGTGTCACCGAAGAAATCGGCTCGCATTGGTGCCCGCGCGTTCGCGAACTCCTCAGAGAGAACAACACCCTGCATCGTGGTCAAACCTTTGCCGCCGTATTCCTTTGGCCAGGTGGCGCAGATCCAACCGCCCTTGAACAATTTCTCTGGCCATTCGTCATTGAACTTCTTGCGCTCTTCGGAGCTCATTTCGAAGTTCGGGTCAAACCAGCCTTGTGGCAAGTTCTCCTTCAACCATGCACGGATCTCCGCGCGAAAAGCTTCGTCTTGGGGGGCATATGCAAGTTCCACGTCCCCAAGTCTTACTTGGAAAGGGCCGAAAACCTAAACCGAGAGGTAACAATTTGCGCACTTTTGTTTTCAATCATTCATAATTCCCTCACATTGCCGACATTCAGAGTTTCTAGGGTCACCGATATGGCGGATGAGGCGACCCCCCCCTTGAGTGCGACCGATTGAGCGGTCTTGGAGGGACTGGGTATCGACCCTCCCAACTTGGCTGGTGCACTGACATGTATCCAAAGCCCCAACTCCAAGACCACTAAATAGGATTAGAAGATGTTCGCCGCTTCAAGTTCGCTTGACCTTGCGAGCATTCTTCTTGACCTTGCGATCATTTTGGTGGTCGCCAAATTGGCTGCTGAACTCGCTGAGCGCGTCGGTATTCCAGCAGTAGTCGGTGAAATTGTTGCCGGAATCCTCATCGGACCTTCCGTGATATCACTTGTAAGTGACAGCGACTCGTTGTTCTTACTCGCGGAAATTGGGGTAATCCTTCTTCTCTTGCAGGTCGGAATGGAAATGGATCTCGCCGAGCTGAGAAAAGTCGGGCGAGCATCAGTCACCGTGGCACTGATCGGAGCTGCCGTTCCAATGAGCCTTGGCTATCTCGCCGGGCTCGGGTTGGGCGAAAGCTCAAACACTGCTTTGTTCATCGGCGCAACACTCACGGCCACGAGTGTCGGCATCACTGCCCGAGTGTTCGCCGATCTTCGCGCCTTGTCCACCACCGAATCACGAATAGTGCTCGGTGCCGCAGTGGCTGATGATGTCCTTGGCTTGATCATTCTCGCAGTCGTCACGCGCTTGGTGGAGCAGGGCTCCGTGGATGCAACCACGGTGGCTCGCACGATGGGTGGCGCGCTTTTGTTCCTTGTCATCGCTGGCGCGCTAGCGGTGCTTGTTGTACCACGAATTCTGAATTTCATCGCCCGTGAAAGCCGATCGGCAGGAACAGTTTCAACGATCGCGATTGGAGCAACATTTTTCTTCGCCACAGTTGCAATGGAAAGCAAGCTGGCTCCGATAATTGGAGCGTTCGTCGCTGGTCTCGCCCTGAGCCGAACCACAAATCACGATCGAATTGCAAGAGACATTGGGTCGGTTGCTTCGGTATTCGTGCCGGTGTTTTTCGTGAGCATCGGCATCAATACTGATGTCGGAGCAATGGCTAAATGGCATGTCATCGGGCTCGCATTGCTGTTGAGCATTATCGCAGTGTTCGGCAAGATGCT
>JAFMEI010000129.1 GCA_017856815.1 Ilumatobacteraceae bacterium
CATCGCGGCTCGTTACGGCATCGCTCCAAATGATGTCGCCTGGCTTGCCGTTGGGTAGCGGCGAAGGTGGCTGATAGAAAGCGTCGCCCGTTGGTGCGCCCTCCTCGGCTGGTGTGGATGAGGTTGTAGATGTGTCGTCAGCCACATTGTCTTTGTCGCTGCATGCGGCCACCACGAGGATCGCTACGACAGCAAATGTTCGAAATGATCTGTTCTTCATTTGCGCCTCCCGTGCAACAACTTATGCTTATTTTCTAGGTGCCATGCATATTTGCGGCCATTGAGACGGCATGGCGTGAGAAACTTGAGAGATGTCAAGCATGGACCGCGCCACTGTCAAAGATCTGAGTGGGCGTCTTGATGCAATGGTGGCTGATCTCGACTCGCTCGTGACTCATGAGTCGCCCTCACGGTCGGTTCCAGAATTAAGGGCTTGCGCATCAACACTTGCAGCGATTTTTGAACGCGTCACAGGAAAACCCGCAGAGATCGTTGACTCCGGTGACCCCATGCGTGGTCCTCATGTGCGGTGGCAGGGTGGGGTCGAACCAAAAGTGCTGATACTTGGCCATTACGACACCGTCTTTCCAAAAGGGACGATTGATGTTCGTCCATTTCGTCTAGATAATGGCGTAGCAACTGGTCCTGGTGTGTTTGATATGAAAGCAGCGATCATTCAGGCTGTTTATGCAATCAGTGTGCTTGATGACCACGTGCGATCGAGCGTGGAGGTTTTATTCACCTCGGATGAAGAAATTGGATCGGCGTCGTCTAAGGAACTTTTGTTGGAGCGTGCACACTCAGCTGGCAACGTCCTTGTACTTGAACCCAGTGCCGACGGTGGAGCATTGAAGACCGCCCGTAAGGGGACTGGAACATTTGAACTCGTTTTCACGGGACGCGCTTCGCACGCAGGGCTCGAGCCAGAGAAGGGCATCAATGCGCTTGTTGAAATGGCCGCGCAGATTCCAGTAATCGCTGCTCTTGCAAAACCTGAAATTGGTACCACGGTCACCCCGACGGTTGCGTCGGCGGGAACGGCGGACAACGTGGTGCCTGCCGAAGCACGGCTTTTTGTCGATGTCCGGGTCGAGGCGTCTGGCGAGAAGGAGCGAATTGAGAATGCGATTGCGAAGCTCACGCCAACTGTTGAAGGTTGTGTAATTGATGTACTTGGGGGCATCGGCAGACCACCAATGCCGGCGTCTACATCCGACTCCCTTTTTGCTCTGGCACAAAGGTGCGCTGAAGAACTTGGTCTTGGACAAATTGAAGGTGTGGCAGTTGGTGGCGGCAGCGACGGAAACTTCACCGCCGCAGCAGGCATACCCACACTTGATGGTTTGGGTGCTGTCGGTGGTTCAGCACACGGCGAAGCCGAACACGTGCTCGTGGAAGAAATGCCAAAACGTGCAGCGCTCTTGGCCGCTTTAATGCATGCTCTTGCAAGCTGAATTAGTTCTCGAGTTCGAGTAGCCCACCAGGACCCAAAGTGCCTGCTGATCTGTAGACATCAAGCTTGTTTCGAGTATCGGTGATGTCAAGATTGCGCATCGTGAGTTGACCGATGCGGTCAAGTGGACCGAACTCTGCATCGTCGACTCGTTCCATACTCAGACGCTCGGGTGCATATGTCAGATTCGGGCTCGTGGTATTCAGGATCGAGTAGTCATCACCTCGACGCAACCGGAGTGTTACTTCACCCGTTACCGCACTGCCAATCCAACGCATAAGTGGCTCACGAAGCATTAGTGACTGTGGATCAAACCAGCGACCTTCGTAGAGCAAGCGGCCGAGTCGGCGCCCCATGGTTCTGTAGTTCTCAATTGAATTCTCATTGTGGATTCCACTCACCAGGCGCTCGTATGCGATGTGCAAAAGCGCGAGACCAGGTGATTCATAAATTCCTCGGCTCTTGGCTTCGATGATGCGATTTTCGATCTGGTCGCTCATGCCGAGTCCGTGGCGACCACCGATTGTGTTGGCTTCGTTGACAAGGTCAACTTGTGACGCAAACTCCTTGCCATTCAGTGCCACTGGCCATCCCTCGACGAATCGGATGGTCACCACTTCGGGCTCGATTTTCACGGAGTCGCGGTAGTGCGCAACGCCCATGATCGGCTCCACGATGTCCATCCCCTGGTCTAGGTCTTCTAGGAGTTTTGCCTCGTGCGTGGCACCCCAGATGTTGGCGTCAGTTGAGTAGGCCTTCTCTTTAGAGTCGCGGTAAGGAAGGTTGCGCGCTACGAGAAATTCACTCATTTCGGTGCGTCCACCGAGTTCGGTCACGAACGACTGATCGAGCCAAGGTTTGTAAATTCGCAGTTTTGGATTTACAAGCAGTCCGTATCTGTAGAAGCGTTCAATGTCATTGCCCTTGTAGGTCGATCCATCGCCCCAGATGTCGACACCATCTTCATGCATGGCACGCACAAGCAACGTACCCGTCACAGCGCGACCGAGCGGCGTGGTGTTGAAGTAGGTCTTGCCAGCGGTGGCGATATGAAACGCGCCGCATTGAAGCGCCATTAAGCCTTCTCGCACGAGCTCGGTGCGGCAGTCGATCAAGCGCGCCGAAACCGCTCCGTACTCAAGTGCGCGACCTGGAACTCCGTCTAGGTCGGGCTCGTCGGGCTGACCCAAGTCGGCTGTGTAGGTGTAGGGAAGCGCCCCTTTTTCTTTCATCCAGGCAACCGCCGCAGAGGTATCGAGCCCTCCAGAGAATGCGATCCCTACTCGCTCACCCTTCGGGAGCGACGTCAACACTTTGGACATGGTTCAACGGTAGTCCCGCGAGTGTTGAAATCGAGCCCAGTAATGCAGCAAGCGCAATTAGATATTCGACTGCTGCAGCACCAGGAGCGCGCGATGTGTCGACGATTGCGTTTATGGCAAGCAGGATTACGGCCAAGAACTGGGTTATGGCCACATACTTTGGCTGCCAAAAACGGACGAACAAAACAGCAACCGAACCAAAGACACCAAGCAGGAAGGCAATCCAGAGGGGCAGAGATCCAGCGGTATCGATCCACCAGGTTGGCTTGCCGGTTCGGTCGCTGGCATTAGCTACGAAACTCTGAGCCGCCAAGACCCCGACCCACATGGCGACCACAATCCACGACCAGACGTTAGAAAGTGGTTGGTTGAGGCGCCTAAACAATCTCACTGCTGGAAGGGTAGCGTTGAGCGACTGTTATGGAGCGCGTTCGATGACAAATAACGGCATGCCCCCGCATGAAGACGAATCGCGCGAGGAGTTTGAGTTCTTCCACCTGACCCCCAGTGCGGGAATTCTGCGCCCGGAAAATGATGACGATGTCACGCCAGCAAAGTCCACCTACGACACGCTGCGTGTTTGGTTGCCCGCGGCGATTGCCGGTCTTGTGCTTGCCACAATCCTTCTTGTCACCCTCGTTGTTAACCGTGGTGATGACGCCAAATCTGGACCAGAGGTGACCGTTGAAGAAACCAAAGTGCCCCGATCAACCGTGCCTCTAACACGGGTTCTAAAACTTGGGTCAAAGGGGCCAGACGTGCGCCGCCTTCAACTGCGATTGCAAGAGCTCGCTTTCGTCCCTGGCCCAATTGATGGCGAGTTTGGAGTACTCACCGAAAAGGCGCTTTGGGCGTATCAAAAATTGGTCTTGGGAGTTGGACGCACGGAAGTCATCAGTGAGTTCACTCCAGCTATGTGGGAACAGATGCAACGCGAGATCACAATCGAGCCACGACGGAAACTCCCCAACGACAACCACACTGAGATCTACCTGCCGGAACAAGTGATGATCGTGTTTTGGAAAAACAAACCCGAGCTCATTACTCACATCTCCACTGGCGACGGCAAGCAGTGGTGCGAAGTCGTAGTTATTGACCCAGGTGAGCCAGGTAATGACACTCTTTTGCCGATCGAGAAAGGAATTTGTGGCACTTCCGTTACTCCACCAGGCGTGTACTTCTTCTACAACCGCCGTTTAGGTACAAGAAACGCCGCACTTGGCACGATGTTCAATCCTGTCTATTTCAATGGAGGGATCGCTGTGCATGGAGCAACCCTTACGCCGCTAGAGCCCGCCTCACATGGCTGCGTTCGCATCCCGATGTATACCGCCGAGATCTTCCCAGCCAAGGTCTATTACAACGATGTCGTCTATGTATTTGATGGCATCAAAGAGCCCGAGGATTACGGGCAGATTGCACCACCTCCAAACTTCGACAATCCATTCTTCGTGCCATCCACAACGACGACCACGACAACGACGACCACGACAACGACCATCCCGCCCACAACTTCAAGTGTGCCTCCAACTTCAAGCACAACTCCCAGCTCTACGCCAACGACTACGGCTCCCGCACCCGGCTGAGGCGTGGTTTACTTGCGCTGTTTTTCGAGGTCGATGATTTCGCTT
>JAFMEI010000130.1 GCA_017856815.1 Ilumatobacteraceae bacterium
ACGCACTCAGAGCCGGCTCTGCAAGCTGAGACATGACTGGGAGCCACGCTGAATTCTCGAGAATCACCAGGTCGGAAGCCTGATAGCGACGGCGCAGATCCAATTGCGATGACAACTTCTCGAGCAACCCATCCGGAGCCGGAATCGGTGATGTGCGAGTGCTGCGCCCACCATCAATGATCGGCACCACGATGTACCGAATACCCAGAGGTGCTAAAAGGCGGCCAGCACGAAGCGTGGACCCTTGCAGCAATTTCTCAACGGCGAGTTCCACCGCAGTAGTCGCCAGTGACGAAGGTGCCGACCAATAGTTGCGCACTGCGAGCGCTCGATCATCGGCCACAGCGAATGCAACTTCGCCGGCACTAGTCGTGGAGTCGAGAGCGGATGCACCTGCAGGAATTACTCGTGGGTCTCCCAAGTAAAGAACACGTGAGTCACCCTGCGGTGAGTTGTCGGGAATCTGCGCGAGTAATTGGTTGATTGATACCGATCGCTGATTCCAGCGACCATTGAAGGAATTAACCAGCAACGGCACTGACCCAACAATCACGCCAATGACTGCCAATGCAGCAACTGGTTGACGCCAACCAAGGCGTGCACGTCGCACATCAGCTGCGGCAACACTGAAAGCGACAGCCGCCGCCACTGCGAGCCCAAATGCAACGAATGGCAACATCAACTCAGCATCTGGCAGCCAGCCCTTCAACAAACCTGCATCTGACGCCACTGCAACAGCTCCAAATATGAGCACCCACCAGGCAGCTTTTGCGGACCAGATGAAGCGTCGACCAGTTGGAATGAGCACTGCCGCGAGTAGTGGCAGGTAAAAGCCCCAGGAGAGGCTTCCAAAAACACTTTTCCCGATTCCGAATCGAGCAAGTTGTGCCACGCCCATCTCAGCCCCACCAGACACGCCGTTGTTAACGAGTGGCCACGCATCGGTCGAGAAATAACGAAGGCTCCATGGCGCGAGCAGCACCAGCGGCGCCATCACAGCAATTGATGCAAAGCGCAGGTAGTTGGCGGACTCCCCAGACGACGACCCAGCGAGACTCCCAACCGCAGCCCACACAATGAATCCCACAGCCAGCAGCACGGCGGCAACGGGCACGAATGCAGCAAGAGTGGCAATCACAATTGCAACTTTCAACGTGTTGCGTGAATTTCGTTCCTGCTGCGAGTAGAAAACAATCACTGGAAGCGCCGCCCACACTGTGAGCACGTTCCACTGCCCCGAAGCAATCGCAGCATATGGAAGCGGCACTGCTGCGTACACGATCGTGGCCGCCACACGTGACTTGTACTCACCAAATGAGCGCGACAGATTCCACATTCCAATCGGGCCGATAAGCAACAAACCGACCACGGTTGCTGTGTGCAGCAACGCCATGCGCCCGAGGGCAACAACACCGGACACAGCGATCATAAGAATCGCCGTAGGGCTAAAAGCGGTGGCCCCAAAACCTGACGGCCACCAGCCACTTATGTGTTCACGCAACAGATACCTTGGCCCACCGCCAAAGGGCTGGAACTGACCAATTGCGGAAACTCCATTTGCGATCAGGCCACGCGACCCCAACACCAGCAGTGCTGCCAAAACAATCCACATCGTGGTAACCGAACGTGGTTGTGCACGTACTTCTGCTTGACGACGCTGCTGCACTTCGCCTGCTAGGTCACCTAAACCACTGATAGAAAAATCGGTATGCCCCATCGCGACACGATGACGAATGAACACTCGCCACCTTGCGAACCCACGCAATTGCAAATGCTTAATCTCGCGGTCTGGAACGCGCCTGTGAACTTTCAGGGCTTTACGGCGGCGCACGACCCTTCGCAGACGCAATGGCAAAGTGAATAATGCACCAAGTGTCAATCTCGGGCGTCGAGATTGACCGGTGAAAACACCGATTGACAACCCCACGAGCGCAGCAAAGAACATACGCAGCAAAATGCCGGGCAGACGCAAACGCCCTGTGAGCGATGCAACGGTGTCAACACGATTTCTGGCTTCTAGTCGATCACGACGGAGGTTCTCCGCTCTCTCGCCGAGTTTCTCTCGATGGCGTACTCGTGCAGTCGGCACGACGACCACGCGCGCGCCAGTCAAGTGTGCGCGCCAGCAAAGATCAACATCATCGCCAATGAACTCAATCTCGTTTGAATAGCCACCGAGTTCACGAAACAAATCGGCTCGTACAAGCAGACAAGCTGATGGCAGAACAAAAACGTCAGCAACTGCGTCGTGTTGTTCCTGATCCCGCTCACCAATTTCAATTACTGGGTCAAGCTCGCCGGTGGCATCCATCGCAAAGCCAACGTGTTGCAACAGAGATCGGTCATCCCAGTCAACAATCTTTGGTCCAACAACACCAGCATTTGAGCGATACAACTCAAGCACCAACTCATGAACAGCACCTGGCTCAAGTGCGACGTCATCATGCATCAGGAGAAAGAAACCGTTGTCCCCTTCAACGACTTTCAACACCTGATTTACAACCGTGCCAAAACTCGCCCCCGCAGCGACGGTGCGTACGATTGCCGTTGGCAGGACCTTCTCGATAGCGGAAGTGACGGGGGCAGCCCACTCTCCGTCCGAGACAAGGAACAAGGCCTGCAAAGACGGGTAGTCCTGGGCAGCAATTGAGTTCAGCACTTCGGCGAACCAGCCCGAGGCCGGGTCGCCAGGGTCGTGCACGGCCATAGCCAGCACGACCGATGGGGCTGCAATATTGCCGTCATCCACGATCGTTCAAGGCTAGTCGTGGTGACCTCAAACTCGGTTGGCAGAGATAGCCTTGGATCTGTGGACCTCACCAATGCAGATATCCGCAAATTCATACCTGAAAAGGCTCTGAAGGACGCCCAGGTTGTTGCGGCAAAGGGTTTCGGCGTTGCTGTGTATGGTGCGAAGTTTGTTCGCGACAATGCCAAAACTTGTAGCGACAAACTCCAACACTTCATGAATCGCTGTGACTAGCCTCTTTTCGCTTGAAGAGTTCCACTTCCAATCAACGCTCAACGCGCCTTAGCGACACTCTGAGTCGGATGCCGTTGCCCGACGGCACATTCAGTATCGGTGGAGGGCTCTTAATAAACGGTCTAGCGAGCTATGCGTTCTTCAAAGTAGGACAACAAGCACTCGGCCAAGAAGGCTTTAAGCCGATAGTTGCACTTTGGTTCGCCACATTCGCACTCGCACCGGGATTTTTCGGACCTATCGAACAAGAGGTGGGGCGCGCACTCGCACATCGGCGCGCGCTTGGTCAGGGAAGCCGACCCGTAATCAAACGTGTGATACCTCTCACCATTGCGCTTGCTGTGTTGATCACTCTCGTTTTGGTTGTGGCTTCGCCATGGCTGAATTCGGAATTCTTTGAGAAAAATGCAGTAGTCACGCTCGCACTGATCATCGGCTTTGTCGCTTATGCGCCCGCGCACCTTTCGCGCGGTATTTGCTCTGGAAGTGAGCGCTTTGCTTCTTACGGCGTGATCATGGGGGCCGACGGTCTTACTCGCATCATCGGTTGCATCGTTTTGTGGCAAGCCGGTGTTGAGTCATTGATCCCTTACGCCTTTGTCGTGGCGCTAGCACCGTTGGTTGGTGTGATTATCACTGGCAGTCAGGGCAACCTACGAACCGACGATGGTCCATCAGCGTCTTGGAAAGAAGTCACGCCGAACCTTGGGTGGCTGCTAGTCGGAGCGATAGTTGCTGGCGCCTTGGTGAATGCGGGGCCGATTGCAGTTGACATACTTGCGGACTCCAATCAAGCGGATGCGGTGACCAAGTTCGGCAATGGTGTATTGCTCTCACGAATTCCACTTTTCTTGTTTCAAGCCGTCCAGGCAGCACTTCTGCCCCGCCTGGCGCGACTCGCCGCTGTCAACAACATGGTTGAATTTCGATCTGGGTTCAAGAAACTGATGTACGTGGTACTTGGCGTGGCAGTAATTGGCATCATTGGTTCTTACGCAGTGGGCCCAAAGATTCTTGAGGTCATGTATGACGGCGGACTTGATCGCAGGACACTCACACTGCTTGCAGTTGGTAGCGGGATTTACATGATTGCATTGGCAACTGCGCAGGCAGTGATTGCGCTTCACGGTCACGCCTGGGTAGCGCTCGGGTGGGTGTCGAGCATGCTCACATTTGTTGTCGTAACTGCATACTCGTCCGACGATCTCTACCTGCGCGTAGAGCTTGGACTGGTCAGTGCCTCTTGTATCGCACTCGCGATTTTCTGGTTTGCTCTCCGAGCACGGCTACGCAGTGGTGCAACGGTTGACGAAGAAAGCATCATTGAAGCTTTTGGTGAACAGCCCTTGGAGGGCTGATCCGCGAGTCAGCGACTATTGCGCGACGATTCAATCCTGAGGTCGTTCTCGACCATCAA
>JAFMEI010000131.1 GCA_017856815.1 Ilumatobacteraceae bacterium
ATTTTCCGGAATAACAACTCGCGCTGATGTGGAGTTGCCGAGCGTATATGCCTCATTTGAACTACCGACTGACTGCTGTTGGACTGAAACCTCAATGTCTTCTTCATCTTCAATCACGCGATCAGTAAAAATTGAGCGGGTAATAACTACCGAAGTTTGGCCCGCTGGAATCACGATTGAATCCCGAATCTGGTTGTAGTCGTCTCCGCGCGACGAATCTGTACGCGCACCACCGGTCGCAGAGCCCTGAATTTGGAGGTTCACCGTTAGGTCAGCCGACGGTGCGGGGTCGGCTGTGATTGTCCAAGTTACGGACCCACCTTCGGTGGCACTTGACGTACTTGAAGTGATGTTGATCACCGGAGTCGTAGTCATCGTGCGCATGCCAACGGAGATCCCCGAAGGTTCGGCCCAAGAATTACTTGAAGTGCTTGATGCAGCTGGGGTGATCACGTAAGCAATGGAGTTGTAGCTACCGATCGAATATCCGGCCTGATTTTGGCCCAACGACACCGTGATGGTTTTTTCATCGGATGGCACGGCGGCTGGATAATCGTGGATCTGTTGCCATTGGGCAAGGGCAGCGCGCGTTTCTTCGGTATAGAGATCGTCTGCGCGGGTAAGCACAGTTCCGGCAGCGACAAGAATTCGCTCAAGTTGTGTGACATCAGGGCCAACATCGCCTACATCTAACGAGCGGTAAAACGCGAATTCTCCAGGTACTGCTACTGATGCACGACCATTGAGGGAGAAAATTGTGTTACCAACATTGACGGTGTCGCCATCTTCAACTGCTACGTCGCTGATTTGTCCATCAACTGGTGAGTTGATCTTTTTGGTTTCGTCACGGCGCACCTCTCCAGACACGTTGAGGATGTCTTCAAGAGACCGCTTTTCGACAGAGCGCGGAATGATGAGTAGATCATTGGTGCCGCCACTGGACTCACCACCAAGCGATTTTCCAACTAGTACAGCAGCAACAACTACAACAACAGCAGCCATTGTGGCCAGCAGCTTTTTGCCACCGACACCAGGTAGAGAAATTTTGTTAATTGAAGGAAGTTTCATGTCCTACTCGCTGTTAATTCCGGTTTCAGTAATGCATTGTTCAATATCGCGGTCGTTGATTCCACCATCCGGGGAAGCAAACACCCGAGGTTGAATGATCCCGTTGTCGCCAACGGTGGTTTCGACGGTCCAACCACGCTTCTTCAAGCAGTCTGAGATCTTTTTGAAATCTTCATTTCTTTCCTGCACTTCAGCGGGGGTGAGCTTTGCTTGTGCTTCTTGCGATGCACGAAGTGCGCCAAGGATGTCGCTTCGTGCCGCACATTTTTGAAGTGATGCCACGTAATCAGGATCTTGAAGTGCCGGATTATTTGGATCCTGCAGATTTCCCTCAATCTTGTATCCATCTGCGGTCAAGCAGTCCGTGAACTTTTGGTACGCCGAGAAGAGCTTCACTTCTGGTGGACGATTGTCTTCATTCAACGGAATTGTTGTGCCTGAGGCACCGCCATCGGTGGAGACCTCTCCAGTTGCAGCCTTTGCCGCCGCGACTTCTTCGGGAGTCATCACCTGTACGTCGTCGGCCCCTCGAATCACGAGCCGAGTCGTTGGAGAACTACCGCTACAACTTGTGGACACGAGGGCAATCGCCCCCGCAAGCCCAACAATTACGCTCTGTTTCCCCCTCAAGAACACCCGATAAGGCTACTTCAGGGCGATTAGTCGCCAGCCTCGGAATCCACTTCTCAGGCTGAATCCAACTAATTTTCTCTTAGTGAAATACAAGGGTGACGAAACCACAAGGGACTATCTCCTGCGACTTGCTATTGAGGCAATTGAGCAAGGTGGCGAAGTCGCAGTGAAAGCCAAGGAAATCTGTCGTGAGGCAGATATCGCAGTCACTTCGCTCTATCACTACTTCGGAAGTCGCGATGGTCTGGTTTCTGAGGCTCAGGCAAAGCGGTACACAGACTCGATTCAAGATGTTTTCCAACTTTGGGATAGTGGTGTTCGCTCTTGTAAGTCAAAAGAAGATTTCAGGGCACTGCTCGTGCAGATGCTTGATTATGTGATGCGTCCGGAGCGAGCACATGCCCGCATGGTGCGCTTGAATGTGCTTGGGTCGTCATATGCGCGGCCAGCGTTACGTGCCGCGATTATGGAAGCGCAAGAAAAGGTCTTTGAAGCCCAAGTGACCACGCTTGACTATGCGCGCGCGCAAGGCTGGATCCGACCAGAGATTGATGCAAAAGCCGTCAGCGCATGGCATCTTGGCGTAGTCACGGGGCTTACCATCATTGAGCTCGGCCCGAACACAGTGAATCGCGATGAGTGGAAGAAGATTTACCTAAATGCCCTGTTGGAAACAGTTGTCGCACCTTAGTGGTTGAAGCACAATGACTCGTTCGACCGTAATCCTCACTGGAACCGGAGTTCCGCATCCGGCGCCAGGCCGTGCCGGTGCTGGTGTATTAGTGCGAAGCGGCGATATCGCTCTGCAGTTTGATGCTGGCCGTGGCACTGTGATGCGAATTACAGAAGCTGGGGTAACACCACTTGACGTGACGGCACAGTTTGTGACCCACTACCACAGTGATCATGTAATCGATCTGCCGGACGTAGCAATGACACGCTGGATTATGCAGCGATTGAAAACTACGGGCCCATTGTTGATTGTTACGCCGAATGGACCGGCGAAAGAATTCGTTGACCATATGTTCGATCCCTTTGTAGATGACATTCATGTACGGATGGAGCATGTGGATGTGGAGCCGCCAAAGATTGAAGTTGTGTCGTTTGATGCACCCAATGAGCCGACAGTTGTTTGGGAATCGCAAGACCGCAAAGTGATTGTGTCAGCGATTGGCGTGCGGCATGAGCCGGTACGGGATGCGGTCGCGTATCGCGTTGACACCCCAGATGGTTCAGTCGTGATTTCTGGTGATACACGTGCATGTCGCGAGGTTTTTGAACTAGCAAAAGGGGCACAGATAGTTATTCATGAAGCGTGTCGTCGTACCGCAATGGCCGCGTCAATCAAGGACACTCCGTTTGAAACGATCTTTGATTATCACGCAGACACCGTTGAGATCGGACGGCTGGCCGCTGAATACGAAGTCCCTCACCTCGTGTTGACGCACTTAATTCCAAATCCATCTGATGAATCACAAGAATCAAAGTTTGAATCAGATGTTCGCCAAGGTGGCTACACGGGCCGTGTCACCGTTGGGCGCGACTTGATGACCTTCGCCTTTTGAATTTGTCAAGCGCTGTGTAATTAACTCACTTTTGCTGTGGTGGTTTTCGATAGCCAACTCGCGCCCGTGGTACCTGCACTGGTGCCGGTCACTCGCACTGCGATGTATTTGCCCTTTTGGGTGACTGTCAGTTTGAAAGTTCTTGATGTTGCGCCGCTGATGAGCTGGCACGATCTCGGCACATTTCGAGTCGGGCTTGCGATCTTTGATGTGCACGCATACCACTTGTACGAATAGGTAGGAGTGGGGAAGCCGGTCCAGGTGCCGGGGTTTGCAGTGAGTGACCGCCTGACTTTGGCAGTGCCGGCCAAAGTTGGTTTCACGGTAGCGCTGGCTTGCATCTTCACCTGAGATGTTGTGCTTGCCGAGAGCCATGAGGTTGGATCTGTTCCAGTGCTTGTGCCGGTGACTTTGACTGCGATGTATTTGCCTGCATGTGTAGAGGTCAATGACAAAGTGCTGTTAGTACCGCTTGTTGTAGTGCATGTGTCGGGGACAGTTTGTGTCGCAGAAGACACCACGGCTGTGCACGCATACCACTGATATGTGAACTCAGGTGCAGGCGACCCGGTCCACGTGCCATCGCCAGCTATCAGTGTTTGCCCAGTGCGAGCAGTGCCAGACAGTGTCGGTGCTGAAGTGTTCTCAGCTTGCATCTTCACCTGAGATGTTGTGCTTGCCGAGAGCCATGAGGTTGGATCTGTTCCAGTGCTTGTGCCGGTGACTTTGACTGCGATGTATTTGCCTGCGTGTGTAGAGGTGAGATCAAGTGAGTCGGTGGTACCGCTTGTTGTAGTGCATGTGTCGGGGACGGTTTGCGTTGCTGATGTCACTTCAGTCGTGCACGCATACCACTGATATGTGAACTCGGGCGTGGGCACGCCAGTCCAAGTGCCATCACTCGCAGTCAACGTTTCCCCTGTTCGTGCGGTGCCTGACACGGATGGCACTGATGTGTTCGCTGCTTGCGATGGCCACACAAGGGACACCGCCACATTGCTGTAGGTGTTGGAATAGTTGCCAATCTGTCCACCTCCGCTGTCACCCCAACAGGTGCCAGAACCGTCAGAGAGAACTGCGCATGTGTGGAACAAGCCAGCTTTTACGTGCGTGGCGGTTTTGCC
>JAFMEI010000132.1 GCA_017856815.1 Ilumatobacteraceae bacterium
CAATTCTCAACTGGAACATTTAGCGAACCGTTGGCCTTTAGTGCCCGTGCTCGCAAAGAGCTTCGTAAGCGTCGACATGAATTTGATTTGGTACATGACAATCAATGTCTCGGCTATGGAATTTTGGAAGTCAACAAGTTCATCCCCACCATCGTCACGCTGCACCACCCCATCACCAAAGATCGTGAACTCGAGATGAGTCATGCACCAAATTGGTTTAAGCGTTGGTCTATCGGTCGTTGGTATTCATTCGTAAAGATGCAGGGTCGGGTGGCGAGCCGCATGCCGCGAATAGTGGTGGTGAGTGAAAACTCGATCAAAGACATTCATGAAGATATGAAAGTTGATCTTGATCGCATGCGTCTTGTCCCTGTTGGGGTTGACCCCGACTTGTTTAAGCCACAACCCAATATTGCGCGTCAACCTGGGCGATTGATCACCACGGCATCTGCCGACGTAGCGCTAAAAGGTCTTTCGTATCTGCTTGAAGCTATGGCCAAGCTTCGAACTGAGCGCGACGTGCACCTCACGATTATCGGCAAACCAAAGACGGGAAAGAGCCTTGATCTAATTGACTCTCTCGGGCTTACAAACAATGTGAGTTTTGTGAGCGGAGTGACCGACGAGCGCATTGTTGAGTTGTATGCGGAGTCAGAGCTCGCAGTCGTGCCCAGCCTCTATGAGGGATTTAGTCTTCCTGCGATCGAAGCCATGTGCACAGGCACTTGTCTAGTCGCCACCGATGGTGGCGCATTGCCTGAGGTCACTGGTACCGACGGCGAGACGGTGCTCTCGTGTCCAGCTGGCGACGCTGAAGCTCTCGCGGCCACCATTCGGCGCGGACTCGATAATGCCGAGCTTCGGAGTCGGGTTGGAGCTGCGGGTCGCCAGCGCGTGATTGAACGCTGGAGTTGGCGCCACTGTGCGGAGCTCACAGTCGAACAGTACCGAGAGGTTCTTGCCATGCCCGAGAACATCCGTAAAACGGAGCGGCTGAAATCCGGACGCTAATTCCATGTTGACAGTGAGATTTGATCGACTCGGCATCAAGCCAGGTGACTTGTTGCTTGACGCTGGCGTGGGCTTTGGTCGTCACGCATTTGAGGCGGCGCGCCGTGGCGCACGAGTTGTTGCACTTGACTACGCCGAAGATGAAGTCCGCATCACACGCAATACTTTTGGCGCAATGCTTGAAGCCGGTGAAATCACCCGTGACAAGTTTGTGGCCAGTCTTCAAGGAGACGCCACACGGCTTCCATTTGATGATGAATCGTTTGATCACATCGTCACGTCTGAAGTTCTTGAACACATCCAAGACGATGTGTCGGCCATTGCTGAGTTCACGCGGCTCCTAAAGCCCGGTGGTTCACTGACCGTTACCGTGCCCACATGGTGGCCCGAAAAAATCAACTGGATGCTCTCGGACGAATATCACGCACCAAAAAGTGTCGGCGGACATGTACGCATCTATTCCGCCACCGAACTCAAGGCGAAACTTTCTGCTGCGGGCCTCGGTGTCAATGGAAGCCATCACGCCCATGCATTGCACTCACCATATTGGTGGCTGAAATGTGCAGTTGGACCCACCAACAATGACCATCCATTGGTCACTCGCTATCGCAAGTTTCTCGAGTGGGACATCGTGAAACAACCAAAGTCGATGAAAGTGGCAGAACGGGTGCTGAGCCCGATGTTGGGCAAGAGCCTCATTGTGTATTCACGAAAGCCTCTTACATGAGCACGATTCCTCATCTTCCCGGCATCATGAGCGCTGACGAGTTGTGTGAGACCGTCGCCACGATTGTTGGACTCCAGCAGCCCTCAGGAATGATTCCGTGGTTCGTTGGCGGACACTGTGACCCTTGGAATCACATTGAAACCGCAATGGCCCTCGATGTTGCGGGTTTCAACTCACAAGCAGAGCACGCATACCAATGGCTTGTTGCCACACAATCGGAGCAGGGCTGGTGGCACAACTACTACATGCCTAGTGGTGCAGTGAGCGACCACAAGATTGACTCCAATGTTTGTGCCTATATTGCCGCTGGTGTTTGGCACCATTGGCTTTATACGAGTGACCGGGCCTTTGTTGAATACATGTGGCAGCCAGTGCGTAAAGCAATCGACTTCGTGCTTTCGATGGCCCGACCCGATGGAACAATTCTTTGGGCACAACACCCAGGTGAGCGCCCATGGGATTTTGCGCTACTTACGGGAAGTTCTTCGATCGCTCATTCGTTGCGTTGTGCGATTCATATTGCAGATTTGCTTGATGAAGACCACGAATCTTGGTCTCGAGCGCACCGACTTCTTGAAGACGCAATCCGTGACCGTCCACAAGTATTCGAACCCAAGGTCCGCTGGGCCATGGACTGGTACTACCCCGTTCTCTGTGGAGTTGTAACTGGCTTTGAAGCCGAACGGATGCTCGCCTCTAGGTGGGATGAGTTCGTGATGCCTGGAAAAGGAGTTCGCTGCGTGCACGATGAACCCTGGGTCACGGCCGCAGAAACGGCTGAGTGCGCACTTTCCTATGCCGCTATTGGCGACATGGAGCGCGCACGCGAACTCCTTGAATGCACGCGACCCCATCGCGATGTCGATGGGGCGTACTGGACCGGAATCGTCTATCCGCAGATGATTAAGTTCCCAGTCGGCGAACGCAGTGCGTACACATCAGCGGCAGTAATACTCGCCGCTGATTCAATCGCCGGCAACACAGTTGCGAGTCGTTTGTTCTGGGCTGATGATCACCCGCTACAGACTGAGTCAGCCTTTGCGCTGAAGAAGTCGTAGCGAGCCTTCCACGCCGACTTCTGTAAACAGACCGGACTGGATAGCCGGAAGGTAGATCTCGTCATGCGGTGGACGCCCACCATCTTTGGGATCAGGAAACACGTCATGTATTGCCAGAATTCCATTGGCGGCAACATGCGGAGTCCACAGTTGATAGTCGTCACGTGCTGGTTCAACTCCGTGCCCACCATCAATGAATAAGAAGCTCAAAGGTGTGGTCCAAACGCGAGCTACGTTCGGTGATTTTCCAACAACGGCGATGACATGATCTTCAAGCCCAGCTTCATGGATTGCGCGACGAAAAAATGGGAGCGTATCCATCTTCCCGGTTGCCGCATCGACAACTTCCGAGTCGTGCCATTCCCATCCAGCTTGATTCTCTTCCGAGCCTCGATGGTGATCCACTGCAAACACCACACGATTAACGCTGCGAGCTGCATCTCCGAGCCAAACAGTTGAACGGCCACAGTATGAACCAACCTCGAGCATTGGCGCACCTGCCACTAGTTGAGCCGCGCGTATTGCCCAATCTGCAAGAGCATCACCCTCGTTCTCGGGCATAAAACCCTTGGTCGCCAACGCAATGGCACGAGTACGAGCATCCACGTTTGCACCCTATACGGACACATGCCCGTACTGACGAGTCCCTCGCGTGACAACATAGAAGCCATGTCTGCCTACGCAAATCAAGCCGCTCTCGACGACCTGGTGGGCCTACTCGATCTCGAAGCAATTGAAGTGAACATGTTTCGTGGTCGCTCGCCCGACGAGAACCGGCAGCGCGTATTCGGTGGACAGGTGGCTGGCCAAGCGGTAGTTGCCGCCTCACGCACACTTGATGGCGCTCCGCGACAAGTCCACTCACTGCATGCATACTTCCTGCGGCCGGGCGATCCAACAGTGCCGATTCTCTACGACGTAGACCGCATTCGTGATGGTCGATCATTCACAACTCGACGCGTGGTCGCAATCCAACACGGTCAAGCAATTTTCAACCTTCAGGCTTCATTCCAAGAGATTGAAACTGGACCAGAAACTCAGCCACCAATGCCTGACGACCTGCCGGACCCCGACACTCTGCCTGACTTCAAATCACGGATGGAGCCGTATAAGAAGATGATCGGCGAGATTTATAACCGTCCACGGCCAATTGACCTGCGATACATAACTGGTGACCCCATCACTCGTAGCGGTCAACCCGGATATCGGCAACAAGTTTGGTTTCGTGCCGATGGGCTACTTCCCTTTGATCCGGTGATGCACGCCTGCATTGTCACCTACGCAAGCGACATGACACTGCTTGACACTGCAGTTCTTCCACTTGGCTATGGCTGGAATGATCAGTCCGTGCAACTCGCGAGCCTTGACCACGCAATGTGGTTCCATCAGCCATTCAGAGCCGACGAGTGGCTGCTTTATGACCAGGTCAGCATCTCCACTTCGAACTCACGGGCGTTAGCACGCGGATCGATCTACAACCGCGAGGGAAAACTCGTAGTCACCGTTGTACAAGAAGGGCTTGCACGCGTTACACGCTGACTGCAAACACGTTGCGCAGTTACCTGCGCTGC
>JAFMEI010000133.1 GCA_017856815.1 Ilumatobacteraceae bacterium
TACGGAAGGGATAACCGCTGAAAGCATCTAAGTGGGAAACCCGTTCCAAGATGAGCACTCCCATGCGGTCAACGCAGTAAGGCCCGTGGCTAGACCACCACGTTGATAGGCCGGAAGTGTAAACGCGGTAACGCGCCAGCTGACCGGTACTAATCGGCCGAGGGCTTGATTTTGAACAAAGCTCGTGCTTGCTCTGGAGTCTTCGTGGGAGATCCCACATTGACAACTAATTTCTGGTGGCCATGGCGGCGGTGTCACACCCGTTCCCATCCCGAACACGGCAGTTAAGCCCGCCCGCGCCAATGGTACTTGGGGGTAGACCCCCTGGGAGAGTAGGTCGCCGCCAGAGTTCGCATTGGACGGCCCTCGTGTGTGTTTTCACCACGAGGGCCGTTTCATTTCCCGCCCTGCAGTGGCGATGATTCTTAGGATTGACAAATGACTGATTCCAGATCTGGGCGCTCGTCGCGTCCTGGCAGACCCGCCGGTGGTGGGCGTTCCTCCTCGGGGGGACGCAGTAACGACCGCGGACGTAGTTCTGGATCGGATCGTCCGCGCCGTGATGATGATCGACGCCCGCGCCGTGATGATGACCGTCGCCCACGTCGCGATGATGATCGACGCCCGCGCCGTGATGACGATCGCCCCGATACGCGAACCGATGCGCAACGAAAAAGCGATGAGGTCAAGCGTCGCATCGGTGAGCGTCGCGTGAAGGAGGGTCCGAGTACGCCACCGAAACAATCGCAGGAACGCTGGATTGATGAAGGTCCGGTGCGCGGTGCGGCAAAAGGTGCTGTCAAACGCGGCAAAGTCGATGGTCGTGGAGCGCGTAAGCCGAGCAAACCGACCACGTCGCCTGATCGCAAGAAGGCGCGCAAAGTTGCCAACGATGTGCATTCGCAGTTTGTCGCTGCGGTGGGGCCGCGGCGTGCAACTCGAATGGCGGAGCAGTTCGCGGAAGCAACAATTGCATTTGACCGCGATCGGGTTGACGACGCACGACGCTTGCTCTTGGCGATGGGGAGGGAAGCCCTAAGTGCTCCATGCGCACATGAATTGATGGGTCTTATTCGCTATCGCTCGCGTGAATGGAAAAAAGCAGCAGCAGAACTCGAAATTGCTCTTGCCTCGATGCCAGATGCAGTTGAACACATACCCGTGCTGATGGATTGTTATCGCGCTCTCGGCGATCATGATCGGGTTACTCAGTTATGGAAAATACTTGGAGAAGAATCTCCGCATCCCGAAATCATGGCTGAGGGTCGAATCGTGCTGGCGGGGACCAAAGCCGACCAGGGTGATTTGCCCGCCGCGCTGGCGCTGATGGAAAAGTCGGGACGCAAGGTGAAACCGGTGCGCGACTACCACCTGCGGGAATGGTATTTCCTTGCCGATCTTTATGACCGTAGTGGCGATGTCATTAATGCGCGCAAGTATTTCAGTTGGGTCTACGAAAACGATGCCGATTTCGTTGATGTACTCGAGCGTCTAGCTTCCCTTGGCGGCTGAAGTTTTCTAAACATCGCTTTTTGAAACCTTGTATCAGGGGTGTCGCAACATGGTCACACTTCCTCTCTCACGCTTATGAGACAAAAGGTGATAAAAATGGGCAAGAGCAAGAAGTCAATTGAGGGCGATGAGAACAACGGCCTAAACGTGGTTGTTGTTGAAGGGGTCGTGAAGCAGGAACCAACGCTGAGGGAGTTGGGTGATGGCGAATTTGTACGCGAATTCATCGTCGCTTCGTACCTAGATGGTCGTCAAGTCAAGACTCCGGTGGTGTGTCGAGAGGCCCTTGGTGCCTCTCTTGGTGCAGGAGATGAAGTCACCATCGTCGGGCATGTACACATGCGTTTCTTTGCCACCGGTGGGCGAGTCACTTCGCGGACTGAGGTAGTGGCCAAGCAGGTTTTTGGGGCTCGAGCTCGCTCAGCCCGCACAAAGGCACTTTCTGGCGTTATACAAGTTCTTGAGGGTCTGTAAAAGATCCAGCACCTGCGTGGCGACCACTAACCTCGCTGCTAGAAGTTTCTCGGTTTCGCCGGGAGTTGGTCGAATAGTTAGGAGCCGAAGTGGACGTTTCTGCGCTGCTTGGAGACGAAGCAAAGAGCCTCTTGGGTCACACATGTAACGGCATCAAGGCAAGTGACATTACGTTGCCTGGAGGCGACTTCGTTGATCGTGTGTTCTCAGCAACGGATCGCAGCCCGCAGGTTTTGCGCAGTCTTGGTTCGTTGTACAACAGCGGCCGGTTGGCGGGCACAGGCTACGTTTCTATTCTTCCGGTGGACCAAGGAATTGAGCACTCGGGTGCTGCGAGTTTTGCTCCAAATCCCGCTTACTTTGATCCGGCGAATATTTGCGAGTTAGCCCTTGAGGGTGGTTGCAACGCAGTGGCCACAACTTATGGCGTTCTTGGTGCTGTTAGCCGTCGTTATGCACATCGGATTCCGTTCATAGTGAAGATCAATCACAACGAGCTCATGACCTATCCCAATCGCTTTGATCAGGTCATGTTTGGCTCCGTGAAGCAGGCTTTTGATCTTGGTGCAGCAGGTGTAGGGGCCACTATCTATTTCGGGTCGCCTGAATCGACTCGGCAAATTCAAGAAGTTGCTGCAGCATTTAAAGAAGCCCACGATCTTGGAATGTTCACCGTGTTGTGGTGCTACCTGCGCAATAACGAGTTTAAAAAAGATGGCGTGGATTACCACGTTGCTGCCGACCTGACGGCTCAGGCCAACCACATTGGTGTGACCATTGAAGCTGACATCATTAAGCAAAAGTTGCCTGAAAACAATGGTGGATACAACGCATTGAGTGGTTATGGCAAAACCAGTCCAAAGGTTTACGAATCATTGACCACGGATCATCCAATCGACCTCGCTCGTTGGCAAGTTGCAAACTGCTACATGGGTCGAATTGGCCTCATCAATTCTGGCGGCGAGAGTAAAGGTGCTGGCGATCTTGCAGCGGCAGTAAAGACGGCGGTAATTAACAAGCGCGCAGGTGGACAAGGTCTAATTTCTGGTCGTAAGGCCTTCCAGCGACCGATGGCTGAAGGCGTTGCACTGCTGAACGCAATCCAGGATGTTTACCTGGATAAATCAATAACCATCGCCTGACCCACGGTGTCACACCCATCGGGCATTATTGCTTCGATGTTGACAATTGTCTTTGCAGATGCCACCGAGGTAATCGGTATGGCAATCGCTTGTGTCATCCTCATTGGCGTGCCGCTGATCGCACTTATCTTTTGGTGGGATTATCGTCGCTGGCGTAAAGCCCAATACCGCGAGTGGCTACAAAATGTGACTCACGGCCAGCCAAGCGCCGACGCTTTTGGTCGCTTGCCGGTGTTGCCGCGATTTGGATTCGTTCCATCAGCGCTCATTGGCAGCAACTTCGATCCCGACTTTTTGGGGAGCCCGGTGTCTTATACGGCGGGGCGATACCCAGAGCCAGGTGTGCAGCGCATGATGCTAAATGGCCAGGATTATCCCTTGAACGAAAAGCAGATTGCTGAGATGGAGGTCTGGGGAACGATCGATGGAATCCCGATCGAAGACTTTGACGACTGGAGTGACTGGGGCTGACTCAGTCGAGCGGACGAAACACAAGCCCAGTTAGAAGCTTGGGTGTGAAGAAGGTTGATTTCGGTGGCATCAGGAGTCCTTCGTCTGCGGTGCGTTGAATTTCCGCAACCGTTACGGGTTTGATCAAGATCGCACAGGTGCCTCGCCCGTTGCGTAACTCATGCAAAACCTCGGTTACTCCGTGCTGGTATGTCAACTCGTGTGCGGTCTGGGCGAGAGCATGTTCGAGTTTGGCCCCATCGAGGTTTCGTACATTCGCGAAGACTCCAGGCTTTTCAATGAGTAGCGTGCCGGATCCATTCGGGTGGACAAGGCACATTGCATTGCGTGACTCCATTTCAGCAAGCGTGCTTTGGCTAACTGTCTCAATTTCCTGGAGGTCAAAACTCGCACTCAATGCTTTGCGCATGGAGTCATGATCAATTGCGCTGTATAACCGGTGAATGGCCGCCACATTGAGTTGTTCTTCGTTGAGTTCAGCTACATATGCGAGTGTGTAGTCGGCGTCTTTGCTGCCATTGGCCGCGCGTTGTTCATCACGGTATGTGCGACTCACTGCATAGCGATGATGGCCATCGGCGATGACGGTTGGTGCGCTCGCCATGAGGTGCTGGATCTCGGATACGCGCCCAGAATCATCGATGATTTCCACGATGTGAACCACACCGTCTTCATCAGTAACTCGACCAACTTCGGTTCCTGGTTCAGTGAGAAGCGATGTGAGGCCGCTAGCGAGCGAA
>JAFMEI010000134.1 GCA_017856815.1 Ilumatobacteraceae bacterium
GCACAATTCGTAAATGTCTTTGTTTACGTTCGCGTGCTCCATTTTTGCAATGGAACCTTCAGGGCCAGGTACACCCATCCGACGGTTTTGTGAAGCGCGAATGTTTGTGAGTCGCAACAACTCCGCCCGAATCCAAACCTTCATCAATGCGTCGCGGTTAACTGGCGTCTTGCTCTCGCTCGACAGCGATGACCAAAGGCGAGTTGCCATACCAATGGTGCCTGAACCGCGCAGAGGAATAGCACCACCGATTGAAACACGCTCGTTCATCAAGGTTGTGATGCTCACGCGCCAGCCGTCCCCAGGCTTGCCGAGCATCTCTGCGGTCGGAATTCTGGTATCGGTGAAGTAGACCTCATTGAACTCTGCTTCGCCGGTCATCTGACGCAACGGACGAACTTCAACCGTCGGTGCATGCATGTCCACTACGAATGCAGTGAGACCCGCGTGCTTTACAGCTTCGGTGTCTGTTCGGACCAAGAGCAGACCCCAACGTGAGAGGTGCGCGAGCGTGGTCCATACTTTTTGACCGTTGATGATCCATTCATCACCGTCTTTGACCGCACGTGCAGAAAGACCTGCGACGTCGGATCCAGCTCCGGGTTCCGAGAACAACTGACACCAAACTTCTTCGCCAGTAAACAATGGACGCAGGTAACGCGACTTCTGTTCTTCCGATCCCCACTCAACCACGGTCGGACCACACATGCCGTGCCCGATTGGGTTAGCCATCACCGGATTGGGCCCGCCAGCGGCAAAGATGCGCTCATTGATGGCCTTTTGGAATTTCGGGCTCAACCCGAGGCCTCCATGGCCCTCTGGAAAATGGACCCATGCGAGACCACGGTCAAATTGGGCACCCAAGAACTCTTGGGGTGAGGTGCTCTGAGGCGGAAATTTCGCCAACAGGTCATCGATTAGTTGATCAATTAGGGATTCTTCGGTCACGACGCTCATGGGAACTGAGCCTATACAAGGGAAAGCCTCCATGCACACGTCGTCAAGGCGTGTGTAACGGGTTCTCGGCTGCGATACCTTGACTCTGATGTTTCCAGAGGATTTTGCCAAGGTCACGCCCGACAAACCCGCAGTGGTCATGCTCGAGAGTGGCTTCACGATGACATATGCCGAACTTGATGCCGCGGCCAATCGGCTCTCAAACCTTTTTCGCAGCCACGGATTGAAAACAGGTGACCACGTTGCGCTGTGCATGGAGAATCACCCGCGATACATGGAAGTCATCTGGGGCTGCCATTACGCAGGTCTCATCTACACCGCCTGCTCCAGTCGCTTGACAAGTGGTGAGCTCGTACACATCATCAACGATTGCGGAGCTCGTGTTTTCATTACCTCCGCATACAAGGCTGATCAAGCCGAAGAGATTGTCGCAGACACCCCGGCTGTCGAAGTGCGTTTGATGTTGGATTCCACGACCGCGAATTACGGCTCCTACGAAGATGCCGTGGCTACAGCGTCATCCACTCCCTTGACCGACCGTGTCGATGGCGCCGACATGCTCTATTCAAGCGGCACAACCGGCAAGCCAAAGGGCGTACTTTTTCCACTGCCAATGACCCCCATCGGCAACCCATCGGGAGTCACCACACTGGGGCAATTCCTGTTTGGCATGGATGAAAACACCATCTACTTGTCCCCTGCTCCGCTCTATCACGCAGCACCACTACGGTTCGTGATGGCAGTGCATCGACTCGGTGGCACCGCTGTGATCATGGAGCACTTCGATCCTGAATTGTTCTTGCAGGCAGTTGAGTCTCACAAAGTGTCAGCCAGTCAAGTAGTGCCGACAATGTTTGTACGGATGCTGAAATTAGACGAAGCAACACGCATGAAATACGACATCTCGAGCTTGCGAGCGGTAATCCACGCAGCGGCACCGTGCCCCGTCAGCGTGAAAGAGCAGATCATTGATTGGTTCGGCCCGGTCGTACACGAGTATTACGCCGGAACTGAAGGTAATGGTTTTGTGTATTGCAACAGCGAACAGTGGCTCGCTCATCGCGGAACCGTTGGACAAGCAATTCAAGGTGTTCTCCATATCTGCGATGATTCGGGTCTAGAGCTCCCAGCCGGCGAACCCGGCACCGTTTACTTTGAGAGTGCTGCTGAATTCGAGTATCACAACGACCCAGAGAAAACTGCAGCATCGAGGGACCCCAAAGGCCGCGGTTGGTCCACACTCGGAGATGTTGGATACCTCGACGCAGACGGCTTCTTGTATCTCACCGACCGCAAGGCGTACATGATCATTTCTGGCGGCGTAAACATCTACCCGCAGGAAGCAGAGAACATCTTGATCGAACACCCCGAGGTGGCAGATGTTGCCGTCTTTGGAATTCCCAATGATGATTTCGGTGAAGAGGTGAAAGCGGTTGTTCAACCCGTACGTTCCCTCACCCCCGATGAGGAACAAGAATTAGAAAAAACTCTCTTAGCATTTTGCCGCAGCAAACTTGCCGATGTTAAGTGTCCCCGTTCAATTGACTTTCGCCCTGAACTACCGAGACACCCAACAGGAAAGCTGTACAAGCGCCTCTTGAAGGATGAGTACTGGAAGGCCGCGGGACGCAACATTTGACGCCCTTTATGAGCTGGGCATGAGAACTAGCCTGACCTTGTGGTCAAACTTGGGCGCCCTCATAACTTTCTGGAACAGGTTCCTTTCATTCCCTTTGCCCACCGCGGTGGGACCTCAGATGCGCCCGAAAACTCATTGCGCTCCTTTCTGGTCGCGTATGAAACGGGTTTTCGATTTATGGAAACTGACGTGCATGCGTCATCTGACGGTGTGCTGTTTGCCTTCCATGACAATGATCTAAATCGCACCTGTGGTGTTGATGTGCTCATTGAGAATCTCACGTCGTACGAGATTGAGAAGTATCGAGTTGATGGAACCGATCCGATACCCAAGCTCACCGACTTGCTCGAAGCGATGCCTGACGCATTTTTCAACATTGATTGCAAAGCTGACACCGCACTGCAGCCATTGATTCGGGATTTGGCGGCTCACAACTTGCTTGACCGTGCATGTATCGGTTCTTTTTCCGATCGGCGCTTGCGTGCAATTCGAGAAGAATTTGGTCATCGTGTATGCACATCAGCGGGGCCACGCGAAGTTACAGCGATCACAGTTGGTGCTGGTGTCAAGCCAGACGGCCCGAACTGCTTACAGATCCCCATGCGCCAGGGGCCAATCAATCTTGCTTCGCAAAGATTTATCAAGCGCGCACACCGATTAGGTCTCCCCGTCCACTATTGGACCATTGATGATCCCGAACACATGCATCGACTTATCAAAAATGGCGCAGATGGAATAATGACTGACCACCCAAAGCGCCTGCGCAGCACACTTAGCGAGATCTCAAAGTGGCCGCACTGATATTTGATCAAGTTACTTTTGGCTACGGCCAGCGCAACATTTTTCAAAATCTGGATCTTCAGCTCGACGACCGCGAAATTCTCGGAATTGTCGGCATATCTGGGTGTGGCAAATCAACACTGCTTCGACTTGCGTCAATGCTATTGACCCCTAACTCTGGCTCGGTATTCATAGGTTCCAAGTTGGGATACGTGTTTCAGTCCCCTGAGTTACTCCCGTGGAGGAGCGCACTGGACAACGTGGCGTTACCACTTGAGTTGGCGGGGAAATCTCGAGCTTATGCAAAAGAAAAGGCCTTGGTTGCCCTTCATGAAATAGGGCTAGGTGACGCGGCGACATTGAAACCACACGAGCTTTCCGGCGGTATGCAGATGAGAACTTCTCTGGCCCGTGCTTTGGTTGTCAAACCTGATCTTCTTCTGCTTGATGAGCCATTCGCGGCATTGGATGAACTGACACGACGCAAAATTCTCGGCGATCTTTCCATCCTTCTTGCACAATCGGGGACACCGACCTTGATTGTTTCTCACTCGCTGACCGAAGCTGCCTATTTATGCGATCGAGTTCTGGTGCTTTCTGCCACTGGATCGTTGGCAGGCGAGTTACGGTTGCCAACTGACCGCAGCAACAATCCAATTAACAGAATCGACTCGATTGAAGTCGCAACAAATGCGGCGATGCTGTTCCAAATGATGTTGAAAGAATCATGAGCCCTATCGTGAGACGCCTCATTGGACCCGGAGTGATCTTTTCCACATTTATTGGGGCTTGGTATGCACTGGCATACGGCATCGACAACAACTTCAGTCCGATCTCAGGAAAGGCTCTCGTACTCCCACCTCCCCACCGAATGTTCGAGGGTGTCACCGAAGCTGTTCGTAGTGATGTAATTACTGCCAGTTGGA
>JAFMEI010000030.1 GCA_017856815.1 Ilumatobacteraceae bacterium
GATGCGCTGACGGTGATGGCGATGGGGTCAGTGGTCGAGCTGATTGAGCGCGTGCCAAGCGAAATGGATGACGCCACCCTTCACGCATGGGTGCATGAGTGGCTACTCAACTATCTCCGCAACGGTGGCGTTTTGAGTGCCTGGAGCGAGATTGAATCCCCAGGCCCAAAGCGCGCAAGTTACGGCTCCACCGTGGCTGTTGGCATGCTCGAGAGGCTTCAGCGAATTCTTGACCAACGGGGCTTTGGTGACACCCGAGCAGACGCTCTTTTGATGCTCGGGGCCTTTGAGCGCGGCCCATACATGGCTGGGCATTATGGGGGCAGTGCCCCAGAAATCACCGTTGGGGCTTTGCTTCTGTTTCTCAAGCGGGGCTTGCTCGGGCGCAAAATCTAACAGTCCAGTCACATTTGGCTTCCTGGGGTTGTATCTAACAAGCAAGTCACATATATTGATGGGCAACCACTGGACCACTATCCAACTATCAGGGGGTAAGAAAATGGCATCACGGAAACTCGATTTCCCGGTATTCGACGCCGACAACCACATGTACGAAACACCTGCAGCGATGACCAAGCACATCGATCCTGCATTCAAGGGTGTTATCGATTACGTGAACGTTGACGGTCGCACGAAGCTCACCGTAAAGGGAAGCATCAGCGAGTACATCCCGAACCCAACGTTTGAAAAAGTTGCAGCACCTGGTGCGCAAGAAGAGTTCTTCAAGAACGGCAACCCAGAAGGTAAGAGCCGTCGTGAAATTCTCGGCAAGGCAATCGTTGCTCCACCGGCATACCGCGAGCTCGAACCACGCATCGAGTTGATGAACGAGCAGGGCATCGACCGCGCGCTCATGTGGCCAACTCTTGCAAGCCTCGTTGAAGAGCGTCTGCGTAACGATCCTGCTGCGATCACCGCGATCATCAGCGCACTTAACAAGTGGATGTACGAGACCTGGACCTTCAACTTTGACAACCGCGTGTTCGCAACACCGGTGATCACGTTGTGCTACCTCGACAAGGCAATTGAAGAACTCGAGTGGGTAACTGAGCGCGGCGCAAAGATCGTGTTGATCCGTCCTGCTCCGGTACCGGGTGAGAAGGGCATGCGCTCATTCGCACTCAAGGAATTCGATCCGTTCTGGGAACTCATGCAGGAAAAGGGCACGCTCGTCGGTATGCATGCAAGCGACTCTGGCTACACGCGTTACTACAACGAGTGGGAAGGACATCACGATGAGATGCTTCCATTCGTTGATCAGTCCGGCTTCTCGCACATCGTTGGCCACAGCAGCCGCCCAATCATCGACACTCTTTCGTCGGCAATTGGTCACGGCATGTTGAGCCGCTTCCCGAAGCTCAAGATTCTTCCAGTGGAGAACGGCGGCTCATGGGTGCGTCCATTGCTTGACGCAATGGCTCACGCTTACAAGATGGCGCCCACCGCATTCGACGAAAACCCAGTCGAAGTGTTCAAGCGCAACGTGTACGTGCACCCGTTCCACGAAGACGACGTCGCTGGCCTTGCCGATCTCATCGGCGTGGACAACGTTCTCTTCGGTTCGGACTACCCGCATCCGGAAGGCCTCGCTGACCCGATCTCGTATGTTGACGAGATCTCACACATGGGTGCGGACAAGGTTGCCAAGGTCATGGGTGGAAACCTCGCACGTCTCATGGGCGTAGAGAACACCAAGGTCGTCTGACCATGGCTGAATCGTCCTCAACCCTCGGACCCGGGCAAGATCCCGAGTCCTTGCGCAACCCGCAACCACTGCAAAAGATGATGCGGGAGTTCGCTCCCGTGTTTGTCGCTGACAGCCCATTTGGTGGTCAGGTTGCAGTAGTTGCCAAGCATGAAGACATTCTCACTGTGCTGCGCACACCTGAGATTTTCTCTTCAATGGATGAGGCGGTTCACATTGGTCAAATCCGACCATTAATCCCGCTCCAGATTGATCCTCCGGAGCACGCAAAGTACCGCAAGCTTCTAGATCCGCTGTTCGCTCCCAAGCGGATGGTGGATCTAGAGGCTGGTACACGCAAGTTGATGTCCGACCTCGTCGACGCAGTAGCCGACAAGAAGCGGGTCAACTTCCACCTCCATGTCGCCGAGCCATTCCCGAGCACAGTGTTCTTGCAGTTGCTCGGTCTGCCTGTTTCGCGCGCCAAGGAATTCATCGCGCTGAAAGACGGAATTATTCGTCCGCCAGCCGAAACGCCAGAAGAGCGCACCGCTCACGTGAACGCGACTGGCCAGAAGATCTACGCAGTGCTCGAAGAAGTTGTGGAGGCTCGCTTGAAGGAGCCACAGAACGACTTCATCTCCGGCTTTTTGTCGAGTGAAGTTGATGGCGAAAAGCTCACGCCAGAAGATGTGATTGACATCTGCTATCTGTTCTTCCTTGCGGGCCTGGACACCGTGACTGCATCGCTTGACTGCATGATCTCCTATCTCGCCCGGAATCCAGAGAAGCGTCAGCAGATTGTTGATGACCCTTCGTTGATTCCAGGTGCCGTGGAAGAGATGCTGCGCTGGGAATCACCTGTACAAGGTGTAGCCCGCATCGCAATTCAAGACACCGTGTTGAACGGTTGCCCGATCTCCAAAGGCATGATGGTTTCACCGTTGCTTGGGTCTGCCAACAACGACGAAGCATTCTGGGATCGACCCGACGACATTGACTTCTCGCGCCCACAGAACAAGCATCTCGCTTTCGGTGGCGGTGTTCACCGTTGTCTGGGTTCACACCTTGCACGCCTCGAGCTGCGCATTGGTCTTGAGGAGTGGCACAAGCGTGTGCCGAACTACCGCATTGCTGATGGCGTTGAGTTGATGTACTCAAACGGTCTGCGCGCGATCGACAACCTCGAACTCGTCTGGGACTGAACTAGTCCTCTGAATGGTCCGCCGCGCGGGCCTGCAACTCAGCTACTACCGACTGGTCAGCCAGTGTGGTGGTGTCACCAAGATTGCGTCCTTCAGCCACGTCTCTAAGAAGGCGGCGCATGATTTTGCCGCTACGAGTTTTAGGAAGATCGGGCGTGAAATAGACCGCCTTGGGTTTGGCGATCGCACCAATTTCTTTAGCCACATGATTGCGTAGATCGGTCTCATCCACGGTTGCCCCACCGCGCAGAGTTACATAAGCGATGATTGCTTGACCGGTTTGGTCATCCTTGGCACCGACAACTGCTGCTTCAGCAACCGATGGGTGCGAAACGAGAGCGCTCTCTACTTCAGTGGTGGAAATGCGGTGACCCGACACGTTCATAACATCATCTACACGACCAAGCAGCCACAAATACCCATCGGCATCGAGCTTCGCGCCATCACCGGCGAAGTACTTGCCTTCGTAAGTTGACCAATAGGTGTCTTTGTAGCGTTGCGGATCTCCCCAGATCCCGCGCAACATTCCAGGCCACGGATGCGTCAGCGTTAGATAACCGCCACCGTGGGTGATCGGCTCGCCGGCATCGTTCACCACTTCCGCGTGCACGCCAGGAATTGGGAAGGTGGCCGAACCGGGCTTTGTAGTCGTTGCACCGGGGAGCGGGCTGATCATGATGCCACCTGTTTCGGTCTGCCACCACGTGTCAACGATCGGACAACGACCACCACCGATGTTCTCTTGATACCAGATCCACGCTTCCGGATTAATCGGCTCACCAACCGAGCCAAGCAAACGCAACGATGACAGGTCGTGCTTGGCTGGCTCTTCGATACCCCACTTCATATAGGTACGAATTGCAGTAGGAGCTGTGTAGAAAATCGAGACCTTGTACTTCTCAACGATGCTCCAAATGCGGTCATTGGCGGGAAAGTTAGGAACACCCTCATACATCACTTGGGTCGCACCATTGGCCAGTGGACCGTAGACGATGTAACTGTGACCTGTCACCCAACCCACATCGGCGGTACACCAATACACATCTTTTTCTGGGTGAAGGTCAAACACATATTTGTGTGTGTAAGTGACGTGCGTGAGGTAGCCACCGGTTGTGTGCATGATTCCTTTGGGCTTGCCGGTGGTACCAGATGTGTAAAGCAAAAAGAGCAACTGCTCGGAATCCATGGGTTCTGCTGGGCAGTCATTTGACGCACCCGACATCAAGTCGTGATACCAATGATCGCGACCCGGGGTCATTGACACCGCGTTACCGCCGCGCTTCACCACAACGACGTGTTCAATCGAGGTCGTGTTGGCGACCGCTTCATCTGCTTGAGGCTTTAATGGAAACACTTCACCGCGTCGGTAACCGCCATCTGCCGTGATGAGCACCTTTGCCGATGCATCGTTGATGCGGTCCGCGAGGGCCTGAGCTGAAAAGCCGCCGAAAACTACGGAGTGTGCCGCGCCGATACGCGCACACGCGAGCATCGCAACAGCTGCTTCAGGGATCATCGGCAGATAGATGTTCACCCGGTCGCCGCGTTCGACCCCGAGTGACTTCAAGGCATTGGCAAATTTGCAGACTTCGTCCAGCAACTCGGCATATGTGAGAACTCGTGTGTCGCCGGGCTCGCCTTCCCAGAGAATCGCTTTGCGGTCGCCGTTACCGGCCAAAACATGACGATCAAGACAGTTGTAGGAAACGTTCAGCTTGCCGCCGACAAACCACTTGGCAAACGGAAGATTCCACTCACAGATGGTGTCCCAAGGTGTATCCCACGAAACGAGTTCAGCCGCCTGACGCGCCCAAAATGATTCGTAGTCCTCATTGGCTTCGTCATAGAGAAACGTGCCTGCAACGAGAGTGTTCTTCACAAAATCTTTCGGCGGTGGGAACTTTCGATTCTCCGCCATCAGATCATCAATGTCACGACTTGCGTCAGTTGCCACTTGAACCCCCTCTAACGGGCAAGGCTAATCAACCCCATTCAATAACACTGAACCCACCGAGCCCCGCAGGGTCGCATAGTGCCGCAGCCTCACTGGAACGCGAACGCATCAACATTGCCCGCAGATCAGGATTCGATGCTTTCGCTGCCCAGTATGCATCACCTTCTGCAACAAGGTCATCAATGCCCCACAACTGGAGAAACTGACTCTGTGTGCGTACCGACAACGGTGGTGCCACCAATGCCAACTGGTCGATCATCACATCAACTGTGATGTCCTGTTTACCAACGTCGCTTAGGTAGTGCGAGCCGCGTTCATGACCCCGATAGGTGCGGAGCCATTCGCGCCATTTAAGCGCAACTACATCCCAGGTGCGCTCACGGGCGTAATCAAATACCACCACTCGTGCTTTTGGTGAAGTGGCAAGAACCTCACGCAACCAGTCTCCAGCTGCGCGTTGGATCGGGAGTCGTGCACCAAGGTCTGCTGGCGGGAACTGATTCACTAATGCCGAGTCTTCGTCCCGCGGTAAGCGCAACACTTCGTTGAACTTTCCATCTCTGGCTCTAGTAACCCACGCTTCGCGCCATCCATTGTCGTAAACAAACATCCGAAATGGCAGGTTGTCCAAGAGCTCGTTGGCGATTACCACGTTCGCTTGCACGTCAACAGGTGGTGAAGCGTGTGCTACAACCTCATCTGGATGAAGAGCACGCTGACGATCCGAAATTTCAACCGTGTGATAACGCAACGCAGAAGCACAATCTGGATTGGCTGCAAACACTCCACGGGCGAGCGTGCCGGGGCCCGCACCGTGTTCGATCACTACGAATGAGTCGGGTCTCCCCTGTTCATGCCACTGTGCATCCAAAAACCTGGCGATCACATGACCAAATAGCGGGCCCACCTCGGGTGATGTCAAGAAGTCACTACGCCGCCCAGCACCGTGATGTACTAATTCACTCGCTGTATAGAACCCGCCTGGCCCATACAGAGCCAGTGACATGAATACATCGAATGGAATCGCGTCATCACCGATGACGCTGGCGATGTGTTCAGCCGCCGAAAGCACCGGTGAGGCTGGCGAGATCGCCAAAGTGGGTTACAAGCCCAGGCAGAATGCCAACAAGCAAAGTGCCGATCGTGGTGATACCAAGCGCGAGCACCAATGGTGAAGGCGCATTGATTGGGCTTTCATCCCCATCAGGTGCTGGACGCATCCACATTTCACGCAACACGTTGCCGTAGTAACCGAATGCGACAACAGAGTTAACAGCACCAATCACCGCAAGTGTGTATGCCCATCCACCACCGGCACTTAGCAAGGACTGGAATGCGGCAAACTTACCGAACCAGCCACCAAAGGGTGGGATACCTGCAAGTGATGCCATGAAGATGGTCATCAAAGCAGCGAGACCCGGCGCGTATGAGAAGAGCCCGCCGAAGGATGCGATCTCGCCCGAACGGGTCTTGCGACTCACAGCCAGAATGATTCCGAACACACCAAGGTTCGTAACCGCATAAGCGATTAGATACACGACCACGGCTCGCAACACACTTTGGGCGGAATCATTTGTGCCCGCTACTGCTAGAGGCATCAAGATGAAACCACCTTGGCTGATTGACGAATATGCAAGCATGCGCACGATGTTGGTCTGCTTGAGTGCAATCACATTGCCAACAGTCATGGTGAGGGCTGCAAGTACCCAGATCATTGGCTGCCAGACATCTGAGGCCAACGGGAACGCAATGTAAAGAAGCGTTACCAAAGCCACGAATCCTGCCGCTTTTGAGGCAACGGACAAGAAGGCAGTTACTGGTGTAGGCGCACCTTCATAAGTATCAGGTGCCCATGTGTGGAATGGCACGGCCGAGACTTTGAATGCGAAGCCGATCACAATAAACACGATGCCGAGTACCCGCACACTGGTCATTCTCGAGTCGTCAAGTGAGGCGCCGATGTCCACTAACAACGTGCTTCCAGTTGCTCCATAGACCAATGACATTCCATAGAGCATCACGGCCGAAGCAAACACACCGAGAAGGAAGTACTTTGCACCAGCTTCATTGCTACGTGAATCGCGTTTGCGCCACGCAGCAAGCATGTAAGCCGGGATTGACAGGAACTCAAGTGCCACAAAGATCGAAACGAGATCACGGCTTGAAGCCATCATCACCATGCCGAGCACACTGGTAAGCATCATGACCCAGTACTCACCGCGGTAGTAATCGCCTTCTTCCACGTATGTGGTGGACAACAGCACGACCACATAGCCAACAAGGATGAACAGACCTTTGAGAACCAAGCTGAAGTCATCAACCACAAAGCGGCCATCAAACATCGAACGCGCGCCTGAATCACTCAACGCAAGCGTGACGACTGGGACGAATGCTCCGAGGAAAGAAAAGCTGGCGAGCGAAGAAAGCAGCCACTTGCCCCGCTCTTCAAGGAAGAGATCGACAAGCAAGACCACCACAAGACCCACCGCAAGAATGATCTCGGGAAGGAGTGCGTGGTAATCAATGGTCGGCGCCTTCCATGGCGCGACGGCGGCCAGCGTTGCAATCACGAATCAGCCCCCGAATGCCTTCAGGGTTACAGCAACTGCAGGGTCAAGAACCTTGAACATAAGGTTTGGCACAACACCAAAGACCACGATTGCAATCAGTAGCGGTGTCCAGGCGATCCATTCGAACATGTTCACGTCATGAATGTCCGAGTGCTCATCACCGTGATCACCGTGACCGCCATGACCAGAGAATTCAGCCTTTGGCTCGCCGAACGCCGTGCGCTGGAACAACCAGAGCAAGTACGCAGCAGCAAGAACCGTGCCAAGCGCAGCGATGATCATGAAGGTGCGGAATGTCTCAACCGGCAATCCATCGGCTGGGTTATAGGCCGAAAGAATGGCTGGGAACTCGCCCCAGAATCCTGCGAGACCAGGCAGACCAAGTGACGCCATCGAACAGAAACCAAGGATCCAACCAAGCTTTGGCATTTGCTTCAACATTCCACCGAGGCGTGCAATCTCGAGCGTGTGGTAACGCTCCTTCACACTGCCTGCGATAAAGAACAACATGCCGGTGATCAAACCGTGTGCCACCATGCCAAAGAGTGCCGCGTTCAAACCAAAGGTTGTGAGCGTTGAGATACCAAGCATTACGAATCCCATGTGCGCCACAGAAGAGAAAGCGATCAACCGCTTCATATCTGTTTGTGCAAGACAACCGAACGCTCCATAGATAATGCCGATCACCGCGAGTAGACCAATGTATGGAGCCCACTCGATTGCCGCATCAGGAAGTGTGGGAATCGCGATTCGAATGAAGCCATACGTTCCGAGTTTCAGCAAGATTGCAGCCAAGATCACAGAGCCCTGCGTGGGGGCTTGAGTGTGGGCATCTGGCAACCAAGTGTGGAACGGGAACATCGGTACCTTCACCGCGAATCCGATGAACATTCCGGCAAAGATCCAAACCTGGGTGTTCTTAGCGATTGCTCCGCCATTTTCCACGAGGTAAGGAATCGCGAACGACTCCGCGCCGGTCTTGAAGAACAATGCGAGGAATGCAACCAGCATCAATGCTGAACCAAACATCGTGTACAAGAAGAACTTGAGTGATGCGTATTGGCGATTCTCTCCACCCCAAACACCGATCATGAAGTACATCGGGAGCAATACGAGTTCGAAGAAAACGAAGAAGAGGATCAAATCCTGTGCGATGAACGTGCCCGCCATGCCGGTCTGCAACACGAGCATCAGGATCATGAATGCTTTGGGATTACCAGGATTCGGAATGTGGTTCCACGAATAGATGATCACCAAGAGTGTGATCACCATCGACAAGAAGTACATCGGCAAGCTGATGCCGTCCAGGCCAATCAAGTACGAAGACTTGATTACTGGAATCCACTCGTGATCAGCAACGAACTGCATTTTGTCTGCATTGTCGTAGTTGAACTGCATGAGGGTGAAGATGCCCACACCCAGCGTTGCCAACGCAGTGACCAGGGCAACCAACTTATGAAGTTGCTCCTCGGCCTTGGGAATGAACAACATCACCAGCACACCGGCAAGCGGCAGGAAGGTGCCCACACTTAGCACCCAGTTCTGGTCGCGGAAGACGTCCATCTACTTAGCTCCTCAGGTATTGATAATGATGAGTACAAGAGCGCCAATGGCGGCTGCACCGAACAGCAACGCTCCGTACTGGTTGACTTTGCCTGACTGCACCGGACGCAATGCGGAACCCGCACCACGAGCCGCTGCCCCCGAACCGTTGACGGTTGTGTCAATCACTCGTTGATCCACATTGCGGTAGACCCAACCCGCGGATTTGCGAGTGATGACGCCCGCACCGTTGACGATGCCGTCGAGAATGTTTTGGTTCACCCAGTAAGCGCCGCGCGCGATCGGGCCCGCGATCCCACGCACGATGACCTTTTCATATAGGTGGTCCAGGTAGTACTTGTTCAACAAGAAGAGATAGCCAGCACCCAACAGTTTGTTGCGGGCGGTGAGGCCGACCAGTTTGGCGTTCTTGCGTGTGTACAACTGCACACAGATGAGCCAGGAAATCACAATGCCCGCAGCAACTATCAACAGCGACAACATCGCTTTGCTCCACTTGAACTTCGCATGGTTCAGGCTTGGTGCGTAACAGGTGCCTTCTTCGGGTGTTTCAGTTCCACAGACTGAGCCGTGACCTTCGCCGTGCTCACTCTCTGCAACTGGACGCACTGGAGCGATTGCATGCCCGGGACCGCTTGCCATTGAGCCGGAATCCAGAACCACCTCTGAGCGTGGCTCCACCCAAGTTTTGAAGCGTTCCCACTTTTCGCCGAATGGAAGAGCGTTCAAAAATCCTGAGCTGAAGGCGAGCGTTGCGAGCAAGATCAGCGGCACAGTGATCAGCCACCCGCTCTCACGCGGTCCAGCGTGAGCATCGTGCGAGTCGTGTGCATCATGCGAGTCATGGGCGTCATGTGCCGCGTGTGAATCATGAGCATCGTGTTCTTCTTCGTGGTGTTCACCAGCTGATGCTCCGCGCGCTTCACCAAAGAAGGTGAGGTATGTAGCGCGGGTCATATAGGCAGCGGTCATGAATGCACCGACCAAGCCGACGATCATGAACAGGTTGTATCCGTTGTGACCCACATTGTCGATGATTTCGTCTTTGGAGAAGAAACCAGAGAACGGGAACACACCACATAGCGCGAGCGTGGAGATGATCCAAGTGGTGAAGGTGATCGGCATCACTTTGCGCAATCCACCCATGTCCTTTTTCATGTCAAATGAATGATGCGAAGCGCTGTGGCTGATCGAACCAGCACCGAGGAACAAACACGCTTTGAAGAATGCGTGCGTAAAAATGTGGAACACCGCGGGCAGCCATGCCCCAGCACCCAGACCCATCATCATGTAGCCAAGCTGCGACACCGTTGAATACGCGAGCACCTTCTTGATGTCGTTCTGAACAAATGCCAAAGCAGCAGCAATCACAATCGTGATGCCACCGATCAGGACAATCAGGTTCATGTTCCCGCCGAGGATGTTCAAACCCTCGAAGAAGACTGGATACAGACGCGCCACGAGGAACACGCCAGCCACAACCATGGTCGATGAGTGCAACAGCGACGACACTGGTGTCGGACCCGCCATTGCATCTGGCAACCACGTGTGCAACGGGAACTGGCCCGACTTGCCAATGCATGCAATAAACAGCGCTACCGCGCCGACAGTTATCGCTGCGCTCGAAGGGTCGCCCGATAACGCCCAGGCTGATAGACCGCGAATGCTAAAGCCCGAGAGACCGAGGTGTTCCTGGGTCCAGCTGTTGGCGCTGAAGTACAACACGCTGGTCCCGACCAAGAGCCCAACGTCACCGGTGCGCGTAGTGAAGAAAGCCTTCAGTGCAGCGCGGCTATTGGCGCCGTCTTCCCACCAGTGGCCGATCAACATGAACGAGCACAGACCCATGATTTCCCAACCGAGAATTAATTGGATCATGTTCTCGGCCACAACCATGTTCAACATGCCCGCAGAGAACAGGGTTAGCGCTGCGAAGAAATGTGTGTATCGACGATCACCGTGCAAGTACGCAACCGAATAGATCTGGACCAACGTGGAGATAAACGCCACCACCACAAGAATGGTGATTGCTAAGCCATCAATGTGTTGCCCGATGGAAACACTAAATCCATCGTTTTGCCACCAATTCCATGTGCGAACTACTGGGCTAATGAAGGTTTCTTTCGAAGGGGCTGAATCCACTCGCTGGATCCATTGATAAGCAGCACCAGCGGAGAGCACAAGCGCGCCGACCATTGAGGCGATACCAATCTCACTGCCCTTCATGGGCATCTTCTTGCCGAAGAAGATGATCAAGAAAAATGAAACCGCTGGAATGATTGGAATCAACCATGCGTGCTCAAGGAACCAGCCCGATGACAGGGTTTCTACAGCTGCAATCATCGTCAGCCCTTCATCTCGGACAGGTCTTCAAGCGCAATGTTGCGCTTGTTGCGATAAATCAACAACACAAGTGCCAAACCAACACCAACTTCAGCAGCAGCCACCGCGATGATGTACAACGCGAATGTATGCCCGTCAGCTGTGCCGCTGCGCATTGCAAATGCAAGCAGGTTCAAGTTCACCGAGTTGAGAATCAACTCAATTGACATGAGCACCATGACTGCGTTCTTACGGGCGATCACGCCGTACACGCCGATACAGAACAGCACTGCACCGAGCAAAAGGAACTGGTTCAACAACATTTGATTCAGTCCTTCCTGGCCAAAACGATTGCGCCAATTGTGGCGGCGAGCAGCACGAACGAAAGTGCCCAGAACGGGATCAAATAGGGACCGAAGATTTGGTCTGAGATCACTTGGGTGGACACAACTGTGGCATCTTCTGGCAACTTCTCATCACCGAAGGAATCAATCAACGCATAGGACATCGTGCCAAAGAGCAACAAAGCAACAGGAATGCCCAATATCCAGGTCTTGTTGTTGAGGTCCGTCTCTTCCCCAAGACGCGCACGAGTGAGCATGGTGCCAAACAAGAACAGCACCATTACGGCACCGATGTAAACGAGCACCTGGGTCACTGCCACGAACTCAGCGGACAACAAGATGTACTGACCCGCGGCACCAGCGAGAACGGTGACAAGCCACAGAGCAGCGTGCACCACATTGTTCGAGGTCACCACACGCAATGCACCAACAACCATGATCACGGCGAAGATCGCAAAGAAGATGTTCTGGGCGACCATTACTTCTTGCCCTTCTTGTCCGCACCTGCATCAAGCTCGGGTGCCTCAGGCACGGTTTCCATCCACTCGCCGAGTTTGCGCTTGTCATGGAGTAGGTCGGCAATCTTTGGCTCCGAGTACTCGTATTCGGGGCTCCAGAAGAGCGCATCGAATGGGCACACCTCCACACAGATTCCGCAATACATGCAGAGTGCGTAGTCGATGTCGAAGCGATCGAGTTTGTTTACCTTGCGAGGAGCACCGCCTGCGCGGCGCGGCGGAGCAAGCTCCTTATGGCCTTCGATAAAGATGCACCAGTCCGGGCATGAGCGAGCGCAGAGCATGCAGGAAGTGCAGTTGCCTTCGTGCAACGCGATCACACCTCGTGCGCGGATCGGCGGCGCTTCCTTTACGTGCGGATACTGAATGGTGTGCGAACCCTCTTTGGCGGTGCGCAACATTGTGGACAGGGTCACGCCGAGACCCTTGATGAGACCAGGTACCTTCGGCATCAGAACGCCACCTTCAGGATTGCGGTTGCCATGATGTTGAGAAGCGACACTGGAATCAATACCTTCCAGGCGAACTTCTGCAGTTGATCCTCACGGAATCGCGGATACGAAAAACGCACCCACATGATGATGCCCGATAGCACCATCATCTTGGTGAACATGATCAGCGGTCCGACAATGTTCATCCAGTTGTCGATTGAGTCCATTGAGTCCCAACCAAACCACGCGAACGGTATTCCCCAACCGCCAAGGAACAGTGCCGCAGCGATCAATGAGAACACGCCCGCGGTGGCGAATTCACCAATGAAGAACATCAGGAATCGGAAACCCGAGTACTCGGTCATGTATCCAGAAACCAATTCGGACTCTGCGATTGGCATGTCGAAGGGTGTCTGCGTGAGTTCGGCTTGCACCGCGATCATGAAGATGATGAATCCAACCATCTGAGTGAGGATGTATGGATTACCGATTCCGTTCCACCCAAAAATCTCTCCAGCGTTTTGAGCCATCACGATTTCTTGGAAATTCATCGAGCCCGCTTGAATCACCACACCGATAACGGCAAGGACCATTGGCAATTCGTAAGCGATCAGCTGTCCAGCAGCACGCAAGCCACCCAGCAACGAATATTTATTGGCTGAAGCCCAGCCGGCGATCAAAATACCGAGAACTGAAACAGAAGAAACTGCGAGCGCATAAAACACTCCGGCTTCGAAATTCGTGAACCATGCATCTGGCCCAAAAGGTACAACTGCAACCAAAAGGAATGTGCTTGTTAGAACAACAATTGGCGCAATCTTGAAAATGAATTTGTCTGCACGATCTGGATAGAGATCTTCTTTTTGCAGCCACTTGCCAACTTCGGCAAACAACTGCAACGAGCCGTAGGGGCCCGCTTCCATTGGCCCGAGTCGGCTCTGCATGAACGACATCATCTTGAACAGGAACACGTACACGATGGTTCCCGCCGGCAACAGCACAGCCACTGTCCCACCCAAAACGCGCAGGATCGTCTGCAGCCAGTAAGGCATATCAATAGCGAGAAGAGCGCTCATCGATCGAGGTCTCCGAGAATGAAATAGAGAGACGCGAGGATCGTGATCACGTCGGGCACGTAAACACCCTTAAGCAACCAAGGCGTGACCGACATGTTGTTGAACGATGCCGAACGAATCTTCACCCGGAACGGACCAAGGTCACCCTTGGACACGACGTAATAACCCATCTCGCCGAGTGGGTTCTCGGTAGCAACCCAAGCTTCACCTTCGGGCACCTTGATGATCTTTGGCACCTTGGTCATGATTGGGCCTGACGGAATCACATCAAGGAGTTGCTCGACAATCTTGCATGACTCGCGTGTTTCCTGCAGACGCACCCAACAGCGCGCAAACGCATCACCGTCGGTGTGGGTCCACACTTTCCAGTCGGCTTTGTTCCACGCCATCGGCAACGAAGTGTCGCGACGAAGATCGTGATCAATGCCACTGGCACGGAGGTTCGCTCCGGACAACCCGTACTGCATTGCAACATCACGCGGGATGATGCCAATGCCCTTGGTACGCGCAAGGAAAATCTCATTGCCGAACAGAAGGTCTTCCATCTGGTCGCAGAAGCCCTGCAGTTTTTTCATCACTGCACGTGTTTCTTCGATCCAGCCAGCGGGCAAATCATCCTTGAGTCCACCGATCCGGTCAAAGTTCGGATGGAAGCGACCACCGGTTGCTGACTCAATCAGGTTCAGAACATATTCGCGGTCGCGGAACGCGAGGAACACGGGTGTCACCGCACCAAGCTGCACTCCGAGATCTCCGAGGAAAAGCCCGACGTTTGCGATGCGTGACAACTCAAACAGAATCGTGCGGATCACCTGAGCACGTGGTGGTGCCTCAATGCCCATCAACTTCTCGGCCGCAAGAATGAATGGAACTTCGTTGGCAAATGAACCAAGCCAGTCAATGCGGTTGACAAGCGCGGTCACCTGCGGGAAGGTGCGAACTTCGGTCAGTTTTTCGTAGCCACGATGCATGTAGCCACAAGAGGGTTCAGCCCAAACAACCTGTTCACCATCAAGGCGACAGATGATTCGCAGAGTGCCGTGTGTCGCGGGGTGCTGCGGACCGATGTTGAGGGTCATTCCCTCAGTTTCGAGTTCCACATTCACACGTGCATCCGCTGCTTGCGACGCGATGTACGCAAGCTGCTGGCGATCACCGAGCATGGTCATTCGTCGCCACCTTCCTCATCGCCACCAGGAAGTGGCTCAACATCGACAATTCCAGGCCATGGCTTGATCACGCGTGCGAGCAACGGAAAGTCCTTGCGCAATGGGTGGCCCTCAAAATCCGACGGCAAGTACATGTTGCGTTGATCGGGATGCCCAGCGAATGTGATGCCGAACATCTCACCTGCTTCGCGCTCGTGCCAGTTTGCGCCAGCAAATACAGAAGAGATTGATCCGATGGTCATTGAGTCATCGAGATCGACTTTCACATTCACTGCAGGCTTGCCGCGCAATGACTCGAGACGCAGTAACACCTGGAACCTGGTGTCTCCACCCGCGTAGCCCTGGCGAATTGTGGTGTCTTTTTCCGCTGGTTCAGCGGTTGGGTCTTCCTCACCTTTGCCGAATGGCGATGGCATCCAGTCAATTGCCGAGAGAAATTCAAAGTAGTCAAGGCCGAGATCGTCACGCATTGTGCGCACCGAATCGACCCATGTATCCGCCGCAAGACGAATCCAAATGTCGTCACCAGGTTTCACGAAAGAATCAAGGACTGCTGAACCAAGGCGTGCACGAATTTCCGCGACGAATGAATCGCGGTCGGTATCTACTACCGGTGTGGCTTCGGGGGTCTCAGTTGACGACAACAGGAACTCCCTTTAGTTCGCCGACTTTCCCACCAACGATGATCGGCTTGGTTCCCTCACCACGCCAACGCGCACCCATGTCCTCGTTCTTGATGCGCTGCTGCAACAAGACAATGCCCTCAAGCAGAGCTTCCGGACGTGGTGGACAACCTGGAACGTAAACATCAACTGGAATGATCTGGTCAATTCCCTTTGTGACCGAATACGAATCCCAATATGGTCCGCCACAGTTTGCGCATGACCCCATCGAGATCACGTACTTGGGTTCTGGCATCTGCTCGTACAAACGCTTGATGGCGGGCGCCATCTTGTCGGTGACTGTTCCAGAAATAACAACAAGGTCTGCTTGACGCGGCGATGCCGGCAACGGGATAACGCCTAGCCGCATTACGTCATAGCGAGGTGAAGCGAATGCGGCACCCATCTCAATTGCGCAACATGCAAGACCCCACTGGTACACCCAAAGGCTGTACGAGCGACCAAGGTTGAACAGTTGATTGAGCGACTTCGGCAACCGACCGCGATCCACAAGACCCATGAGATTCCTACCGACCTTCGCCTAGATCCAACGCAACACGCCCTTGCGCCACGCATAGACGAGGCCAAGGAGCAGTACAAACACGAATATGCCCATTTCAACGAGACCAAAACCTGCGTAACGCTCAAGTTGGGTCGCCCACGGGAAAATAAACACGGCCTCAACATCGAAAATCACGAACAAGAGGGCAAAGACGTAATAACGAATTTGGCTTTGCACCCAGCCGTCACCAACTGGATCAACACCACTTTCGTAAGCGAGTTGTTTTTCACGGTTCGGCTTGACCGGGCGAACAAGGCTCGCCAATCCAAGTAGCAAAGAAGCCAAAAGGACCGCTACGACTCCAAACCAGATGACGGTTTGATAGGACCTCAAAAACTCTGACATCGGGATTAGAAACTACTACCCAAAGCCTTGATTCGCAGTGTTCCGAGGGAGTGACATCACACTCCTTGCATGCCCTCCAAGTGCCATGCAACGAGACGTTTCGTGAGGACGCGAGTGCGATTCACTTCCCTGTTTGTGCGTTCGAGAAGTGTGGCGCGATCAAGGCCGACGGCTGCGAGTTCGTCCTCCCCCTCATCAGATGACCACACCGAGACGATCGATTCGGTTGCCTCGGGATGGAACTGAACCGCGAGCAAGTTGTCCATCCTGAAGGCTTGGGGTCCCATCGGATTTGTAGCCAGCGATTTCGCCCCTTCTGGCACCTGAAACACGTCGTAGTGCCACTGCATCCATGGGCCAGAGCCAATTTCTGGCACTAGTGAGGTCATTTCGTGCCAGCCGATTTCAGGAGCCGGAGCGCGGGAAACCCTTGCCCCGAGGGCCTGAGCGGCCAGCTGGGCCCCAAAACAGATCGCCAGAACCGGCTTTTGGGCCTCCAGCCAGGCCCGCAAGACTGCCGTCTCTTTATTGACGAATTCAGCAACTTCGGGGTCATAAACGGACCATCCAGAACCCAAAAGGACCAATAAATCGGCGTTTTGGGGCCCAAAATCATGCAGTTCAAGACCTCTACGATGACCAATTTCAAGGCTGAACCCCCGCTCAACCAGGGCCTCGCCAACGAGACCGGGGTCGGACTCGCTTTTATTGGCAATTATCTGTGCACGCATACGGGTACGGTAAGCGATGCATGTCCGTAAACCCGAAACTGGCATCCCTCCTTAACGGTTCGTTAATCGACGAAGCCCAAATTGCAGGGGTTGGAGTCGTAAAGCACACTCCGGTGACCCCCTCGGCAGCGCTTTCAGAACGCTGTGGTGGTGAGATTGTTTTGAAAGCCGAGAACCTGCAGCGGACCGGTTCGTTCAAAATCCGTGGCGCCATGTCCAAGCTTGCCGCCTTGGGCGATGCTGCCCGTAACGGAGTCACCGCTGGCAGTGCAGGAAATCATGCGCAGTCACTCGCCTTTGCGGCACGACACTTCGGCGTCCCTTGCGAGATCTTCGTGCCAGCTGGCGCGTCGCTTTCCAAGATCGCTTCATGCAAGGAATACGGCGCAACGATTGTTGAAGGTGGTGACAGTCTCGACAATGCAGTTGCTGCAGCGCGTCAACGGGCGCAAGAAACGGGGCGTGCATTTTGTCATCCGTTTGATGACCCAGATGTTGTCGCTGGCCAAGCGACACTCGGTC
>JAFMEI010000135.1 GCA_017856815.1 Ilumatobacteraceae bacterium
CTGTTTGCTGTGGTGAATTCGCTTCCAGTGAACCGATGTACAGGCCTTCACCGGCAAACAATGCGCCTGTGAATACCGGATCAAGCGTGTCATCAAGGCTCAATAACAGGCTGCCCATTAAATACTCCGCATCTGCTGACGTGTACTCACAGGTGTCATTGACGGGGATTGCGCTACAGCCGCCACCACCGGTACTCCAGGGCTTCATGGCTGGCTTGAAGTGGAGTTCGATCGTGGCATCTTCTTGCCCGATGTTGTTCACCTTCCAATAGGTGGGTGTGCCCTCCAAATAGCTCCAACGCAAGCTTTGCCCGAGCGTATTCAATGCAATCGTCACACGAATCTCGGTATCAGCCTCAATTGAGGGAATCGATCCATCAGCACCGAGATCGCCGGTGCCTTGGCCGCCATCACGCCAACCGAAGTTGATCTGTACGCGATTAGGCGTTTCATAACACTGACCCTGTACGGGCTCTTGGCCTTCACGACAAAGGTTGATCGCGGTCACTGTTGCATCAACATTGGTTCCGTCTATGCGAGTGGGATTTGGATCGTTGCTGGGATTGTCCAGCACATTTGAATCAACTGCTAAATCATCGTTGATCCGGACGACACTTAGATCTTTGATGAAGGGTCGCGCATTCACGCCGCCCTCCATTGCACCCCAGCCACCCGCATTCCAAGAAGTGGTTGCCTCATCAAGTTCAGACTGCTGTTGGAATGGCACATCGTTGTTGATCGCTGCTTGCACCGGTAATTGACTTGCTGAGATTGCCAATCCTGAGAACGCGATGGCTGCAGCAATGCTGATCTTGGTGATTTGGGTACGCATGTCATGCCCTCCTCGGGCGTAGAAGATATTTCAATAGCCTAAAACACAAAAGCCGGCCCGTGTGGACCGGCTTTGGCGCTGTCTGCCCGGTAGGAGGCCCGGGCAAATCGTGGGAATTAGTCGAGCTCGATTGGCTCTTCGTCCTCGGCGGTGAATTCCTCCACCTGATCTCCCAGGCCTGCTTTTTGTTTCACCTTTTCGGAGAGCTCGACCATGATTTCAGGGTTCTCGATCAGGAAGTTCTTGGCGTTTTCGCGGCCCTGGCCCATTTGCTCACCGTCGTAGGTGAACCATGCCCCTGACTTCTTGACCACACCCAATTCGACGGCGAGATCAAGCACTGAGCCCTCACGGCTGATGCCTTTGCCATACATGATGTCGAACTCTGCCTGCTTGAACGGAGGCGCAACCTTGTTCTTCACAACCTTGACGCGGGTACGCGAACCAACCACCTCTGCGCCATCTTTGATCGACTCGATGCGACGGATATCCAAACGCACGGACGAATAGAACTTGAGCGCACGGCCACCAGGTGTGGTTTCTGGCGAACCGAACATCACGCCAATCTTTTCGCGCAACTGGTTGATGAAAATCGCGATCGTGTTCGACTTGTTCAAGTTGGCAGTGAGCTTGCGCAATGCTTGGCTCATCAAACGGGCCTGCAATCCGACATGGGTATCGCCCATTTCGCCTTCGATTTCGGCACGTGGAGTTAGAGCTGCAACGGAGTCAATAACGACGATGTCAAGAGCGCCTGAGCGCACGAGCATGTCGGCAATTTCCAGCGCTTGCTCGCCAGTGTCGGGCTGTGAGATTAGGAGCTGGTCAATATCCACTCCGATTGCACGGGCATAAATCGGATCCATCGCGTGCTCGGCATCGACGTAGGCGCAGATGCCGCCATTGCGCTGTGCTTCGGCCACGATGTGCATTGCGAGGGTGGACTTACCCGATGACTCCGGGCCGTAAATCTCAACAACGCGTCCGCGTGGCACACCGCCGACGCCGAGCGCAATATCGAGGGAAAGGGCGCCAGTGGGAACTGCTTCAATCCCCATGGTGGTCTTTTCACCCATACGCATAATTGAGCCCTTGCCGAACTGTTTGTCGATCTGGGCGAGGGCCATATCGAGGGCCTTGTCTCGTTCCGGGGTGCGGTCTGCAGTCATCTTTCGTCTCTCCTTGTCCCCGCCGCCGAAGCGGCTTGTCCTGGTTCTTCCAACCTGGCGAACCAGGCCTATTCGGTGCTTCGGGGCCCATTTCCTGGGATTTGGGCCCGATTCATGCGGGGAAACCTAGGAGTGGGGTGTCACAACGAACACGCTCAGGCTACTTACGAACAAGTGTTCGGTCAAGCATTTCCGCTCTTGTGAGCGGCGGCGTCGGCCAATTCTGCGTCCGAGGGTGGATTCATCGCTAAATCAACGCCAAACCAGAAGGTGTAGAAGACCGGATACAAGCCACCCGGCACAATCGCCACGATTCCAATCGAGACCAGGATCACTGGCACGACGGCGATTTCAGGGTAGGTCAGGATTGAGCCAATCGCAATCGTTAACAAAATAAGTAAGAACGTGATGATCACACTCATGGTCATAGCGCCAAGAGAGTTACCGACTTGGTTGCGTTCCCATTTAAACCCGCATGTCTTGCAACGATCTTGCTTCTGATACCAACCGGTGTACCAAGCACCTTTGCCACCGCACAGTGCGCACCGCCGAATGATTCCGCGACGGAGCATTTTTCCCAATGGGGGACGAGTTGTCACGCAATCAATTCTTGCACGAAGTCAGCAAATACATCTGCGTATCGCAGTGCGTCAGCTTCGGAATGCATTGCTGAAATCAGCCATTGCTCGTCAAGCCCCGGCGGCAAAAGCACTCCCCTGTTGATGCCGTGAATCCACTGTGCGAATGCGAGATCAAAATCCGTTGCCTTGTAGTCGCGATAGTTGCGGATCGGCTCTGGCGCCCAAGTTACGCAGCCTTTGGCGCCGAACTTGACCGTGTGCGCTGGAATGCCCGCATCGGCAATCACTTTGGCGCAAGCATCAACCAACAATTCATTGCGACCGATAATTGCATCCGTAGTTTGTGGAGTGCACACATCCGACAACACAGTCTTGGCTACGGCCATACACAGTGGATTGCCGTTGTAAGTACCGAGATGCAAAACCCGCCCATTTGTAATCTCGTCCATGTATTCGCGCTTGCCACCAAAAGCACCGAGTGGCAAACCCCCACCAATTGATTTTGCAAGAGCAATCAGGTCGGGCTGAACTCCAAGCGCCCCTGCTGCACCAGACCAACCCGCGGTGATTCCCGTTTTCACTTCGTCAAAGAGCAACAAAGTTCCATAACGGCTCGTGATTTCACGAACAGCTTCGAGGTAGCCAGGCTGCGGGAGGCAGATGCCAATATTTTCCATCACGGGTTCGACAATGAAGCAAGCAACATCACCGTTGCGAAGCACACGCTCTAGTGCCTCTGGATCGTTGTACGGAATCACAATGGTGTCAGCAAGTACCGCCGCTGTGAGGCCAGCTGTGGCCGGCACAGCGATCGGATTATCTGCAGGGCCAGCGTGAGCGATCGCTGGCTTCATGGAAACCATCACTTCGTCGTGGTGACCGTGATATCCACCCTCGACCTTCACGATCTTGTCGCGACCCGTAACTCCACGAGCCACTCGAATCGCATCCATGGTGGCTTCAGTACCTGAGTTGGTAAATCGCCACATTGGCAGGTCATATCGCGCCCCGAGGAGCTCTGCTACTTCAGCATTGCCAACACTGGGTGTGACAAACAGAGTTCCGTTGTCGAGCTGGTCTTCAATCGCTTTGCGTACAAGAGGGTTCACGTGACCGGCGAATAATGCCCCGAATCCCATGTCGAAGTCGATGTAGCGATTGCCATCTACATCTTCCATCCATGGGCCTTGCGCCCGTGCAACGACTATCGGATGCGGGTCATAAAACTGAATGCTCGATGGCACACCCATCGGCAGTACTTTCTTGGCGCGTTCGGTGGCTCCTTGCGAGCCCTTCGTGCGCTCCGCATAGCGGACTAATTCCCGCTTGGTGATTTCCTTGGCGCGTTCGGTGAGAGTGTTTTGCAACGATGATGGAGTTGCGTTCATATTCGGATCCTTAAATGCCGTTCATTGAGCATACCCGCTACTTTTGAGAGCGGTTTAGTCGCAATATTTCCTTTGTTCTGGTTGCGGAATCGGGATTGGTTGCAGACTTTGCATGTGGCAGACTTGATCGTCTTGGTGGTCGTAGCTCAGCTGGTTAGAGCGTCAGGTTGTGGCCCTGAAGGCCGGGGGTTCAAGTCCCCTCGATCACCCCAATAAGACCAAGCGTGCGGCGTCAAAGTCGTATGCTTGGTCGGCTTAGCGCCTCTAGCTCAATGGCAGAGCAACGGACTCTTAATCCGCAGGTTCTGGGTTC
>JAFMEI010000136.1 GCA_017856815.1 Ilumatobacteraceae bacterium
AGGCGGCTACTTCTCCGCCCCCAAGTACGACATCACCAATTGAAATTTCACCATCTACCAAATGTTCACGGACGCGCTGATCAACTCCTTCGTAGCGACCGCAGAGCAATGAGAACCCTTCGAGTTCAGACATCTCACGCGCCATGTGTTGATCAAACTTCTTACCCCCGGGGCCGAGCAGAAAGAGTGGACGTGCGGGTTGCACTGCCTCAACTGCATTGAAGATTGGCTCTGGCATCATCAGCATTCCCGCACCACCACCAAAGATTGTGTCGTCAACTGTGCGATGTGCATCAGTTGCCCAACTACGTATGTCGTGACAGTTGAGCGCAACGAGGCCGGAAGTTCGCGCTTTTCCCAGTAATGATTCCGAACAGAAGGCATCGACCATTGACGGGAACAATGTGAATACATCAATTCTCATCGTCGTCTCCGAGTTCGAATAAACCATCGGGCACATCAACCACGGCCACGCCTTCATCCAATGACTTCACAAAAATTGCAGGCACAAGGGCACCGGAATCGAGTTCCATGATTGGTCCAGCAGGATTATCAAGTACCGCTACACAAACCCCGCGCTCAGTACCGTTTGCTTCAACTACCTGCGCGCCGATCATTTCATGCACCCACAGTGCTTCTGGATCAGCGATGGGCTCGGCGAAAATTGCCGCATTGGTTAAGCGGGCAGAATCCTCACGCACGTCAAAATCCGCAAAATGACAGATGAAATGGTCCACCTGGGGTTTACTGGCTGTGATGGTGCGCCACTCACCCGCGATCCAGAGTTGAGCGCCAATAGCCCAGCGCTCGTCACGATTGGTAGTGAAAAAAACGTGCAGGTCTCCGCGCACACCGTGAGGTTTGCCCACACGCCCGACTTCGAGCAATCCGGTGGGAACAGAATTAGCGGCCATGAGTGGCCTTACGATCAGTCGTCCTCGAAATCGATGTCGACTTCGACTTCGTCACGCGTGGCCGCTGCACGCACAACTGCACGGATGCTTTGTGCAGTGCGCCCACGGCGACCGATCACACGACCAAGATCACCATCAGCGACACGCACTTCGAGACGAATCTTGCCGCGGTTTTCGCTGTGGTCGATGCGAACCGCGTCTGGGTCGTCGACGATTGATTTAACGATGTGCTCAAGAACAGCGGTTGCTACTGGAGCTGGCACTGAGTTGTGATCCGACACGGTGTCGTTCACTTGCCTTTGGATGCCGAGTACTCAGCCCAAGCACCCGAAATTTCGAGAAGCTTGCGCACGCGCTCGGTTGGCTGGGCACCTTTGCGCAGCCACGAGACTGCCTTTTCATTGTCCACCGCGAGAGCGGACGGCTCTTGACGTGGGTTATAGGTGCCGAGAATCTCAATAAAGCGACCGTCGCGTGCATTGCGAGAGTCAGCCGCGATGATGCGGTACTGCGGCTGCTTGGTTTTTCCGACGCGGGTGAGGCGCAACTTGACTGCCATCAAAAACTCTTTCGTTGGTCGAACCCTTAAAAAGGGACTTGGAAAGCCTAGCGGGAGGGCGGGAGGCCCGGAAAGTCCGAGAAGGCATCTGGGAACATGTTGCCTGGAACCTGCCCCGGGCTGGCCTTTCCAGGGAAACCACCCGGTGGGCGCTTGCCTTTCTTGGCCGCCTTTGCTGCAGCCTTCGCTGCGCCCTTTAGGCCCTTTCCGCCCATCATTGGGCCCATGCGTTTCATCATCTTGCGCATTTCCTCGAACTGCTTCACAAGACGGTTCACATCAGCAACCGTGGTCCCAGATCCAGTGGCAATGCGCGTACGACGCGATCCGTTGATCAATTCAGGCTTGCGCCTCTCAAGCGGGGTCATTGACCGGATGATCGCCTCGGTACGGGCGACCTGGGAGTCTTCAATCTCGGCATTCTTCATTTCCTTGGGAACACCAGGCATCATTCCAAGCACTCCGGACAGTGGGCCCATCTTTTTCAGCGCCTGGAGTTGTTCAAGAAAATCATCAAGCGTGAATTCGCCTTCGAGAATTTTTGCCGCCGCCTCTTCGGCTTTGTCCTTTTCGAAAACCTCTTCGGCTTTTTCAATAAGCGTGAGCATGTCGCCCATGCCCAAGATGCGACTCGCCATGCGGTCGGGGTGAAACTGCTCGAAAGCATCAAGCTTCTCCCCTGTTGAAGCAAACGCAATCGGACGACCGATAACTTCTTTGACACTGAGGGCCGCACCACCGCGCGCATCACCATCAAGCTTGGACAGGATCACCGCATCGAGCTCGAGAGTTTGATGGAACGCTTCGGCAGTATTAACCGCATCCTGTCCTGTCATTGCGTCAATCACAAGGAACGTGTAATCCGGCTTAATTGCGTCTGAGATGTCTCGCACCTGTTGCATCATCTCGGAATCGATTGCGAGTCGACCGGCAGTGTCAACGATCAAGACATCTCGTCCAATTCGCTGTGCTTCGGCGAGACCTCTCGCAGCAGTACGAACTGGATCTCCTTCTTCACTGAAAACCGGCACACCAATTTGGGCACCAAGGGTTCGCAACTGTTCAACGGCTGCTGGCCGTTGAAGGTCAGCACCAACCAACAAAGGTTGACGGCCCTGCGACTTAAACCAATTTGCGAGCTTTGCTGCGTTGGTGGTTTTACCCGCACCCTGGAGGCCGGCCATCAACACGACTGTTGGTGGTTTGGATGCGTACGTGATCTTCAGCGTTTCGCCACCGAGCATCGCAACGAGCTCGTTGTTGACGATCTTGATGACTTGCTGCGCGGGATCAAGCGCTTTAGATACCTCAACGCCGACTGCCGCCTCACGGATTCGGCCAACTACCGCGCGCACAACGCTTACGTTTACGTCGGCATCAAGCAAGGCGGTTCTGATCTCCGCCAATACTTCGTCAACATCTTCCTGGGTCAGACGACCTTTACCGCGAATGCGCTTGAAGATGCCTTCGAAGCGGGTGCTCAGGGAATCAAACATGACCCCGCAAGGCTACTTGTCGGCTCGATTAGTCCCCACTTGCGAGTTGCAGGGTCAGAGTCAGGTCCTCTCCCACGAGTGTGAGCGTGTCGCCTATCAGCGTGATATTCGGACTTTCGCTGATCAGTCCAAATACTGCCTGCTCCTGCTCCATAAGCCCTTCGCAGTACATCTCAGTCTGTGCCATGGAGTCGATGATGAGGACTCCATCTTCGACTTTGTAGTCGCCGCCACCGCTATTGCATCCGGCATTGATTCCAAGGTTGCTGTCAGTGAAATTCAACTTGACTTTGGCTGGCATTGTGATTTCCCCAACGGCTTCAGTAGCCACGAATACTTTCCCGCCAAGACTGAGCTCGCCTTCACTGGCGCCGCACGCTGAAGCGATCACTATTGCGGCAAGAGCAATTGAGACACGGATGTTGCTAGCCAACACTCACAGCCTTCACGACCCCATCGACGATTTCGAGATTCACACGGTTAGTCACGTAATCGGAGGTCACTTGAAAAAATTCTCCATCGCGCGCAACGATTCGAACAACCCAATCGTTACCCGCGGCAACCTTGGAGGCTTCTTCCTCACTGAGACCTAACAAAGTGTCAGCTTCATCTTGCGGTATTGGTTCAAAATCGCCTGGAACTGGATCAACAGAAGTGACGGGCTCGGTTGGCGGCACAGCAGTATCGGTGGGTGTGTCCACGCCAGGAAGCGGGGCTTCGTCGGGCGTGCTCTCGTCAACAAACTCTTTGGCCACAGCGAGGATTGTCACCTCAAGGCCATCTTTGCTGTAGAGGTCAAACGCCGGCACAAGCAGCAGGCGGCCATTGACGTCGTAGAACTGCGTGAGGCCAAGTTCGGCACGAATCAACTCGACTTTGCGCACCTCTGGAGGCGTGAGGGTTTCCGGGGGCCCGACGAGTGAACTGTCCACGGCAATATCAGATGTGTACTCAAGGCCATCTTTGAGCATTGGCATCACAGACTGGTATTCGTCGAGTCGGTTCAAAACCGTTTCACGATCTGCGAGTGGATATTCACCAAGCGAACGCGGTGAAGACAAAACCCCACCGGCGTAAGTAACCTCGGCATTCTCACCGAACCCGATGTTCCAACCCATCCAAGTGTTGTGTCCGTTGACCACCAAGTAAGCGCTCACAGAGGCGCCCCAATCATCGGCGTAAACATCAACTTGATAGTCATCCAGATCAAGACCCAGATCTGTAAAAAACTGGCGCCCGAGATCGTCGGCTTCGTCTTTACTTGGAACATTCACTGGGGGTTTTGGTTCTTCGTAGTAACAGCC
>JAFMEI010000137.1 GCA_017856815.1 Ilumatobacteraceae bacterium
GAACTCGTGACAAACCATTAGGCACAATTTCAGTTCCCGAAGCCACACCATTTGTACGCCACAGAACTATTGAGCCAGAAGAATTTGGGGCTTCAAAGTAGGCACTCGATCCAGCCATCACCACGACCGAATCGTATGTGAGCCCACTACGAGTACCTGTGCCGATTTCTCGGAGCACCTTTGTCCCTGCCGGGGTTGCATCGGTCGACCAGAGTTCGAGCCCACCACGTGTTGTCCTCCCCAAAAAGAGGAGTTTGCCTCCCAAATTGATCTCGAGAGGCTCCAAATCATCGTAAGTCTCTGATGTTGGGTCAATATCTTTCAATAATTTGGTGCCAGCTCGCCGACCATCGGTTTGCCACAAGATTTCCGAGTCAGCATCAGCATCAGTTTCTGCAACATAGACCAGTTTGCCATCCACAAGACCGAGGAATTCTCCCTCTTCGAGACTTCTCATCCCAAGATTCACCGGGCTTGGACCAAATGATTTATCAACCGCATAAAGACCAGTGGCAACGTCGCTTTCCCATATGAAGATGAACTTGTTCCCTAAGAGTTCAATCTCATCAACATCTGGAAACTCAGTGCCCAGACTCAACACCTCGCTCGCACGAGCCAAATTTGTTGTGGCCTTAAAGATCCCACCACGGGTATCAACTGTGCCCTTGAAATACAGAGCGCCAAGGTGGACCCCGATGAAGTCAATGCGGTTGTACTGCAATCCAAAAGGACTACTGGCGATTGATACTAATCCCGACGGGGTGCCATCAGTTCGGTAGAGAAGATGGTCACCTGAGGAGTCGTCTGCCCTGATAAACACAAAATCATTGACCGCCTCAAATCGCGACCAACTGTCCCCATCTACATTTGCATCAACAATCATCCGAGTGCCCGCGGCCGTGCCATCAGATACCCATGGCTCAAAACCGTGGTCTTGGGTCCAGGCGTTGAAGTAAACCTTTCCATTGACTGCGAGAAGATCACTTGGGCGCGCGGATTCCGCGCCCTCCCAGATGTCTTTCACTAATTTCGCAGAGGCTGCACCCTGTTCGTATTTCCAGAGTTCAATTCCGTGCACCGCATCGTATGCGGTAAAGAACAAAGTGTCGCCCGATACTGCATGATCAAACTCTCCGTATGGCGAAGAATCGGCGCTACGCGGCATGGTGTTGCTCGCCAAGACAGTTATCTGAGATCTATTCACTGGTGAGATTCGCACCGGCACGACACCGTGTATCGGATCTTGGTATGACGACACAAGCCGCCCACCAACTAACTTCAGGGGAATTCCCGACTCTCGTTGGGCTCCATCGTCAGCTTGGGGAGCTACACGCGTTGCTTCACCGCCAGTCATTGGCACCCAGTAATTGACCGTGCCCTCTGGCCAAGCATCGGCACTGAGATAGACACGACTGTTGTTTGCGGCGACCTCAATTCCATTCACCGTGAAGTCATAAGAAAAATAAGGGAATGTAGTGAGTTTTTCTGGGATTTCGCCACGTTGACGAATAACCCACAGCGAGGTCTCAGTATCGGAGTCAGTCGTCGTGAAGAAGAAGAGTTCTACGCCGCCACTGACCACGGTGCGACCCGTGCGAATGTTGATTGATTCGCCAACTGCTGTTGAAAGATTTACGACGCCATCTGCGTCAAAACGGTAGAGCTGATTTTCCCCAGATTGCACCACCGTGGCGTACACCGCATCATCTGCTTCAAAAGCTTCGCTCGGGAAGTTCCAAGATTCTTCAAGGTTGAAAGAAAGGTTGTCCCAGGTCCAAACAATTCCAAAGATATCAATGATCACGATCTGATCATTGATTCTCAGTGGCTTAGTCCAATAACCAAAATTTGTGGGCTGATTGAGCTCATTCACAACTTCAGTCGTGGACCCATTGGTACGCATAAGTCTGTAGCCAACAGCCGTGTACCCGATGAAGTATTGGTAGCCATCTAATTCGACAAAGTGATGAGGATACGATGCTTCAACACCTGGATAAATCTCAGTGCCACCCACTAGAGAAGGTGGTGTTGCCGTACCTGATGATTTATAAAGTTCGCTGTTCTCGGTACCACGCGGAGCGGCGACAAGCAGCGCGACATCAGATCGCGTTGGGTGATTGACAGCTTCTTCTAATACCAATGTGTCTGAGATTTTTTTCGTTCCCCCGGGAGTGCCATTTGATACCCAGGCACCACCTCGCCAACTAGAAAACCACACCTTTCCACCTGCAACATGAAGGTTTGAAAAACTTGTTGATTCGCGTCCTGGCGTTGCATCAATCACCATTCTTGTTCCACTGACGGTTCCGTCCGTGCGCCAAAGCTCTTTGCCGTGCTCTGGGTCATCACCGACGTAAAAAAGAAGATTTCCTAACTTCACGGCGATGTCATCGCCCACGGCATCGTTGGTGAGCAAGGTGTAACCACCAGGAATTGTCTTCGGCGATGCAGTTGCAGCGGCGGCCGAATTAGTGACGTATCCAATCGAGGTAACTAACAGCAACCCAGTTATGCACGTTTTGATTCTCACCATGAAAAACTCCTCACAGATTCACCTAGAGATAACTTACAACTTGGTGATTATCGGGGAAATCTCCCTGAAGTGCGGACTAAAGACCGAGCACCGCGTGAAGACCAGCTATAGATGCGCGTTTCCATTCATTGCGCAGTCGATCTGTATCGCCCATTTCAAGCAGAACAAATCCAAAGAACTGACCCTGCATCCAATACGAAACGGCTTCAGGGTCAATTGAAGTATTGATAAATCCACGTTGTTTTGCAATGCGCAGAGTCTCGGCGGCGTGTTTGGTCTCTTCAATCTGTGCATTGCGCACAGTTTTGGCAACCTTTTTATTGTCAAGCGCGAGTGTGATTGCCCGAGCACGCCATACCCGCACCCCGGACCGCGTACTAGAGGCAACGGCTTCGACAATGTGTTCAACTGCTCTCAAAAACTCAGCTTTGGTGCGGCACTCTTCCACCATGGCCCGAAACACACGATTGTCCGATGCTAAGTGGCGCACTAGTTCTTGTATCTCGGCTGCCGCAATCAAACCGTTCTTGCTACCAAAATGATGGTACAGGGAACCGTTCGTAGCCTTAGCGCGATCCATGACGCGTTGGACATCAAAATTCTCAATGCCAAAACGTTGAATCTCTTTTGCGGCCTCGGCCATCAACCTTTCGGAAGTAGCGATGCCGTCACTGCGTTTGCGAACTGCCCCCAAGTAGAACTTCCTCAGCCGCCTGAAGCTTCAGAGACCTTCTGCTTGCCCGCTGAAATCCAAGGCATCATTGAGCGCAGACGTGCACCTACTTCTTCGATCTGATGCTTGGCACCAGCGTCACGCAAAGCATTGAAATTGGCGCGGCCACTTTCGCTTTCAGCGACCCACTCGCGAGCAAACTTGCCGGACTGGATCTCCTTCAGAATTTTCGCCATCTGCTTCTTGGTTGCGGGAGTCACAATGCGTGGACCACGCGTGACGTCGCCGTATTCAGCAGTGTCAGAAATTGAATAACGCATCCCTGCGATGCCCTCTTCATACATGAGGTCAACGATCAGCTTCACTTCGTGCAAGCACTCAAAGTACGCCATCTCCGGTTGGTATCCAGCTTCAACGAGAGTTTCAAAACCAGCCTGCACCAACGAGGTGAGACCACCGCAAAGCACCACCTGCTCACCGAACAAGTCGGTCTCGGTCTCCTCAGCGAATGTGGTTTCGATGATTCCTGCGCGTGCGCCACCGATTGCCTCGGCATACGAAAGTGCAACATCCTTTGCCTTGCCGGTTTCATCCTGCTCAACTGCGATTAAGCAAGGCACTCCACCGCCTTCGGTGTAGGTGCGGCGCACGAGGTGGCCTGGGCCCTTTGGCGCAATCATGATTACGTCAACACCCTTTGGTGGTTTGATGCGCTTGAAACGAATGTTGAAACCGTGGGCAAACGCAAGCGCTTTCCCCGGCTTCATGTAGCGCTTGATGTCTGCTGTGTACGTGGCCTTCTGCTCGGTATCGGGCATGGTCATCATCACAAGGTCGGCCCATTTGGCGGCATCGGCAATGCTCATAACTTTTAGGCCTGCAGCCTCAGCCTTTGCAGCAGACTTCGATCCCTCGCGTAGGCCAACTACCACCTGCACTCCAGAGTCCTTCAAGTTCAACGCGTGCGCATGGCCCTGGCTGCCATAACCAATGATTGCCACCTTGCGTCCACGAATGATTGAAGGATCAGTGTCCTTTTCGTAGTACATCTTTG
>JAFMEI010000138.1 GCA_017856815.1 Ilumatobacteraceae bacterium
CGTACCACCCCTTTCTGCGGGACGAACCCGCAAATCAGTAACCTAAATTGCACAAAGGCACAAGTGGTGGATTTCCGACAAAATCGTTATTTTGTAGGGGTTCGCGCCCTACAGATGAGGCGCCTCGTGTATTTCCTGCGCATGAGAACACTCAGTCCCACACCGCACGCACACGAGGCGACCAGGATCATTTTCGCTACCTCCGCACTTGCACCGGTGGGCGGCAGGGTGTCGGGTGTAGCGACACGCACGGCAGAAATTTCCACCCAGTTCGCAACCATATGGTGAGCAGCCGTCCACCCACCAAAGGCGTAGATAAGAAGTGACTTCTTGTTCGTGCGCCCGTCTTGATTCGCATGCGGATCGATAAGGGACGGGTAGTAGATGTACTGCTCATGGTCAATGAGTGATTCTGGTGCCACGAGTGTGACGCCTCGCATCAGCATCCTTGGTATGGCCCAGTTGACCCCATCGGGCGAAGACGTATAGGCGAACCCCTTGAACGTGACGAAAACAGCGAGCCACATCTTGTAAGTGGGGTTCCAACTAACACTTGGAATGCCTGCCATACATCCTTCTTGGCCCGGCGGCTCCCGCCACATGTCGCTTCCGAGTCCACCGAGGCCGGGTTGGCTCCAACTGTCTTGGTAGTAACGCGTCCAAGTGCCAGGCCCCAGACCCGAAGAGATTTTTGAACGCGACACAGTGACGTAGCACGACTGCTCTGGGTGCCAAATGTGGTGATACAGGTACAGGTAATTGCCATCGGGGCTGACCACACCGCTGAAACTGCCAGCACCAAAGAATTGACGCTCTTCGCAGGACTTGAAATCGTATGGTGATGCCGAGAGAATCCTTCCGCGTCTTTGCCATGTGGCACCGTCGTCATCTGAGACCGCGAGTCCCACGTTGACTTCGGCGCGATCGCCAGTGCAAGGGTGATGTTCACCGTGATAGATCATCGCAAGATCACCATTTGGTAAACGCAGAACTTTGCTCCCTCCTGCATATTCAGAATCAAATCCATTACCTCGAGGCCAGAACGTTTCTTCTGCCGGGGTTGTCATAGCGCGGACATCCAGAAAATTTGTGGTTGCGAGTTCAACTGTGCCGCCGTTGATTGGAGCCCACATTCGCAACTGTCCATTTTCGCGGAGGAAGGTGATATGCCCATCTGGACTTCCGACTAATCCATCTTCATCAACTTCGAGGAGAGTTATACGCGGGCTCGTGACATCAAGCCGGAGCTCAACATTTGATGTGAGTGCTTGCCCAGGATCTGGGTCAAGTGAGCTCACACCAAAACCAAAGACCGCAGCTACCAATGCGAGTCGCATTGTGGCTCGACTCATGAGCGGCACTCTTCGAACCAGTCCCATTCCCATGGGTAAATCGTCTCTGCGGTCGTTGCGTAAACGACATTTCGTGTGGCTTCTCCCTGATCGCGTAGTGCTTTGATTAACGCAAGGGCGATATCCACGGGGTCATCGTCCAGCCAATAGACCGTTACAAACTCGGGCTGCTCATTGCCGACCTCGTTTGGACCAAATTGTGAACTGCCTGCAACCCCGGGTAGTCCGATCAGGGGTTCATGTATTGGTGCACCCGCTTCTACGACAACGAATATGCCGAGGTGGGGTCGATAACTGATCGCTTTGTCTGAAATCTGGGTTCGTGTCGACGCTGAAGATTCGCAGTGACGCCCGATCATCCGAAGGCGCTCAGTCACGCTGAGCTTTGACTGAATCTGGTCGAGACTGTTTGCATCAATTCGTTCAAGATCGCTTTCGAACGAGTCGGCATCATCATCAATAAGCACACCCCAGATGTATTGAACATCGGCGAACTTTGAGTCACGAATCAATGAATAGTCCCGGCAGTCAGGACTAACTACCCACATTGCTGAAGAGGAAACAGATTCGATTGTCTTCACGGTTGGGAGGTATTCCAACTGATGCCATGAGTTGAAGGGGATGTGGGAGTCTGGATCGGAGAGTTCAAAGAAAACCCACGAACCAAATTGAATTCGCCTCATGTATTGCTCCTGGGCTCAGATCGACAGCAGGACGCAGCCTGCAATTGGGCCTCCGCCCGCAGCAGCCACCGCAATGTTGACGTCTTTTTTGGCTTGGCGTTCGCCGCCTTCGCGCCAGAGCTGGGTGCAGGCTTCATGAATGAATCCATAACCATGCAAGCGACCCGCCGACAGTTGGCCTCCGTGAGTGTTGACAGGGAGTTGACCTTCGAGCGATATGCGCTGGCCACCTTCAATGAACTTTCCAACCTCACCCTGTGGGCAGAAACCGAGAGCTTCAATCCACTGAACGGTCAAGTAACTGAATCCGTCGTACAGTTCCGCCACATCAACATCGGTTGGTTTGATTTTCGTGTTCTCCCACATTGATGCAGCCGCATCATGGGCCGCCATCGTGGTCAGATCGGCACGTTGATCCCAGGTGAACCTCTCATAGAGACCGCCACCAAATGCCTCAACTTTGATTGGTGTGCGGGGGAGTCCTTTGGATGCATCACGCCGCGACACGATGATGGCGATGGCACCGTCGGCGGGAATGTCACAGTCGTAAAGACAAAATGGCGTGCTAATGATGCGCGCCGACATGTAATCGTCAAGCGTTAGCGGATCACGGTATATACCCGCCGGGTTGAGCCCAGCGTTACGGCGTGCGTTGAGTGCAATCATTGCGAGTTGCTCTCGGGTCATGCCGTTTCGATGCATGTAGGCATCACAAAGCATCGCGATCCAGTTGGCAGCTGAAATGGCGCCGTATGGAGCTGTCCATTCCATGAATCCACTTGCTCGGTATGGGCCGCGGAACGAGCCACCAAAACCACCGGATCCTTGGGCAGTTGACTCCCAAACTGATCGGAAACAGACCACATGGTTGGCGAATCCCAGTGAAACTGCCATGCATGCTTCCATGAGTGGTCCGAGTTGACCCGCAACTTCACTTGCGCCTAGATACCACTTTGCTTTGATTCCAAGAGCGGCATGGAGTTGCGTAGTGCTGGCGCCCGACATGCCCGTCGCGCCGAGACCTGGGCCCGGGTATGAAGCAACGCCGTCAATGTCTTCCACGCTGAGACCCGCATCGGCGATTGCTTTCTTGCAAGCCTCAATGGTCAGGTCAAAGCCTGTTCTACCTAATCGACGTCCCGTTTGAGATTGTCCGATGCCGGTAATGACTGCCCGGCCCTGAAGGTCGCCGCTCATGATGCCACCGGCCGAAAAACTGGAACCCAAACATCTTCATAATGCTCAAACTCGACTTGAACTTTCATGCCAATTTGCACAGATTCTGGTGGGCAACCAATCACATTTGTGGTCAATCGCGTTGAAGAGTCCTCTTCAAGTTCAACGATTGCGACAGAAAATGGCGACGGCATAGCGGGGTTAAATGAATGCACATTGATGGTCTTGGCAGCAACGGTTGCCCTACCTGATACTGGTCGGGGTGCAACGTTGATGCTTTGGCAGTGGTAGCAAGCCGGTGCTGGCGGATGAATTAATCCCTGGCAATCGAGACATTTGTAGATCAATAATTCACCGCGCTCACCGCCAGTCCAGAACGCCCGAGATTCATCAGTAATTTCCGGGAGGATCCGCGTTTCGGGAGATTTGTAATCGCTCACCAAGTTCCTTTCCTCGATCCATGACCTTAGTGCTGTGGACCTAGGGTGAAAGGCGAAGTGAAATGAAAAGAGGTCAGAGATGTTGACGGATCTGAGTGGAAAGTTCGTAGTTGTTGCAGTCACTCGTGACGAAACACGAATTTGGCTCTCGGATGCCTCTCGAGGCACCGCCCCAGAAATAATCACACGCCCAAAACACGACGAAGCGCATCGACACGTTCGTGAAGCGCAGGCCAATCACGGACACAACTCCAACCATGGGGAGCGCGAGTATCTAGAGCAGATTTCGTCGGCAATCGCCCCAGCCGCTGATGTGCTGGTTGTGGGTCATGGGAAAGGCAAATCCAACACCATGGTGAGGCTCATTCAGCATCTTGAGCGCCATCATGCCCCAACTGCGAGAAAGGTTGTTGGGGCAATCGATACGAATCTGCCAGCATTAACGGAGCCAGAAATTCTCGCCATCGCGCGGGATTGGTTTGAGGATCATAAACACGAACTTGTTTGATGCGTGACTAATCGTCTCTTTTTTCATATTGGTCTTCCTAAGACCGGC
>JAFMEI010000031.1 GCA_017856815.1 Ilumatobacteraceae bacterium
ACTGAGATGGAAAGCCAACGCATTGGCAATTGGGATGCGTACAAGGAATACATGCTCACGGTGTTTGCAGAAACTGAGTCTTGGCTTGATTCACTTGCACCGACCGACTTGGAGACCGTGCTGTTTGACGGCGAGTTCCCCGACATGTTCAAGAAGGCATACATAGCCCGCGTTGTACAGGATCAGATTCGCTTAGTGGATGCGATTGAATGCTGGGTGTTCCAGCACGGCATCCGTCATATGGGTGAATTGGAACATGCCCGAGCCCTAGTTGGGCTCGGGGGCATGACCTCTTAGTTCTCGTCTTTACGCTTTTGTGCGGCGGCGGGCGAACATTACGGATGTGCCGGCCAACATCATCAAGACAATGGCGAACAATTTTCCTGCCGGGTCACCAGTGCCAGAGTTTGCAAGCACCGGATCCGCGACAGCCTCTGGCGTGATCGTGAGCGCACGAGATGTTGCGCTCAAAGTGAACTCAACCGCTTCATAGCTGACTCCAGAGGTGCTGGCCGGCTTGATGTAGTACTTCCCTGCGGGCAATCCTCTGCCGTTTACTGTTCCGGTTTCATCAATTTCAACTTCGAACTCGAAATCGTCCTCGTTGTCGCAGATCGCATCGTCTCCGCAGTAATTGATAATGATTTTGTCTGGCTCAGGATCCCCACCGGTAGGTGGTTCAACGGTGATCTCGATTTCTTCATCGCCACGTAGGCCGATCTTGATGTCTCCGATGCCATTGCCTGGCACACGAGTTGAATCCTCATCGGTGCAGGTCACATCGAGACCAGATGGTGTTTCGTCTACCGCACCTGTGTAGTTACCGCCAGGCAAGGGCCCCTCAACCACTGTGCCACTTGCGTCAGTGATCAGGGTGTAGGTTCGCTCGCCCTTTGCAACGGTGACAGAAACCAACGGCACTGTGGGCTCGTTCTCATCCTTTTGGCAATCGTTGTCTAGGTCTACATAAATGGTTACGCGAACACCATTTCGTGGCAGAGGGACTGTGGTCGTGGTCGTCTCTTCAGATCCCGGCTCAGTAGTGCCGCCACCACTCGTCGTTGTTGTTCCGCCACCGCTGGTCGTTGTTGTAGTTGCTCGGGCGTAGCCGTCACAGTCATTCTCGTAGATGAGAAGGCCACGACCTGAGTAGTTATAACCAGGGAATGTTTCCGCTACTCCGTTATATGTGTAATCAAAGGGCGGAATGATGTCATTCCAGTTCTTGGCGTTGTTTGGGTAGTCAAAATCTGGATCAAACACACCAGTGCCGATGTTGTGCAACGAATTGTTCGGACCGTGACCTTCATGCATGATTGCATCTGGATCCACTGTGATCTTCACATACGGATTGTTGATTGCGTTAGTGCGATGGCAGATCGTGACTCGATCGCCTACATAGCTACCACCCGAACTTGTTGGAGGTGCCCCGTGTGCGGCGCCGTTAAATGTGGCAAACGAGGCTGCAGAAATTGCAACTAAAGACGAGACGTAAAGAAAACTTTTCTTCATAACGTCATTACAATACGGTGCAATCGTTATACCTTTTTTCGATAGAATCTATTTATTCGGTCTAATTCAGTGCTGAAAGTCGAAGAAGCCCCACCAAATCTGCTCCCACGCGACGGCGTAGTGAGCTTGTATTCCACTTCTTTTGGCGATCCCGATTCCCTTTTTACTTCCCTCGAGAAAACGCTCGCCTGGACCCAAAACCAGATCGTGGTGTTCAACAAATTGCACAACGAACCGCGCCTGTCAGCTTGGTACGGAGACCCTGGTTGCTCGTATACGTATTCAGGGGTAACCCTGCAACCACTTACCTGGACTGAACCACTACGGGCAATCAAACGAACGTGCGAAGAACTTTGTGGTGCAACCTTTAATTCGGTGCTCGCGAACCTTTATCGAGATGGGAACGACTCAATGGGGTGGCATGCCGACGACGAACCCGAACTCGGGCCCAACCCAACGATTGCGTCGGTGAGCTTTGGTGCTGAACGGCGATTTGATCTTCGACACAAGGTCACGAAAGAAAGAGTGCAGGTCGTTCTCCCGCACGGCTCAATTCTGATCATGTCAGGAGAGACCCAATCTCACTGGATGCACTCAATTGCCAAAACAAAAAAAGTGTGTGAACCACGCGTCAATCTCACTTACAGGATGATTCAAATTTGAATCAATCGCGGCTGAACAATCCTCCGAGTGATGCCGCTGGTCCAGATGAACCATTTGAACTTCCAAGCGCAGCCTGGATCCAACCGAGGAACTCATTGGGATTACGTGACTGCACTAGCACTCGGCCCGGCCCCGTGAAATCAAACACCAAGCCTTCGCCTGTCTTCACCATCTGCACGATTCCACCCGTCGCTTTGCGCAGCGACATTTGAACAGACGCGTCGTAGGCAACCATGTGGCCCGTATCCACAGTGATCTTTTCTCCTGGCGCAAGATTCCAAGTCTCGAGCGCTCCGTAACAAGCGATCACGATCGGACCACTTCCTGAGGCATGCATTATGAAACCACCTTCGGAACCAAAGAAGTTCTTGAAGCCACCCCACTTGGTATCGATGTTCACAGTTAGCGCCGATGCCAGCCATGAGCCTCGCTGCACCACAAGCCCCTCGGCTGGGGTGTCAAGCACAATCACATCTCCCGCGAGGCGTGGCGCAACATCAACAAAGCCGCCCTGCGAAGGTGCCTTGTAGGTAGTCAAGAAGAAGGATTCCCCACCAAGTGCGGCCCGCTTCAGCGACTTCAGTACACCACCTTCGGCTTTTGCCTCCAGCACAACTCCGTCAGAAGTAGCCATCATGGCGCCAGCTTCGGCGCGAACGGTCTCATTGGGTTCGAGGGTCAACCTGGCAATACCAAAGGCGGGAGCATTACGAATTTCAATCTGCATATCCAATGCTTAGCACCGTAAATTGCCCGACTGAATAAAACGGTCCGGTTCCACCGTAAAATAGGGACATGGGTATGCGCGACGGTGACGGCTGGGTGTTGTGTCACTGCTCCCGCCACCATTGGGGGCTCTACGGTGCCGCTGGTCTATTAGTCGTGCGCCGAGACCTTGAAGAGCCACATGTCCTGCTGCAATTGCGAGCCGCTTGGACTCATGGCGGTGGCACTTGGGCAATACCAGGCGGTGCACTGGATTCGCATGAATCACCCGTTGAAGCCGCGATCCGTGAAGCCGAGGAAGAAGCCGGAATCCTTTCCCACCATTTAGAAGTCAAAGGCATCTACTCAGATGACCATGGAAACTGGCGCTACGACACGGTGATTGCCCATGCACATTCCGATGCCGGGGCGCGACTTGCAAATCACGAAGCGGACGACTTTCGCTGGGTGATGCTGCACGAAGTTCCAGATCATGATCTGCATCCAGGGCTACGCAGTTCATGGGACTCAGTGCACGCGCATGTGCTCCAGACTCTGCGTGACTAACGATTCTTTTGAAGATCATTCCAATTCCACCAGACCCAGTTATCCGAAACCAGGTTGCGAGTTGGAGTCACCGAGCTTGGAGCATTGACTTCCCGAGTGACACTGAACAGACGTACTTGGATCTGTATGAACAGTCGTCACAAAATGCGAGCTCTCTCCCCTATGTATGTGTTGCGATCGCTGATGATGGGGCTGTGACCGGCACAGCAACACTGGTCGGTGACGACGAGTTACCAGATTTTGAAGATTTGAGTCCATGGCTTGCAGCAGTTTGGGTGAAACCCGAGCATCGGAGTTCTGGCGTAGGAAATGCGATGGTTCATCACATCGAAGAGACTGCCTCCGCACTCGGTTACACACGCTTGAATTTGTACACCCATGATCAACAGGACTGGTACTTGCGTCATCAATGGGAAATTGTGGGTTTCGGTACTCTTGCTCACCACACGGTCACAGTGATGCAGAAGTCCCTTTAGGAGTCTGTGGTCACAGCTTCTGGCAAATGACGAACTTCCCGAGCACTAAAGCACAAAAGTGTCGCGATCAACGCAATAACAGATCCCGAGATCAACGCTGTCGATGGGCTCGTTCGCGCTGCTAACGGCCCAGCGATGACAAGCCCGAGTGGCACGAGAATATTTGATCCAAGTGCATCGTATGAAAAGACTCGCGACAGTGATGTGGTCGGAATTCGAGTCTGCACTGCGGTCATCCAAAGAACCGCGAAGATGTCAATTCCCACACCCGCCATGAATGCAAAAGGCACCACTATGAGAATTGGTGGATGGAGCCCAATCACAAACATGAAGACTGACGGCAAGAGAATTGCAATCATGGCTGATCGCATTGGTTGACGGGGACGATATTTCAACGCCAACACCACCCCAAACAGCATCCCAAGACTTTCTGATCCCATCACAATTCCCCAGTCGCGGGCACCGTGATACACGCGGTCAAATTGCAATGGGCCAAGAACGGTAATAACTGATTCGAACGCCATATTGATGAAAGCAAACGACGCGATCACAGCAATAACCCACTGTCGCGAGGCCACCTCGCGCCAACCATGCACAAGATCGTCCAACATCGTGACTTCATGCGTTTCTTTCGGCGGAGTGTTGCCGACACGAATTGCCAAGACCAGGAGGCCTGCACACACAAACGAAGCCCCATCGATAAGAAGCGCCCACTCTGGCCCCGCAAACGCAACGATTGACCCACCAAGAAAGGCTCCGATGATGTTGCCGAAGTTGGCCATGAATCCCATCATCGAATTCGCTGACTGCAGCTGGTGTTCCTGAATGATTTCTGGCATCAGCCCACCGAATGCTGGCCACCACATCGCAACACCGATTCCAAAAAAGACATTTGTTAGACACAGCAGCGGCACTGTTGCGGTGTCGGTCATAAACAACAGTGCCTGGATCACCGTGATTGCCGCAGCAATCAAATCCATGCCTCCCACTAACAGTGTGCGTTTCACTCGGTCGGCGATAACGCCACCAAAGAGCATCAGGAGAATCATCGGCACCCACACCGAGAACATCACGATGCTGAGTGAAAATTCATTCGTGCCTTCTAGGTCGAGAACTCCAAACGACATCGCGATCGGCGACATACCGTTGCCGATGTTCGACAAAAACCGTGCTGTGATCAGTTTTTTGTAGTCGCCAACACCTATGAGTTCCCTAATTCCCATTGCGACTGGCTCAGGACTCTGGGTAGTGACATGCCACTCGGTGGCCAGGCACAACTTCAACTAGTTGTGGTTCCACCTCGGCGCACTGATCTGTGGCTTTCCAACAGCGGGTGCGGAAACGACAACCTGAAGGTGGATTGACTGGCGAAGGCACATCGCCCGTAAGCATGATTCGCTTGCGCTCGCGGCCAATTTTTGGATCGGCAACGGGCGCTGCTGACATCAACGCCTTTGTGTACGGATGGCGCGGTGTTTTGTAGATACTCGTCGCATCGCCGTATTCGACAAACTTGCCGAGATACATAACTGCAACTTCATCTGCGATGTGTCGCACCACAGCGAGGTCATGTGCAATGAACACATACGAGAGTCCGAAATCGTTCTGCAAACCTTCAAGAAGGTTGAGGATCTGAGATTGGATCGAAACATCAAGTGCAGATACCGGCTCGTCTGCAACGATGATCTTGGGATTGAGAGCAAGTGCGCGCGCAATGCCAACACGTTGCCGTTGCCCACCTGAGAATTCGTGCGGGAATCGATTGAAGTGTTCGGGGTTAAGACCCACTAACTCCATAAGTTCCTGTACGCGTTGGCGCCGACCTTGCTTGTCGTGAGTTTTTTGAACCTTCATGGGCGTCGCGATGCTTTCGCCGATTGAGTGCCGTGGATTCAAACACGCATAAGGATCCTGAAATACGAACTGAATGTCACGACGAACTTGGTTCAAGTCGCGCTCATTCAGCGTGGCTAGGTCAACACCATTCAGCCGTACAGAACCGTCGGTTGGTTTTAGGAGCATCGCCAGCACTCGGCCAAGAGTTGATTTCCCGCATCCTGATTCGCCAACCACACCCAGGGTGGTCCCCGCTTCTAACTTGAATGAGACATCATCAACCGCAAGCACTTGGTCGGTTGGACGCAGTAACCACTTTGAGGCGCCTGTTGGGAAATACTTCTTCACATGATCGGCTTCAAGCACGGTGGCCATCACACACCGCCTTTTGCGCCAATTTGCAGTAATTGAGATTCGGGAAGATGGCAGGCACTGCGACTCTTCCCGACGGCGTGCAACTGTGGCGCCTCGGTTCGGCAAAGTGAATTCTCACCGAGCTCAAATCGGCAACGCGGGTGAAAAGCACAGCCAGTCGGCAAGTTGATGAGCGAAGGGGGTGTTCCGGAGATCGTCTGCAACGCTCCACGCGAACTGTCATCAAGACTGTGCACCGAACCCAACAACCCAACTGTGTATGGGTGGGTTGGGGTTTCAAACAACTCGTCGACATTCGCCAACTCCACCGCATGCCCCGCATACATGACCATTACCCGATCTGCAGTCTCAGCGATCACACCAAGGTCATGGGTGATGAGCATCACAGCAGAGCCATATTCTTCTTGAAGAGTTCCGATGAGTTCGAGAATCTGTGCTTGAACCGTAACGTCCAGTGCGGTCGTGGGTTCGTCAGCGATCAACAACTGCGGGTTATTGACCAGAGCGATTGCAATCACAATTCGTTGGCGCATACCACCGGAAAATTCGTGTGGGTAAGAGTCCATCCGCTTTGTGGGTTCGGGAATACCCACTTTCACCATGGCGTTCAAAACTATTTCGCGAACTTCGGATTTAGTCGCCTTCGGGTGGTGAATCAAATACGCCTCAGCGATTTGATTGCCAACGGTGTAAAACGGATTCAGCGCAGTTAGAGGATCTTGAAACACCATCGCCATCTGACGACCGCGCAATGTGCGCAACTCGTCGTCATCAACTTCAAGCAAATTCTTGCCATTCATGATGATCTCACCACTCACATCTACTTGAGTGCCGAAGTTAAGGCGCATGATCGCATTCGCAGTGACCGACTTACCCGAGCCACTCTCGCCAACGATGCCAAGGGTTTCACCTGGCATCACGTCAAATGACACACCGTCTACCGCCTTCACCACACCGTCTTGAGTGTGAAAAGAAACATGCAGATCACGTATTGAAATAAGCGGTGTGCTCATACTTTTTCGCGTACCCGTGGATCGAGGAAACCATAAAGAATGTCAACCACAGCATTTGCAACAACGATCAGAACTGCTGCAACCAGCGTTGTTGCCACCAGCACCGGTAGGTCAGAGTCAGTAACTGCTCGAATTGAAAGCTTGCCCATTCCGGGGAGGTTGAACACGCTCTCAGTGATTACTGCCCCACCGAGTAGTGCGGCAAAGTCGAGCCCTGCGATGGTCACGATCGGTACCATTGCGGCACGCATCACGTATTTGATTATCAGCGTTCGGCGCTTGACACCCTTTGCGAGTCCGAGACGCACAAACTCCTCATTCATCACTTCGAGGATGCCGTTACGAGTGAGTCGCACGTATGTAGACGCTGAGAGAATCGCAAGGGTTGCCCATGGAAGCAACAAACCGCTGAACCACTTGATCGGATTTTCCGTAAATCCTGTGTACTGCGGGAAGTCCAGCAGCCCACCCCAGATCACAATCACAAGAATCGCCAACAAGGCGAAGAAGAACGTAGGCAAGCTGATACCCACCACAGAGAAGGTGGTGGCGAACCGGTCCTGCCACCGGCCACGACGCAGTGCCGCAAGAGTGCCTAGGCCAACACCAATCCCCATCCAGAGGACAAAAGCACCAATTGCTACAGAGAGCGTGACGGGGAATGTGCGCGTAATCAGATCAGTAACGCACTCGTGATATTCAAATGAGTAACCAAGTGCGGGAGCCGGGCAATGCACAGAGGCGCCTTCTGGCCCATAGGTTCGACCAGCAAAGATGCCCTTAAGGAACCTTCCATACTGCACATGAATCGGCTGGTCGTACCCGAGGCGCACTTCGTTACGTGCGATTACCTCAGGAGTGCAGTTTTTGCCGCAGGTGAGTGCAGCGGGATTCGTCGGCAGAGCTGTAAACAACACATAGGTGAAGAAACTCACCACGAACAGCAGTACGACTGCGAACAACAGCCGACGAATTACGAAATAAATCATTACTTATCTAGCCCAAACGGGTGGCCAGCGGCTTGCACCGCCGACCACCCGTCAGAGACACTTCGGTTATTCGGTGAGTCCGATTGCGCCCACGTTGTACCAGCCGAACTGGTACCACTGGTAGGCGTTACGAACGCGAGAACCGACGATGTTTTGGGTCTTGGTGTACAAGCCAGGAATGTTCCACACGCGGTCGACCAACCACTGGTTGAGTTCCTTCCACATGTCACCCTGCTTTTCGCGATCGGTCTCGACCTTGGCCTCATCGACCAATGCCTTGAACGCGTCGTACTCAGGGTCTTCCCAGGTGTAGTTGTAAGCAAAACCGCCGTCTTTAATGAACAGCGGTGGGATCACGGTGGAAGCATTGTTCCAGTCCGCTGCCCAGCCTGCGCTCATCAAGTCGCCAGGGGTTTCGTTGATTGTTGCGTAGTACTTGCTTGGCTCGATCGGGTTGTCAATGATCTTGATACCGATCTTGTCCATGGAGTCGATCCAAATTGCGATCAACTTCTGCCAGAGTTCGCTGTCAGCGTGGTCACGGGTAAGACCGGTCTCGGTTGCCCGCTTGTACGCATCTGCACAGTCTGGATTGGCCTTGGCCTTGTCCATCTCAGCCTGAGCGGCTTCAACGTTCGGCGTGCCATCTTCATTCAGACCTTCTGGCAGATCAGCTTCTTCATAGTCCGCGCCAAGGCGTGGGTTGATGAAGCCCTTTGCATACTCTCCTGTGAATGGTCCACCACCGGCCGTGCGCAAAGCATCACGGTCGAGTGCGAGCCAGATCGCGCGGCGAATTTCGGCACAGTTGACCGTCTTCATGTTGACCATGGTGTAGGAAACAAAGCCATCAAAGCCGTCAGTACGACGATCCTTGAACTTGTCATCACCAAAGATGGTCTGGAGGTTCTGTGGCTGAATACCGCCGTAGACGATTGCTGCCTGGTCATCTCCTTCATCGGCGATCATGCGCTCGTCGATAACTGTCTCGTCGAGGCCAAAGTGCCAGACGATTTTGTCGAGATGTGGCTCACGAATGGGATCGGAATCCTTGTTCCAGTTCTCGTTGCGAACCATAACCAGTTCCTTGCCCTGCTCGTAGGACTCAATCTTGAATGGTCCAGACGAAACAGGCTTCAGTGTGTACTGGTCGCCAGTGTCTTGATCTTCTGGAACGGGTCCAAATGCAAGGAGTGCAACGGTGAAGTTGAAGTCACCGACCGACTCACGCAGGTTGAAGGTGATCGTCTTTCCGTCTTCGGAGCACTCGATTGCCTCATTGAAGCCAGCCTGCTGCTCTTCGGTTGCGGTGAATGGGCCCGGGTAATCCTCAGGTGCATCGATGAACGAGAGCGCAAACAGCGGTCCTTCGTCACCAGTTACATCGCTTGCCCATGTGCGTGACACGCCGTAACGGATGTCTTTGCACTCGATCGGCGAACCGTCTTCGAATGTGACACCATCACGCAGTGTGAACTCCCATGTCTTGGCATCGTTTGACGCAGTACCAGTGTCCGTGGCGAGGTCAGCAACGAGTTCGCTTCCCTCAACGCCAGCGGCGTACTTGTAGCTGGTCAGCGTGCGCTGAATTGTCGAACCCAGGAATCCAAGATCCGCACCCGTGTAGATGCGTTGTGGATCCAGGTTCGTGGCACCTTCTGAGACGTCGAGGATGTGGAGTGTGCCACCGTCGACGATGCCATCTGAACTTGCTGATTTACCACCGGACTCTTCGCCCGTGGTGCCGCCGCCATCTCCGCCGCCACAGGCCGCAATTGCGAGACCCGAAGCAACGAGGAGTGCAGCGAATGCTCTGCGCTTTCTCATATCTCCCCCTTGTATTACCCAGCGGTACCGCTGGGTAGGTTGGTGAGCCAACACTAGTTGTATTAACCAAGTGTCTAGAACACGAGGTGAGCTAATGGTGGTTGGAGCCTTGGTGAGCCTTGCGCTAGAGCTGCTGGCGGTCTGAGCGGGGGTCAAAGGCGTCGCGCAAGCCGTCCCCAAAGAGGTTGAAGGCGAGGACCAAAATCATGAGCGTTAGGCCAGGAATGACCAGATACGTGGGGTCTGAGCGGTAATAACCCACCGAATCGCCAAGCATGAGGCCCCAAGAAGCTGTCGGGGCATAAAGCCCGAGACCCAAGAACGACAACGTGGCCTCAATTGACACATACCCGGGCAGGCTGAGTGAGACAAGCACGATGATCTGCGGCCAAAGGTTGGGCAGCAACTCCTTGAAGATGATGTGCCGATTCGGCGCACCAAAGGAGCGGGCAGCCTCGATAAATTCGCGTTCACGTAGGGATAGAACCTGCCCCCTTACGAGGCGCGCGACATACACCCAACCAAAGATCATGAGCACCAGCAAGATGTATGTGAGCCGCGCGGTGTTACCCCGCGGCACCCCGAGATCGACGAGTCGCTGTGTAAAGGGCTGATTCAATGCGATCAGCAACAGCAGCGATGGAAACGCCAAGGTGACATCACCAAGGCGACTGATGATCGCATCAACTATTCCGCGGCGCAGTCCCGCGATCATTCCAAGCACCAAACCAACCGACGTAGTGAGAATCGTGCCGATTGTGCCAACGAGTAGAGAAATTCTGGCGCCATAAATCAAGCGCCCAAGAATGTCGCGACCCGTTCCCGGCTCCACCCCTAGAGGGTGATCCCACGAAATGCCACCAAATGGACCCTTTGGCAGTCCGTAGTCGTTGATTGCACTGCGATCGAGTTTGTATGGATCGAGGCCAAAGATCTTGACGATTATCGGGGCAAAAACCGCCATAAAAACGAATGCGACGATCACCCAAAACCCAATTACCGCTACACGATCACGGCGCAGTCGGGCGATGCCCAATTGGAACGGGGAAAGCCCAACGACCTTGGTTGGGTCCATGACCTCTGCAGTGGTTTCTTTTTTGGCGAACTTTCCCCTCACCCTCGCCATAGTACGCCCATATTGACACCGCCTGTGAAGCCACTATCTTTGGCGCCTAGGGAAAATAGTGTGCGAATTAATTTGCACCACATATAAGGGGGAAAAGTGGCTGGACGCGTCGAAGGAAAAGTCGCATTGATCACAGGTGCGGGCCGAGGTCAGGGTCGTTCACACGCGATACGCCTCGCAAGCGAGGGTGCCAACATCGTGGCAATCGATATCTGCGAACAAATCGAATCAAATCCTTACCCGCTTGCATCCTCAGAGGATCTCGCCGAGACCGCAAGGCTCGTGGAAAAAGAGGGGCGTTCCTGCGTGACTGTGAAGGCCGATGTGCGTGACCTTTCGCAATTGAATGCTGCGGTCAAGCAAGGTATTGATCGCTTGGGCAAGATCGACATCGTTTGCGCCAACGCAGGCATTTTGCCAATGGGTGCCGGCAAAGGTGCTCAGGCCTACATGGATGCATTCGCAGTTGACTTCATCGGAGTATTCAATACTGTGCAAGCAACGATGAACATCATCCCCGACGGTGGCTCGATCATCATCACCGGCTCAACTGCTGCGTTGTTGCCTCAGACACTTGACAACCCAGCAATGGGTGGCGGCGGCGTTGGATACGGTGACGCCAAGAAAGCCCTTCTTCCGTTCACCGAGAAGCTTGCTCTCCAATTGGCGTCACGGTTCGTGCGCGTGAACTGCATTCACCCAACAAACTGCAACACGCATCTCCTGCACCACCCCGATCTGTATCGGATTTTCCGTCCCGATCTTGAGAACCCAACCGTTGACGATGCGATGCCAGCATTCATGACCTTCCAAGCGATGCCAATCCCCTACATCGAACCAATCGACATGTCGAATCTCGTGTTGTTCCTGGCATCGGATGAGTCGCGCTACATCACCGGACACCACATCCGTGTGGATGCAGGCTCATTGCTGCAGGTCCCGGGCTCTGCTCGCGCCTGATTCGTGCTTCTGCACAAATAGGAAAGGGTCTCATTGACCCCAGCGGATAACTTCTAAGGGGTGAATCCGGCAATCCCCAACGAAATCCACCAGTCCGAAAAGCTGGCGAATGTCCTTTATGACATTCGTGGCCCCGTGCTGGTTGAGGCCAAGCGCCTCGAGGAGCAGGGCCACCGGATAATGAAGCTCAATATCGGCAATCCTCATCCATTCGGGTTTGAAGCGCCGGAGGAGATCATCGTTGATGTGATCCGCCATCTTCACAATGCGCAGGGCTACTCCGACTCACAGGGAATTCGCTCAGCGCGCACGGCCGTGGTCCAGCATTACCAAGAGCGTGGGATTGACATCACTGATCCCGACCAGATTTGGTTGGGCAACGGAGTAAGCGAGTTGATCCAGCTCTCGCTCAATGCGCTACTCAATGAAGGTGACGAAGTGCTGATTCCAGCTCCCGATTACCCGTTGTGGACCGCTTCTACAAGCCTTGCCGGTGGCACTCCGATTCACTATCTGTGCGACGAATCCAGCGACTGGAATCCAGATGTTGAAGATATTCGAAGCAAAGTTACGAGCCGCACAAAAGCAATCGTTGTGATCAATCCAAACAATCCGACTGGCGCGGTTTACTCGCGTGAAACTTTGCGCCAAATTGCCGACATCGCCGTTGAGAAGAATCTCATTGTTTTTGCCGATGAAATCTACGACAAAATTCTTTACGACGATGCTGAACACCATACGTTTGCCGAACTTGCACCTGATGTATTCGTGGTGACTTTTAATGGCCTTTCAAAGGCCTACCGTCTTGCGGGATTTCGTAGTGGCTGGATGATGATGACCGGCCCCCGCGACAACGCTGGGAGCTACATCGAGGGCATCAACATGCTCACCAACATGCGCTTGTGCGCTAATCATCCAGCACAGTACGCAATTCAGACCGCTCTTGGTGGGCGCCAGAGCATTCGTGAGCTGATTCTCCCTGGCGGCCGACTGCTTGCTCAGCGTGATGCTGCAGTTGAAGCGCTCAACAAGATTCCTGGCGTTTCGTGTGTAAAACCAAGAGGTGCGCTTTACGTTTTTCCGCGCCTTGATCCCGAGGTGTACCCGATTACTGATGATCGACAATTTGTTCTCGACTTCCTGCGCGCCGAGAAAGTACTGGTCGTGCAAGGTACGGGATTCAACTGGCCGCACCCAGACCACCTGCGAATCGTCACGCTTCCGTGGGCAAAGGATCTAACTGAAGCCATCGGGCGACTCGGAAATTTCCTTTCAAGCTGGAAACCACCAAAGGGCTGACGTTGCGCATTCGCTCGTTACTCGTTGCCACATGCTTGCTAGCAGCTTGTGGGGACTCCACAAATGAAGCTGTCGATACCACTGCTGAATCAACCACAACTACGGCAAGCACAACCACACTTCCACCCACAACCACGACCACAACACTGCTGCCGCCAGATGGAAAGAGTTCGGACCAGCGCACGTTGTCACTTGTACAAAAGATCTCTGGTGACTATTTGCAGCCCAAGAGCGTTGTCTACTCGGGAGATACGGGTCTCGTGTTTGCTCAGAACATGATGTATCGACACAACGTAAGTGTCTTTGATCGTTATGGAACCCTGGTAGCCGAGATCTCGGATTCAGTAGACCTCGCCGAATTCGGCGAGGGGATCCCTGGTCGCGCCACAAAGGTAAAAGGCTCTCCTGTCGAGGCCGCATTCTCGCCCGATGGAAAGTTCGCTTATGTTTCGAACTATGAAATGTACGGCGATGGTTGGAACCCAGTTGCAGACGACGACTGCCAAGGCCGCAACTGGGATCCCGCGTATGTCTACAGAATTAATGTCAAGACAAAGAAGATTGACCAAGCAATCCTCGTAGGTGCGGTGCCGAAATTCTTAGCGGTCACGCCGAATGGAAAGCGACTCGTTGTCTCAAACTTTTGCTCAATGGATGTATCCATTGTCGACTTGAAGTCACACAAAGAAATCAAGCGCATTTTGGTTGGCACCCATCCGCGCGGAATCGCAATTACCCAGGATTCCAAAACCGCTTACATCGCTGTAATGGGAACGGCGCAAACCGTTGAGATCAATCTGCGGGACTTTTCCACTCTTGAGATCCCAAATGCTGGGCAAACACCACGGCACCTTGTGTTATCACCCGATGATCGCGTTCTCTACGCGACCACAAATAAGTACAACACCGTCATTGCTACTGATACCGCCACAAGGACAATCATTGGCACCGTGCGCACAGGCACGGAGTCACGTTCAATGGTGATCTCTGACGACGGTACTGTGCTTTACGTAGTCAACTACGTGAGCGGCACTCTGCAGAAGATTCGCACTTCGGATATGACTGTGCTGCAAACGCTCGATACCGGCACACGGCCAGTGGGTATCACTTACGATCCTGAATTGCGTCGAGTTTGGGTTGCAAACTACGCAGGATCGCTCTGGCTTTACGACGACAAATAGTCGTACAACAAAGTGTGCGGAGCGACTAAGCGCCCCGCACACTTCAAATCACTTGCCGAAAAGACTGTCGGTGAGCATCGGGCCAATCACCTCAGCGGTCTTGTCGGCGCTAGCGAGTGCGGCAAACAGGATCAGCGCAGCACCAGCCATTGACACATTCTTCATGAATGAAATCATCTCCATCGGCTTGCTCTGCTCATCAGCAGCCCAGAAGTTGTGCATCATCACTGCCATTGCCAAGAGCACCGCGGCCAGCACAAGCGCGCCAAGGTCGGCATACACACCAAGAATCACCGATAAACCACCAGCGAGCAACAAAGCGCCCGACAACAGATTCGCAACTTTTGGATATGGGACTTTTTTGAAAGTCGCATAGCCCGTCATTGCTTCGGCTTTCGTGAAGTGGTTGAGACCACCAACTACAAACATGAGCGCAAACAGCACTCGACCAATAATGAGAATTACATCCACGGCCAAACCTCCTGATAATCAATTGAGCCGAACGGAAAGGCTATGTAGTTGCTTCTGGCGAGATGCGGATACTCACGAATCAATTGATTTGTAAAGGTTTGAGATGGCCCTTGCTAGCTCTACGTCGGCATCCGAAACACCTTTTGTCACATGGGTCGACGCATGAATGGTCACGATCCCGGGGTATCGAATATCAATGTCCGGGTGATGATCGACTTCATCTGCAAGAGCAGCAACTGCAGATGCAAAATCACCAGCGACAGCAAAGGTCGATAGATGGAAATTTGCGACTAAAGAAGTGTCAACGTATTCCCAGTGTTCAATGCCAGTTTCTTTCTGGAACTGTTCACTGCTAACCGATTCATATCGCCGAGACATAGTGATCAGTTTGGCCCGGGAATCGCAAGGAGCTGTTTAGTGATTGACATCAGAGTCAAGTTCGCGCCCAACTTGTACGAGTGAACACCATCCCATCGATATGAAGTGTCGATCGCGATCGCCTCATCTTCGCAGTATTCACTTGGGCCTTCAATAAATGTGGCTTTCCCAAGATTGCTTTCAGCGACCTTGCGAAGCAGACCATTAATGTGAGCCACACGGTCATCCATCGCACGCTCGGGCATCACAATCACGTTGGGAAGACGCAATTCGCGGGGTCGCATGCACGGCACTTCGAGCAATGCGGCATGAACTCCTGCGTCAGTAAGTGCATCAATGCCCATCTGCGCGCCGGCCAAGAACCGTTGGTCGAACTCCGTACTTGCAAACTCAATCAACTTGCCATTCACCTCTTGGTCAAACACATCCCAAGCACCGATCATCACCAAAGCAATTGATGCACGCGCTCGCACTGCACTGTAGGCCCATGCGGTAGGCCAGCCCCTGCAGGCATTGAAGCCGTGGGTATACCCAACCGAGCTGATGATCTTGCCATCTGAATAAACACTGCAGCCTTCCAGTGCGCCGTCACGAATCACAAACGTCTTCTCGACTCCATTGGGCAGGTTATTTACCAATGCACGAGCCGTTGAATCACCGACAATCACAAGTTGGCGCGGTAGTGCCACCGTGATTGGAACTGTGGTGGCGAACTCAACATCAGTGCGATTGTCGATTCCGAATTCATAAACCCCACGCGCATTTGAGTGGTACACACCAAGCCCGGTTACTAGTAATGCAACTGTGGCTGTAAGAGTGGCAAGTTGCGCACGCTTCACTGACCCGGAGTTCCAAGTTCTTTTCAGCCAGCCATTACGAATAGGTGTTTCGACGAATCGATAACTCAACTCCGATACAACGATTGTGATGCCCATCGCCAATAGAAACCGGCTGATCCTCCCGTAGTACGCGTCACAAAAAACACTGATCGGCCAGCTCCAGAGATAGAGGCCATACGACCTCTTACCGATAGCAACTAATGGTGCTGACCCAAGTGCGCGTCTAAGATAACCCGAGCCTTGTTGTGTTGCGACAGTAATTAGACAAGCCGACGCAAGTGTCACGAGTGGCAAGACCCAGAAATAGGTGTTGTCATTTTGCGGCTTACCAATTGCAAAGGCCAATACAAGCGATGCAATTGCAAGTAGTCCAAAAAGCGTTGCGACCCGGTTTCTTTCTGCAGCGATTCGCTCAGAACGCCACGGTTGCCAAACAAATGCGAGGCCTGCACCTAACACCAGCCCGCTTGCGCGCGTAAACGTGGACAAGTAAAGAAAGTTGTGTGTGTCTACATCTTGGATCCGCCAACGAAAGATGTTGGGGAATCGGCGCGGCCAATCTAAAGCCATTGCTACTGCCGTACCAACCATGATCAAAGCAGCAACGACTATTAACAGCGCTCCGCGCGTACGAGGCTTGAGTCGTGTTCTTGCGATCAGCAAGAACACCAGCGGCCACACGATGTACCACTGCTCTTCAACACCAAGACTCCAGAGATGCCGAAGCAACGTTGGTGCACCAGAGAAATACTCGGCTTGACTGAATATCTGGCCCCAGTTTGCAGAGTAGAAAATCCCCCACGGGTAATCACGGCGAAGTTGTGTGCGTTGGAACTCGTTACCCCAAAGCGCGTTCCACAATCCGACCACGAGTAGCACGGCCATAAGCGCTGGTACCAAGCGCCGCACGCGACGAGCCCAGAAGGATCTCAGATTGATGGTGCCACTGCGAACAGATTCCTCAATCAACAAAGAGGTGATTAGAAACCCTGAAACGACGAAAAAGACTTCAACTCCGAAAAACCCGCCAGGAATCCAGTCGAAGCCCGCGTGGTAGAGCAACACAGCCAAGACTGAAATCGCCCGAAGACCGTCAAGCCCGGGCTGGTA
>JAFMEI010000139.1 GCA_017856815.1 Ilumatobacteraceae bacterium
CAATAGGGCGATGTCACTTTCATCGACAGCACGCAGCGCCCTAACCAACGAGTAATACTCGGCAGAGTCATCGATGCGACTTCGTCGACGCATACCCGCCGTGTCCACAAAAATGATAGGGCCGTCTTCAGTGTCAACAAGTGTGTCGACGGCGTCTCTAGTAGTACCGGCCATGTCGTGCACAACTGAGCGATCCTCGCCTACCAGTCGGTTAAAGAGGGTGCTCTTACCAACATTCGGACGACCAAGAATCGCAACACGCGGTGCTTTGATCGATTCATCAATGAGATCGGTATTTGAATCATTGGACTCCTCGGTGCGAGGAAGACGAAGCAGTACCTCATCAAGGAGATCACCTGCACGGCGCCCGTGGAGTGCCGACACAGGGACAGGATCGCCGAGGCCCAACGAGATGAATTCCCATCTGTCTAGTTCGCGACGATCGTTATCCGATTTGTTCGCGACCACCATCACCGCAACATTGGCTGTTCTGAGCCAGTGCGCCACGCGCTCATCGTCATCTGTTAGCCCAACGGAGGCGTCGACCATGAAAAGAACTAGGTCCGCGTCCTTTACGGCTGCTTCAACTTGGCGGCTTACTTTTTCGTCCAATTCATCTCCGCCTGGAAGCCAGCCACCTGTGTCAACGATCTCGAACTCGTGTCCCAACCATTCAGCATTGCGCTGATTGCGATCGCGGGTGATTCCGGGACGATCCTCGACAATTGCGGCCTGCTCGCCCACAATTCGATTGAAAAGTGTGCTCTTGCCAACATTTGGTCGACCAACAATTACAACTACAGGCAAACGCACTTCAGGCCTCGATAATCCTCTTGAGCGTGCGACCATCTGTGCGCACAATTTTGACGGGACGGATTAGATCCTTCAGCGTCAATCCATCTAGGAATCTATCACCCGACAAGCAAACGTCGGGGAGGAAAATCGTCTCATCTGCGTCACAATTTGCCAAAACGCGGTTTATGTCGCTCCCAACCATTAAGCCTGTGACTGCGGTATTGCCACCAAAAAATTCATTTTCCACTGTTGCTATGCGGACATGGCCGGGCAGATTCGGAACAACTTCCCGAAGCGCATGCGCGCCGTATGGAGCAGTCAACATCACGCGACGTGAACCCAAATTGAATTCTTCAACATCAACAATCTTCAGCGCGCGTCGTAAACCCGTGTCGGCGGCAGGATTCGCATCGTAGGAATCACCGTAACGATGATCTGTGTCAGCTGAACGGAAAAAATTACCGCTAGAAAAAACTTCATCAGGCTTGTGCCCGGCAAATTCCATTTGCAACTGACGAACCATGCCGATGCCATCTTCATACATGGCGAAATCGCCATAATGATCAGCCGCGGGCCAAGGTCGATTAGCAACGATATAAAACTCATCAGCTGCAAAAACTGTGGGTCGACCCACACATTTTGTGAATATGTCTCGCCACCGCTCCACTTGTTCAATAACCGCGACTGCCTCTGCCTGTCGGTGGACACGCAGATGGTTTTCAGGATTGAAGCGCGAGAGTCCCAAGGGCACAATGGCAATCGACTCAATTTGTGAGTATTCGTTCAACAGATTCCCAAGTGTTCGATCAAGAGCCTCGGCATCGTTAACGCCGGGACACAATACGATTTGCCCACGTATATCGATTTCCGCTTTCAACATCTCTTTCATCCATCGCAACGAGACAGACCCCCGCTCATTACGCAGCATTCTGGCGCGTAGCTGTGGATCAGTTGAATGGATACTCACATTCAATGGTGAGATTCGCTCGGCAATCACTCTTTCCAGATCGGCTTCCGTAAACCTTGTCAGAGTGGTGAAGTTGCCGTAGAGGAAACTCAGCCGGTAGTCGTCGTCCTTCAGATACAGCGATTGTCGCAACCCTTTGGGTAGTTGATAAATGAAACAGAAATCGCAGTGATTGTCGCAAGTACGAACACGATCAAATACTGCCGACTCCACATGAACCCCAAACTCCTCCCCTGGGGAACGCAGAACTTCAATCTCAACTTCAATGCCGGCGCGAGAAACAGAGAGCATCACTTCGGATTCGGAGGTCTGAAGATGCCACTCGATGATGTCGCGGGGTACCTCTCCGTTAACTGCAACAATCAAATCCCCGACTATCACTCCAGCCCTATCGGCGGGCGAGCCAGCGTCGATGGAGGTCACAACGGGCGGATAAGACTGCTCTACTGTGGCCACTTTCTCAGGTTACAACCACCAATAGAGGGCTACCCTTGACAAGGTGAATGTCGACAAAGTGATCGTTGCATCACCACGAGGTTTCTGCGCCGGTGTCGAGATGGCAATCAAAGCATTGGCGTGGATGGTACGAGCATTCGAACCACCGGTGTACTGCTATCACGAGATCGTGCACAACAAAGTAGTCGTTGATCGTTTTCGGTCACTGGGCGTGGTTTTCGTGGATGACATCGTCGAAGTTCCCGAGGGTCGACCCATCATGCTTTCAGCCCATGGATCCGCTCCTGAAGTTGTGTCAGCTGCACGCCACCGTGGTTCTTATGTGGTGGATTCTGTGTGTCCACTCGTAACCAAAGTGCACCATGAGGTAAAGGTTCGCGCTGGAAAAGGCTTTCGAATCGTGTATGTGGGACACGAGGGTCATGAGGAAGCGGTTGGGACCATGGCGGTGGCACCGAACTCCATCACAAGGGTTGAGTCTGTAAGCGAAGTTGAGGCCTTGCCGGATTTTGACCAACCCGTCGCACTGCTTGCTCAAACGACGCTTTCGCATCGGGATTGGGAAGGTGTCGCAGTTGCAGTTCGCAAACGCTTCGACAACGTGTGGTCTCCAGGGCGAAGCGATTTGTGTTTTGCTACTACCAATCGACAGAGTGCGTTGATGAACATCACACCAAGGTGTGATGCAATTATTGTGATCGGCTCACCTAATTCATCAAACACAGTGGCGCTAGAGAAACTGGCTATTGAAGCTGGATGCAATCGAGTGCTGCGTGTGAATTCTGCAGATGAACTACCAGATGATCTGACTGGAACGGTTGGTGTCACCGCCGGAGCTTCAGCGCCCGAGGAACTTGTCGAAGCAGTCATTGATCGGCTCGATCCGCTTAACGGGGTGGAAGAGGTGACTGTCAGTGATGAAGATGAGTACTTTCCCCCGCCACGAAACATTCGTGAATTGCAACAAGCCATAGATCTGGCTTGCCAGGTAATGCTGGTGGCTCCGACCGATGTCCCGCGGGTTGACGATCGATACATCGCCGCAAGCGAGGTCTTGTCCTCGCTTCAAAACTGAGGAGTGTTAGATGTTGAATCCAACCAGTGAAACATGGCGGCTCTTTCTGCATGTGATTGCTGCCTCAATTTGGGTCGGGGGTCAATTGGTGCTCGCAGGAATCGTGCCAGTCGTTCGCTCAAGCAACCGCGAATTGCTGTCTTCGGTTGCACGTCAATTCGCGCGTTTATCTTGGCCCGCGTTCATCGTGATCACACTTACGGGGCTATGGAGCATCACGGAAATCAACGTTGGCGACATGAGCACCGAGTACCAGATCGTGTTATTCGTAAAACTGGTTACTGCAGGTTTGTCAGCAACTGCGGCCGTTGTGCATACCTTGGGCACTTCTAAAGCAGCCAAAGGCGTAGGCGGAGCGATGGCACTTTTATTTGGTCTCGCCACGATGTTCCTAGGCGAGCTACTTCAAACTGGGGTCTAAATCAGTTACGAGGAACCTTGCTCCAAGGAACTTCTCGATCCACTCGAACATCCCCAGGCAACCCAAGCACTCGCTCACCCAAGATGTTCTTCATCACCTCGGTGGTACCACCCTCAATGGAGTTAGCTCGACTGCGAAGGAATGACTTCTGCAGCGACTCGTAGCTAGAAGCGGTCTTGGGACGCACCATCTCGTAACTGCTATAGAGGGTTCCCTCCATGCCCATAAGGTTCACGCACAACTCGTAAATGTCTTTGTTTACGTTCGCGTGTTCCATCTTTGCAATGGAGCCCTCAGGGCCAGGTACACCC
>JAFMEI010000140.1 GCA_017856815.1 Ilumatobacteraceae bacterium
GACTTCGTGTATTCATAAGCAGCTTGTTCAATCTCATCCATCTGGAAGCCAGTTTCGATTGCTGCAACAGCACCACCCATTTCATCAATGCGGCTGATGTACTCCCATGCGAGGCGCTCGACTTCATCGGTGAGCGCCTCAACGAAGTAAGACCCAGCCAGTGGGTCTGGGGTGTCGGCTACACCACTTTCGTAGCCAATGATCTGCTGTGTACGCAAGGCAATCCGCGCGGCTTCTTCAGTTGGTAATCCAAGAGCCTCATCAAAGCCATTGGTATGCAAACTCTGAGTGCCACCCATTACAGAGGCCAACGACTGAACAGCAACTCGCACAACATTGTTAAGAGGCTGCTGCGCAGTCAGGGTCGAACCACCAGTTTGAGTGTGGAAGCGCAATAGTTTTGAAGCTTCTTTCTTCGCGCCGAAGCGTTCCGTCATGATCTTGTGCCACATGCGGCGGCTTGCTCGGAATTTCGCGACTTCCTCAAAGAAGTTGTTATGGCCGTTCCAAAAGAACGACAAGCGTGGAGCGAAATCATCGACATCCATTCCTGAGTCAACTGCTGCTTGCACATATGCGATTGCATTAGCAAGAGTGAACGCGATTTCCTGCACAGCCGTGGAGCCCGCTTCACGGATGTGATAGCCAGAGATTGAAATGGTGTTCCACTTCGGCACATTCTTTGAGCAGTACTCAAAAATGTCGGTGATGATGCGCATTGATGGCCGCGGTGGGTACACATAGGTGCCGCGGGCGATGTATTCCTTCAAGAGGTCGTTTTGGATAGTGCCACTGATCTCTGACGCAGGAACACCTTGCTCTTCTGCGACCAACTCGTACATCAACAACAAGATCGCTGCAGTTGAGTTGATGGTCATCGAGGTTGAGACTTTGTCCAGTGGAAGGTCTTTCAACAGCAGACGCATATCTGCCATTGAGTCAATGGCAACACCGACCTTTCCGACTTCGCCTTCGGCACGAGGATGGTCAGAGTCGTAACCCATCTGGGTGGGAAGGTCAAAGGCACATGACAATCCCGTTTGTCCGGCCTGGAGAAGAAACTTGAACCGCTCGTTAGTTGACTCAGCGGTACCGAATCCGGCGTACTGGCGCATCGTCCAGAGCTTGCCGCGGTACATGGTTGGGTAAACACCGCGTGTGTAGGGCGGTTTTCCAGGAGCACCAAGCTTCTCCGCGGCATCCCAGCCAGCGAGCGAATCGCGGTCATAAAGGGGCTTCACTTCAATGCCTGAGTCGGTGCGGATGATCTCTTCTGCCATAGGGGTCAAGGCTAAAGCACCGCCTCACACCTCACTAAATGCGTCTTAGAATCAGTCCATGACGAATACACAGGACCGAATCATTGACGGTGTCCCGTTGACACCAAAGCAGGTTGGGTTTGACCTTCCTGTCCCAGCGGCCACTATCGAAGAGGAACGCACCCATCGCAAGGCAAAACTTGCTGGTGCTTTGCGCATCTTTGGTCGACTCGGCTTTGGTGAAGGTGTAGCAGGGCATATCACAGTTCGTGATCCCGAGTATCCGGATCATTTTTGGGTGAACCCGTTCGGTAAGAGTTTTCGTCACATTCGTTCCAGCGATCTGATTCTTGTCAATCATTCAGGAGAAGTTGTCTATGGCAGCTCCCCAGTAAATCAAGCAGCGTTTGTAATTCATGCCGCCGTGCACCAAGCACGCCCCGAAGTTGTTGCCGCAGCACACGCACACTCTGTTTACGGAAAAGCCTGGAGTTCGCTTGGTCGGCCACTTGATCCAATCACACAAGATGCCTGCATCTTTTTCGAAGATCACACCGTCATCGCAGAACAAGGCGGTGCAGTTGTTCTCGATGTGGATGCCGGCAAAGAACTTGCGTCGAAGTTCACAACTGGCAAAGCAGCCATCCACCAAAACCATGGACTATTCACGGTTGGCGAAACAGTGGACGAAGCGGCATTCTGGTTTATAACGATGGAGCGCAGTTGCCAAGCACAGTTAATGGCCGAAGCTGCTGGAACACCGAAGTTGATCCGGCGCGAATATGCCGAGTACACGCGTCAAAACATTGGCTATTCGATTGCAGGTTGGTTCAGTTTCCAACCACTGTGGCAGGAGATCTGTGCCACAGATCCAGAGATCTTTGACTGATTCGAGTAATTACTTAAGTTTTCCTGGCGGCTGCCGATAACCAAGGAATGAGTCGTTCTAGGCTCTATTTGCCCATGTTCATTGCACCCTCGCCGATGCGCGTGCGGCCGCTCATTGTGAGTCGCATCGTCGCTTTGATCGCAGTTCTTGCAACTGCGTTTGTCGTGCCGCACCCAACGCCCACGAACGCCGACGGCGTGGCTCCAGCAGGTTTCATAATTGACGGGCGTGGCAATGGCCATGGTCGTGGGATGAGCCAGTATGGCGCGCTTGGTTGGGCTCTTTACCAGGGTAAGACCTGGCGTCAGATTCTCAATTTCTATTACCGCAACGGAGTAAACACACTCGGTCGGCTGTCACCGTCAGATGATCCTGTTTTGCCCTGGGGTCTGATGTCGGTGCGGTTGTTTGAAGATTACGACGCTTCCGACAAAGATCGATTGCAAACAGCAGTGGTCTCAGACACCGGCACACTGAGTGTGGCTGGACTCAACAACTCACAGACCTGGAGCACAATCATTGTGCGTGAAAAAACGGGACAGACAAACGTTTGGGAAATCTGGGGTTCCAAGGTCAAAAAATGCACCACCAGTTACACGAACCTTGCTGGAGATGCCGACTTCCAACTGCTGGCAGCCAATTTCGCACCGGGCGGTCTAGCCAATGGCAAATATCCAAAGGTCAGTATCACAACCCCTAAATGGACAGATCCAAATGCCAGTGTGCCGCGCGATCTCATCGGTGTTTGCGACCCGCGCGATAACGGCGGCGCCGGTCAGGTTGTCTATTACCGAGGCATGATCGAAGCCGCGAATGGAACAACTGGCGAAAATCGCACGGTGAACACTCTGCCGATAGACCTTTACGTGCAGGGTGTCGTGCCGCGTGAGTCCCCTGCCTACTGGGGAGGACTCGGAGACGGCAAAGGGATGCACGCTTTACGTGCCCAATCCGTGGCGGCACGTAGCTACGCAATCGCCGACAATCGGTATTCATATGCCAAGACCTGCGACACTCAGAACTGCCAGGTGTACATGGGTGCCGCGCGGCGGTCGAGTGCCAATGACCCCTATTCGATCACGCTTGAGTACCCCGAAAGCACCCAAGCAGTTCGTGATACGGGTTCAACGACCGTTAAGGGCAAACAGGTGGGAGCCGTGGTGGTTCGCAACCCTGCTGGGGGAATTATGCGCACCGAATTCACATCATCAAACGGTGGTCGAACAACTGGACCAACCTTCGGCACGCGTGACGACCTGGGTGACAACATTGAAGAGAATCCGTATTACGTCTGGGCTCGAACATTCACCCAAGACGAGCTCCAGGACCTCTACCCATCGGTTGGAACAATCACTTCAATCAATACCCGCCATGAATCCCCTCCTGATGCACTGAGCAACATTGGCGGTTACACAATTGACGTAACGATCACCGGCACTGAAGGTGTTATCACGCGAAGTGCGTGGCAGTTCCGAGGTGATCTGGATCTTTACGCACCATGGTTCGGAGTTACAGCGGTCTTGCCAAAGGATTACACCGATCCTGAAGTTGGTGAAGTTCTATTCGTCGGAGACTCCGTATTGTCGAGCACATACCTGGGCGAAGAATTCCAGACCATCGTGGAGTCCGCATATCCTGACTCAAACTTCCAAGCGCTCACTTACCGCTGCATGATCGGAAGTTGCCAGCCATGGTTCTATCCCGACCAGCGTGACGGTCTTGAGGTGATAGCAGACGAACCTGCTCCAGCAGCTGCCGTGGTGGCCCTTGGGTATAACGACAGTTCTACAACTTACGGCGCGGAGGTGGATCAGGTAATTGGTCTTCTAACTGAAAAAGGGGTTCGAAGAATCATCTTTGTGA
>JAFMEI010000032.1 GCA_017856815.1 Ilumatobacteraceae bacterium
GACCAAAGTTGTGAAAACCATGGCACGCCATTCCAGATCTCGATAACCGCATCTCGGGATTTCTTACCGTTACGAATCTCGTTTGCAATGGCGCTCGGAAATACGCCGTATCGACCAGAACGCTGAATGACTTGGTATCCATTTCTAGAAAACCTTTGCTCGCGGCCAGCAGTCGATGTGCGATGAGTGATTTCAAGACCTGTAGCTGCCCAGCGTCGAAAGACGTGGTCAGCGTGGACTTCAGAGCCACCTGCTTCTGGGTCGTCAAGATCGCGCCAAGCGAACGTGTGAATACGTCTGACCCCCCGAGACAGTAAATCATCAGCGAGTTCCTGCAATTCCACGCATTCAGTCTAAAGAGGTGCCCTCATTGAGGCGGTGCACTACAACTACGCTTATTCGGGTGTGCGTGTCGGTCTTCCTAGCAGCTCCATGAGTTCCAATCGGGAGTTGACACGGTTGTCTGGATGGGGCAACACAGCGCCAAGTATGTGCCATGTGGTGGATGCATCCGGCCTCGACGTCATCAAGACAGCCATTGAGGAAAGTGACACCCGGGGGGTAATCGCTCGTGGGCTCGGACGCTCTTACGGCGCACCTGCGCAGAATGCTGGTGGGACAGTTCTTTTGATGGCTGACCACGGTGATAGTTCGATTGGTTTGGATCCCCAGACAGGTCTAGTTACCGCAGACGCAAGGGTGTCGTTGGAGCGTCTGATGACTGAACTCGTGCCACAAGGATGGTTCGTGCCAGTTACACCAGGGACTCGTCAGGTCACTGTTGGTGGTGCAATTGCAAGCGACATCCATGGCAAGAATCATCACGTAGATGGCTCCTTTGGTGACCACGTCGTCAAGATCACGCTCCTAACTTCTGAAGGAAATGTTCGCGAACTCACACCAGAAGAATCGCCTTCTGAATTCTGGGCAACGGTTGGCGGCATGGGGCTGACTGGGGTCATTCTTAACGCCACGTTCAAGATGATTCCAATCACAACTTCAAGCATGCGTGTTGAGACATCGCGTGCCGAGAATCTGTCCGCTCTGATGACCTCAATGCAGGATGATCGCGACTATCGATATTCAGTGGCGTGGATAGATTTGGTGGCCAAAGGCTCCCGAATGGGGCGGGGAGTGCTCACCCGTGGAGATCATGCGGCCCTGAGTGATTTGAAGAACGTTGATGAGGCAAGTGCTCTCAAATTCAACCCCAAAGCCCTGTTGTCGGCACCGCCGATTTTTCCGTCAGGTTTGTTGAACAAATGGACAGTATCGGCCTTCAATGAGGTCTGGTTTCGTAAGGCGCCGGCGCAGATCCATGAGTCGATTGAATCCATTGGTTCCTTCTTTCACCCGCTAGATGGAGTTAAGCAGTGGAATCGCCTTTATGGGCGTTCAGGCTTTGTGCAGTATCAGTTCGTGGTTCCTTTTGGAGCCGAGGAGACACTTGAGGCCATTGTTCATCGATTATCGGCAGAGAATTGTGCATCCTTTCTTGCTGTACTCAAATATTTCCGCAAAGGGAACGATGGACCTCTAAGTTTCCCGTTGGAGGGTTGGACGTTGGCTTTGGATGTACCCGCTCACGGGGGTCACATGGCGGCGGTTTTCGCCGAGGTGGATGAGATGGTCCTGCATGCAGGTGGTCGCCATTATCTCGCAAAGGATGCTCATATCCGACCAGATGCAGTGATGCGTGGTTACCCACGGTTACAAGAATGGCGCGATGTACAGCAAAGAATGGATCCAAATCATGTTTGGCAGTCGGATCTTGCAAGACGTTTACGACTAACTACCAGATAATAGGAAGACAACAATGGAAAATGGACTCGGAATTCCCCAAACAATTGCCCTTTTTGGTGCCTCGAGCGAGATCGGTCAAGCGGTAATACGCGAAATCATTCAGGTAGGTGTCGCCAATGTTGTTCTGGCTGTTCGAAGTGAATCATCAGTCGCGCAATTCAAGGATGAGTTAAACGGCACTTATCCCGGTGTGAACATTCTGGTGCATCAATTTGATGCGCTCGAATTTGAGTCACACGATGGTCTTATTGCTCGAATTGTCACCGAGGTAGGCGATATCGATGTTGCGGTTATAGCTTTTGGGGTTCTGGGAGGCGAGCCCTGTGAGTCTTTGCTTTCAACTGATGCAGTGCAAGTGGCGCAAGTCAATTACACCGGAACCGTATCGCTGCTCGGTGCTTTAGCTACTCAGATGAAGCGTCAGAGTCACGGCAAAATCGCCTACCTTTCCTCTGTCGCAGGCGAACGTGTGCGACGCAGCAACCCGGTCTACGGTTCTTCGAAAGCTGGTGCAGATTCATTTGCGCAGGGCCTCAGCGACCGCCTCGTCGGCTCAGGAGTATCTCTTTTAATCGTCCGGCCAGGATTCGTGGCGTCCAAGATGACAGCTCATTTAAAGCCTGCTCCGTTTGCCACAACTCCGGGTGCAGTAGCGGTGGCCACGGCTAAGGGTCTAGCTAGTGGAAAAAGGATTATCTGGGTACCTGGACTCTTGCGTTTTGTCTTCAGCATCTTTCGTCACCTGCCCTTGCCAATTTGGCGCAAGCTTGCAGAAAAAGGCTGATCTAAGAGTTTTCTGTGCTGTAGACAGGTTTGCGCTTACCTGAAAAAATATCCTTCAACCCCCAGCGGGTCACATTAAGCAGTGCTTCTCGAATAATTGCCTTGCTCATCTTTGAGCTTCCTGCAACTCGTTCGCGGAAGATGATGGGAACTTCCACGATTCTTGCATTACTTCGGACTAAGCGATAGGTGGTCTCGATTTGAAATGTGTAGCCATCCGATTTCGTGGTGGTCAACGCATTGCGGCGGACAGTGTCGGTTCGAAACGCTCGGAAGCCCGCCGTGGCGTCATTGATCGCAAGCCCGAGCATGAGAGCGACATATCTGTTGCCCCACCGTGAGAGACGGAGTCTGTTCTTTGGCCACCCTTCGATGCGGCCACCAGGCACATACCGGGAGCCAATTGCCAGATCAATCCCCATTGAAGCAATTGCAACGAGTTCTGGAAGAACGCGGGGATCATGAGACAGATCGGCGTCCATCTCGGCCACGACTTCATAGCCTTTATCCAACGCGTATTGGAAACCGTATCGATATGCGTCTCCGAGCCCATTCTTTGTCGGGCGCTCAATCACAGTGACGTTGAAATCGGCAGTGTTGAAGCTGCGTGCAATATCACCGGTTCCATCGGTGCTGGCATCATCGATCACCAGGACGTGGATTCCTTTGGCGTGATCGCGTACCGCTGACAGCACAGCGGCGATGTTCTGTGCCTCTTGGTGTGTGGGGATAACTACGAGCGCTGTCACCCTTTAAACGCTAGTCAGTTTCACGGGTGCGAGTAGCAGTGTTCAGCACTCCGAACATGCAGGCAAATGCAAACGCAAACCAAGTAACGGGTACGAGGGCAAGAAAATGATTAGGCCAATCCATGCTGGCAGGGATTTTGTAGCGAAATTGCTTGTAAAGCACACCGCAGGCGACTGCTGAAATGGCGATTCCGGGCACGAATGCGCCAACGCGCCGGAACCGTTCTGGACGAATCGCAATTGCGGCAGCAATGACTCCAAGCGCCGCTCCCCAGCTCCCGAACAAGACGAGCATGAAGCCAACTAGAACAACAGAGATGCGCCCGTGTGTTTTTTGTGGGTACGGTGCGAGTTCACGAGTGCGCCTGAAAGCCAAGAAGAACATCAGCACAAACGCCGCTAAGGAAATGAGTAATGCCCGGTTAACTCGTGATTGCGGAGTCCAATTGATCGAAAGGACGGTCTCGGTCGGGGAGTCAGGGATTAGCCAACCGTTTGCGTATCCATTGACAATGAAAGATGGACCATAGGCTCCTGAGTCAGACGAAGTTGCTTCCCAGCCGTCATTGATTGATTGGTTGAGGCTGACAATGGTGTCCCCGGAATTGGCCGGCACCGTGACCGTGTAAGACGTGTCATTCTTCTTCTCGACTACCAGTTGTGGTGTGGCTCCCGAAACGGGGGATAGGTCACCGATAGCAATTCGATCGATATCAATTCCGGTATCCCAGCCCTTTGCGGTACGCAGAATATGTTCCCCAGCATCAAGCTCCGGAATCGAACCACAGAGAACAAGATCAAATGGCTGACGGTTGTAGAGATGATTCATATCCAGCTCTGGAAGCTGAAGAGGTATCGGTAATCCATCGATGGTCATCAGATCATCTCGACATTGCGTTTGCTGCAAATAGGGCAGGTTTGGCGTGTCGTTCAGGACCACCTCAGCGATTGCTACTGGCATTTCAATGGGAGCACCACTGAAGTAGTCCTCTACGAACACCGGATCTGTATCTGTCACTGTGAGGCTGCGAAGCGCACCAAAACTCTCAGGTAGTTCAATGTCGACAAAGTTGCGATCGAATTGCACATCTACTTCCTTTGTCGTGCCTGTCGTGCTCTTGAGTGACAGCCGTGACGGTGTCGAATGAGTGGCGTCCTTGATGACATAGATGCGTACTCGACGGGTGGCAACAGATTCTTCCTTGAAGATGAGGACTGCGTTCGCTTCGGGGGATCGAGCAGCAGTCCAAGCAGTATCGAGATCACCGTCCATGGTGTTTAGTCCGGCATTTTTGAAAGAACCGTACAGGTGACGCGAAGCGCGTACTCGAAGTGGGTATCCAAGTGCATCAGCGATTTCGGGATCCTCGGCCATTCCACTCAACCTGGCGGTTATGCGCATATCTGGTGCAAGGGGTACCGGAACTTCAAAGATGCGCTGGATATTGAGTTCCGGATCAAAAAAATTGCTGATTGATTGCATGATTCGGTCACGACTGAGCACCACGGTCCAAGAGGCATCATTCGCGCTGGATTGTGAGTCGGTTCGTGGGAGGCGAATGTATTCCGCATTCTCAACTCCAGGTATCTCAATCTCGGCAAATCCGATCCCCTCCACGCCCGCATAAGAGGGTCGAATGCCGAAGCTGTCCTCCAAAACAGTTATCCGTAACTGTGAGAAAGTGGCAGATGGAAATTTGATCACCTGTCCCGATTCTTGATACGAGGACTTATCAAGTTCGAAGACTTGAGCATCTGCTCCGTCGAAACGAACTTCGATTCGCGTAATTTTTCGATTGGCGGCGCCAACTTGTGGCTGTACGAGTCGGATTTGGTCTGTTGTTATTGCCTTGCGGAACCGCATCTGTAGATATTCACCCTTGGATGGACGAAATACCGCTGAGCGCCATGCGGTACGTGGATCGCCATCGAGAGCGTTTTCGGGGCGATCTTCATTAGTGAATGAAATTCTGTTTCCATGCCAGCTGGCATCGATGGCTTCAATGTCACCAACCAGTTGTGAAACGGACTGGGTATCACTTGAAGCGGAGGCGAAAGGCTCGAGTCGGCTATCGCTCGGATCGTTCTTAGGAAGTTCTTCGGATCGCTCGGTGCGTCCCACGTTGAACCCAACCGAATACCAATGCCGGGCTTGACGCCTATTGCTATCTGTAAGGAAGAATCTTGTCGCAGTGTCTTTTGCAGGGTCTGGCGTCGACACGTCATATAGCCAAGTTGAGCCTTCGCCAATAAGTTCTAGCGAAGCAATATCGATCAGACCGGAGCCATCTCCAAAAAGCACCGCGGTGGCACCTGGCTCAGCAGTAGAGGCGGATGCCATTTGAAATGAGGATTCGGTGTCAAATAGGGCAACTGTCGGAGCATTGAGGCTCCGTGGCTGTGTCATTGATTGTCCGTCAATAATCAAGTTCATCTGATCGGGTTTCAGATCCGGCCCGACAAAGATCGGATTCCATCCAGCGTTGGATAGTTCCCACCACACCTGATCAGCGCGTGGAGTTCGGTACTTGCGATAGTTGAGATCATTTCGTAGTAACAACTTGTTCGCACTTACCAATCGCGCAAAACCGTCAATCATGCTGGGCTCGTACGACCCGTTCTGGAGTTTTGTTTCCAATGCGTTGAGGAGATTGGCCGTGGGTTCACTTCCAAGGGGCACAAGTTCTCGCGCGATAATGCTGGCATCGGTGAGGCCCGGACTAACTGGATCCACGGTTCCTCCCCATAAGTAGTTGGGGAAGTCTGTGCCAGGGAACTCGTAGACCCGATCAGTGTCAGGATCCAATTTGGCGGTGACATCGCTCCAGTAATCCGGAATCTCCTTGTACCGATACATGCCGGTTATGAGATCTCCCGTTAGTAATGGAAATCCATTGGCCGCAATCAATGTGGCCGCAACAAAATGAACCCCAAGGCGTTTTTTGGCGGTGAATTGATCTCGGAATCGGCTGTACGCGGTTGCGAATCCAATCGCCATACCTATTAGTAGCAAGGGTGCCGCACGCGGGGTGGAACGCATGGCTAGCCCAGCATCGGTCTCTGTAAATCTTTGAAAGAGCCATCCAAATGGCCCGGGGGAGTCTTGGGGTGCACCAGCAACCGAAACACCAAGACCAACGATCATGATCACGACGACATGCAAACGGTATGAATTCTTGATCCACATCGCTCCTGCTAGCGAAATTGCTACTACTGAAAAACTGCAGATCAACACAAAAGGATTGGTCATGTAGGCAGCGGCGGCTTCGACCCAGCGCCCCATTCGATCATCGCCGTAGAAGAACCAGTATCCGAGACCACGCAAAATCTCCTGGGGCAGGGCCGTCTTCATGATTGCTTCATATGTTTCGGTGAAACGCAAAATCGGTAGACCGTAACCACCCTGAACCGATAAACCAGCAATCCACCAGTAGCAAAGCAGAAAACTTGTTATTGCGCATTTGCAACCCGTGAGAATTACGCGTCGAATTGATGTGCGACCCGCTAGCAATTCAGCAGTGAGCCATGCGGTTGGACCAAGTAGCACGAAAATTGGTGTAGAGGCGTTCAGACTAGAAATACAAAGGACGATCAATCCAAATCGTGCTGGCCAGCGCCATCCGCGACTTTCCACGGCATTCATGGCAACGATGATGAGCCATGGAGTGGCGCTCCACGCTGGGAGGAGCCCAGATTGCTTTGAGAGATAATGCAAGAAGTAGGGACCAAATGCGTAGAGACATCCAGCAACAAAGGCCGCTCTTTGATCAAGGCCGATGCGCCTAGCTAAAGCTCGGGCCCCCAGTGCTGCAATAAACAAAAGGCCCGTCCACCAAAACCGCAACGCGATCCAATCGGGCACTCGGAGTTGATCCATGAGCCAGTAGTAAGGACCCATCGGAAACAAGTAGCCAAGGTTTTGGTGGGTCACGGTGCCGAGCCCAACATGTGTGTCCCAAAGTGAGACGGCCCGACTCAGAAGTTTGCCAGGATCGGTGTAGAGATAGATCTTGGTATCAGCAGACATCCAGCCGGGATGCGTTAAAAAAACTGGAATCGCCGACATGCATAGCAATAAGAGTTGGTAGCGCTTGGAGCGTAGCCATTCCGAAAATTGGATCTGACGAGTCATTTTGTTGCCGAGTGATCCTCGATTAACAGCCAATCACCGCCAACAAGTTCAAGTGAAACGAGGTTCTCTGTTCCCGTGTATGCAAGTACCGAGAATCGGTAGGGGAAAAAGTGGAGATGTGGGCTGAATGTAACTCTGTAGGGGCGTTGCTTTGGTAGGACAATTATCAATCGACCCGCGCATATTCGACGGAGCTCATTTAGGGTGCGTTGAAAATCAGTGACGTGTTCCAAAACATGGGTGCATACGACAGTCGGAAAGGCATTATCTAAAAATGGAATTGAAGCAGCATCGGCTTCAACCGCGGTGAATCCACTGTGACTAAGGGATACATATGAGCCCCTTAGAGAAATGTCAGTAGCAAAGGTTTGGTGATTAGTAGCGATTTGCTGAGCCAGCCAACCGCGCCCACAACCAACTTCCAGGACCGGACCCTGATCAATAGATGACAGCACTGCTGCCGCCGATCCAGGTGAGAGATCGGTGTCTCCTTGATGAACCCGCAACTGGGTCTCTTCGTAGTAACGCCGAAACTCAGACGGTGGCATCTCGAATGCCCGATCCTTGAATTCTTCAATGCTGTAAGGAGCATTCTTGAATATGAGCTTTGCCGCAGAACGAAAGATCACAGAGTCGCGAATAATCGGAGGTACGAACTGATCAAGAAACGAATTGAGTAGAACAGTGATGCGTCTGCCGATTATCACGATTTAGGCCCGGAATCTGTAACCCACCAGCGCGTAATGGTGGTAACGAGAGCGACGATTGCAAAGCTGGCAAAGATGATCATGGTTGGCTCAGCCGACATGCGATATCTCGTATTGCCAAAGGTGATCGCGCACGTAAATAGAGCAACACCTACCGGCGCAAGAAAAATCGGTAACGTTCGGTTCCTTTTCCGCAACATGAGTCCACCGGCAATCACAAATGGCAACAGCGCGAAGTAGGACGCCCAAGCACTGATGGCCACAAATCGACTCCGCCCTTCAGGAAAGTGGTCGAAGTTAATTTGTTGCAATGGTCGATAAACGCCCATCACGCGCCCAAGTCGCAAGAAGACAGTTTTGACGGCAGTCTTCTTGTTCGCATTGATGTAGTCCCAGGCTTGGCGACCAATGTCGTTCATGATCTGGCTCTGATCAGCATTGGGAATCCGCTTTTTGGCGATCTCGGTTGCCCTGTTGGAACAATCAATTAGCCAAAAAGCCTGAAACTGTCCGCCATAGGTCTCTGGACAGTTGGTTGCAGCGAGGGTGATCTGTGCTCCGTTAGACAAAAGAACGGTCTCATCAAAGCGAGCAAGGTTATGTAACACCCAGGGTGAAATTGACAATGCAGCAACAACGCCTGCGATTACCAGATTACGTATGAACCGTGCGAACGAGCGCTCAGCAAAACAGATGAAAGCCAGTATCACGCCAAGCAAAAGAAGCTCGGCGCGCGAGAGTGCTGCAAAACCAATCGCTAAGCCGAATAAAACCGTGATTCGAGTGAGCGACTGACCGGCTTTTGATTGCTCACGCCATTCAAGTGCGACTATTAACAAAGCCAGTACGCCAAGTACCGCCATAGGTTCGGACATGATCATCTTTGACCATCCCCACATGGCGGGATGTGCGGCCCCGACCAGTGCCGCAACGACACCTACCCGAGGACCACCAATGCGCCTACCTATATTGGCGAAAAGAGGCACAGCTGCCACCGCAAGGAGAACGGTCGCAACCTGGTGCGCAAAAATTGATTTGAGACCAACGAGAGACCAGAGAGCCAAGTAAGCGGTATAGGTAGGTGGATGATCGGCAGCTTCAATAACCGCGCCACTAACACGGTAGTGAAGCGGGTTAATCCAGCCTTTGCCTTCTACTAGAAGGTTCGCACTGTAGTGATAAAAGTAACCATCGCCCCATAATTCTCGCTTGGCTGCGAGTGCTAATAGCGCGAGTCCAAAGATCAAACTGAGTCCGCATGCTCCGACCAACCATTGCCTATAACGAGTCTCAGTCACGCTTTCTCCCGTGGTGAGATTTTGAAAGTCAAACCCAGCATCACCGCGGCAAAACTTCGAGCGATGTATTGAATTGATTTAATTGGGGACGCCGACGATTGTCCATGCTGGCGATCATCCATTGGCGTAGGAACTTCGCTCACCGAATAGCCACTAGCAGCGGCTACCAAGCAGGCTTCGAAGGTGTCACCGAGAAAATTGGCTGGGAAAGAATGAGCAAATTCTGACAGCAAAGGTTCGCTGACGCATTTGAAGCCCGAGGTGGTATCGAGCACTGTGATCTTGGCCTTTTTCCTTATTGTCCAAGATAACCACCGCATGACTAGTCGTCGGTGACCAGGAATGATCATTGATTGTGCGTTGCTCTGGCGAAAACGGCTTCCAATAACCAGATCAACATTTTCAACTCGAGCATGCTGGACTAGTTCGGCAATTAGTGTCGTGCGGTGCTGCCCATCAGCATCGCATTGAACCACTCTTTGATAACCGTGTTCAACTGCAAATTTGTAGCCAGTCCTAAGTGCTGCTCCCACTCCAAGATTGGTGGAATGAGAGACAACTATTGATCCTGCCCGCAAAGCGACGTCGCGAGTGTCGTCTTTGCTGCCATCGTCTACAACTAAACAATCCCAGCCTTCGCTTTTTACAGACGAAATAACTCGCTCGACAGAAAGAGCCTCGTTATAGGCAGGAATTACAATCAAGGTGTCGGGGCTAACGGTCACGCCTCTCCACCATTCTTTGGGTGCACCGCATTGTTCAGGGCTTCGCGTTCTATGGCATCACGAAGTTGGCGTTGTAGACCAGAGACACTGATGCTCAATTGAATGGCGATTCCTACCAGCACGACCACGGCGCCTACAAGCAAAACGGCTGTTGGGGACATGCCCGCAACCTCGCCTAATCCTGGCACTAGTCCTGCAAAGAGAGAACCAATGATCACCAAGAGCCCGATGGATATCCAACCAAGCGCATAGCGAACCGTTATGAGTTGTTTGCGCGCAATCAGCACTACGAGAGCTACAAGTGCTACGCCGGCGCCGGCCATAACCAGGGCTTGTTTAGCAGTTGTTGACAGCGCAATCACTTGGAAAACCTTCGGGCGAGTGGTTCTTCAAGGAAACGATAATTCGCCGCGGCAATCACGAGTGTTGCAGCGGTTGTAACTATCAGTCGACCCATGAAATTGCCATCAAAGAGTTCCCAAGGCATCACACGGAATGAGAATTCACCGGCGAAGAGCAATTCATGCCAGAGATACACGCCGTAGGAAATCAGGCCAATGCCAGCTATTGGTCGTAATGCGAAAAACCGATGCAAAACAGTTCGCCCGTCTAAGCCGAGAGCAAAAGGCGCAACAACTAAAAGTGAGATAAGACCGTACAACGTCTGACGAAGGATCATTCTCAAGAAGCCGTCTTGCTCTAGGCCGACCTTGAAATTGAATTGCGTACACATCACTACAAAGATTGCGATAGCGGTTCCAAAAAACCATAGGGCCTTCTCTGATACATAGGTAGCAATCGATTCAATATCGGTGTTGTGCTTAGCCCAGCTTGCAACTACGGCAAGCGCCATTCCCAGCGCAAAGAGATCCATCATCGAGGGCAGCCAGTGCCAGATGGTATTCGAGTACCAGGGATTCCATATCCGCACCCCAAGGCGGAACACAAAACTCGCGCCGTAGATCAAGGCGAGTACAGCGATGATTTTCATTGCAAAACGATTTATGGATTTATCTCGGCAGCGAACTGACAACCAACGAGCAACTATCGGTAAGACGAGGTAGAAACTGACTTCCGTGGCAAGGCTCCATGCCTGAGTGAGTCCTGCAATGGCGTGGTCGGGATGATAAATCTGCACAAGCGGTAGCGCAACGATGAAACCAACAATCCCACCAACCTGAACCGCACCGATAATCAGCATTACGACAAGCGCAAATACATATGAAGGATAAATTCGCCAGAATCGACGTTTCCAGAAGCGTCGATTTTCAACAATGGGGCGACCCTCAAACATGGCATCGACCATCGGTTTGAAGAGGAGATATCCAGAGAGCACAAAGAAGATCGCAACTCCCACATCCATGCGGGCAAAAAAGACGCCCCATTTGCTATTCAAAGTGGTTCCTGCAGCGAAACTCACATGATGCAAGACCACGAGATAGGCGGCTAACGCCCTCACACCATCAAGGCAAGCGAACCTCATTTTTGTGGTTTGAGCCTCAAGCATCGGCGTTTTCACCCCCGACGAGATTACCAGTACGTGCTGGGCGGTGAGCTGATTCGCGCCACGCGATCCAACCAATAATGAGGACGGCAAGGATCAGACGTTTGTGGACATTCTCAGCATGGTCGGTCCAAGCAGATCCCGGGGCGGGGTCACGTCGGATGTACCTGACTACCACTGTGAGTAAAAGGCCAGTAAGCCACGCAGCAGATGCGACGCCAACCCAGTGAACCCGTGTGCGGAGATATTTAGTACGCATCAATACCGCGATGATCAGCACTATTAAGGCGTGAGGAATACCGATGAATCCCAGTGCAAGAGCAACTGCCAATGCGTCGGTGACATTAGTTGATTGAGAGGCGTCAGCTGTTTCGCTCTGCGCCGTCACCAATTGTTTTCGACTGGTTAGAAGCACACCTAAACAGAAGACGATGCAGATGAGCGTTATTGCGATTCCAAGGTGAATGAGCCGCTGAGGTTTGAAATCCAGGTTGATACTGCTTGGAACCTCACGATCGACAAGCCAGCCATTGAAGCCACCGTCAACTACAACGTGGTCACCTAGTTCTGTTGAAGTGGACCATCCGTCGTTGAAAGACTCTGCGAAGACGAGTACACAGTTATTCAGGCACTCAGCCCCATCGATGTGACGCTGTGAGTTTGCTCCTTCAATATTCAGTGCTTTGGCAGCGTTCGGGTTAGGCGGTGAGGCGCCAATTGTGACGTAATTGACCACTAATCCAGTTTCGCGACCGAAAGTTGTTAACTCATTTTCGCCGGCTATCAACTCGACTTCAGTGCAGGCGACTGCTTCTATTGAAAGTCCACTGAGCAAATCTTTAGCCGTGGCACTAAACGCGACTTTGACGGGATCGCCGTTCAGTTTGGCGAAGTCGCTACGACAATCCAGATTGACGTCTTTTGGAGTTACTGGAATAACACCAGGACCGCTGACTTCAGATATTCCGAATCCGAGCCTCACTAGCTGACCCGTACGGGGGTCGGCATAAGTGGCGAGGTCAAATTTAGATGCAGTAATTGTGATTACGTCCTGTGCTTGATAGCTCATGTTGATTTGGGCACTGCCATCTGAGTCAATCTGGAACGTCTTGGAACGACCCCTGATGGTGACTTCAACTTCCCGTACATGTGACAATGAAGTGTCGGTTGTGATTCGAAGGGTCTGGCCATTCTGGGCTGCACGGATTCTGAGCATGGGGCGCTCATCCATCGAGTTGGGGAGTTCACCATTTCGTGTTTTCCACGAAGTATTCAAATCTCCATCTGTGGCGGCCCAACCTGCACTTAAGGGATCGCCCTCAAGGTGGTCGTTGGCGGTGGTGGTAAATCCGAAAAGCTCAGCGAGAGTTTCATCATCCGCACGTGGGTCAAGCCCAATGGTGAGATTCATTGGCACGACAATTGATGTCGGTGCAGTAAATATCCGATCAATGAAGAGCTCTGGATCAGATCGCCAGGTGTCAGTGCCCCGAGTTCGCAATCGCTCAAATATGTAAACAAGATTCTCTGCTGTTGACTTCGTTGATGCGACGCGCGACGGGACTTGAACAACTTCACGGGTGGGTCCAAGGCCTGTAACAACTTCGGCGAAACCAACACCATTTGATCTGTCTATATATCGGCCGGGGAGCGCTTCAATTGCTTTGATCCGAATCGAGACCTCTCGCACATCTGTGCCTAAGTCAATTTTCTGGCCAGCAAGCGTTCGGCTAGTGGGGTCAAGCACTACTAGGAATGGTTCTATGTCAGGACTTGAAATTTCAACTTGACTTATCCAGCGTGTTTCGCCGCGACCAATGGGTTGAATCAGGGAAATTGAGGTAAATGAATCATCGGCTGAAATCGTGATGCGCTCGTCGATTGCATTGCCACTTTCTCCAGCTCGCCATGCCGTTTGGGGATCGCCATCGAGAGCTAAGGCGGGTCTCGCTTCGGGGAAGTACTTCAAGCCATGGCCATAGCTTGTTGCGGTCGCACGTGTGGGCCCAAGATAACGAATGAGTGTTTGTGTCTCAGGTGTTTGCAATCCGTTTGCAAAGATTTCAAGCCGAGCGTCACTGGCTGGAGGTCTTTCAACAATCGCCGTACCATCGGCTGATTCTGTGGCACCCCGAGAATCGCGTGACCCGCTCCATTGTCGTGCTTGAGCGCGATTCGAATCGGTGACGAAGACTACGGTGCTGCGCTCAAGGATTGTGGCCAGATCTGCATCATTGAAATTCGATGCATACAGAATTGCTTCATTTCCAGAAATTGCACCTACAGACGCAGCGCTGACGATTCCGTCGCCAGAGCCATCAACCACCACAACTGTATTTTTAATCTGCGCAATGCTGCCGGGCTGTTTAACGCTGTAGAGGTAGGTTCCATCACTACTGAAAAACTGTTCCAGTTCATCAGTCTTTGCAAAGAGGGACTGAAGTTCTTCGGGAGTAACCGTGTTGTATTGCTCGCTCTTGTGATCCATGGACAGCCAGATATCACTGGCACCCAACAGCCGTGAGAGTGGGGCGATTGCTTGGGGGGTGGCTGTGCCAGTTTGCAATGCATCATCAAATGCATAGAACAAATCCATGGCTGCGTTTCCACCAAGTGGCAGTAAGTCCCTGGTCAGTAATGGCTGATTAATTATTCCGAGCTGAGGTGGATCCATCGTGTAGCCCCAGTCGTAAACGCCAAATTCTGATCCTGGAAAGGCGAGCACTCTTCCACGGTGACCGAGAGCATTGAGTTGAGTTGCCGCTTCAAGGAAGTCTTGAGGGAGATTCTCTGTGCGTTGCATCTCAGCATCAAAGAGACTTCCCGAACGTAAGGGCGCAAAATTGAAGAGTAGGAGGCCCGCAATTGCTAAACCCATTAGTGGTCGGATCCGAGCGAGGAGCCGGAGCCTCTCAATTAGAAGTGCAAGCCCGATCGCAAGTCCCAAAAGCATCAGAGGTGCTGCGCGCGTGCTGCTTCGCAGTGCTAGTGCGATGAAGGACTCTGTGTTGTCTGCGAGTGGACGCATGAAAAGCGCTGAATCTTCAATTGGATGAACACCAACCGCGAGAACTAGTCCCACAAAAACAAATGCGCCCGCAAACTGGGATGTTCGTGTGCGAGATACGGAAATTCCCACCATGGCAAGCGCCACCAAAGCAAAGCCACTAATCAACAGCCAGTGATTCGTCATGAACTGAATCGTGGAAGTTGTTGCAATGGCTGTGTGGGCATTGATGTAGTTGAGCCAGTGACCCATTCCACGCAAAACTTCAGACGATGTTGAGGTACGGGATACTGCCTCCACTGATTCGGAAAATGAGAGCACTCGAGAGCCATAGTTTGCTTGAGTGATCAGTGCCGAAATCCACCAACTAGAGATCGCTAGGCACAGCAGCGAAACACGCGAGACAAAACCAACCGCTGTGCGACTCGTAATCTCCTTTGAGCGACGCATTAATAACAAGACGATTACGGGCCCAGGCGCGATCATTAACAGCGCCGTGGCATTGATTCCGCCGACTGAAAGCACAATCAGGGCCAAAATCGCGGGAAGTCGCCATCGGTAAAGGCGCGATGAATCATTTGGTGCATCCTTCAGATCCAGCGTCACGGCGATCAGGTGACCAAGCCCCGCCCAGGGCAGGAGCAATACCGATGAGCGCGTCACATAGCTCAAAACAAACGGAGTGAGCATGTAAGCCATGGCGGCAATAACACTGCTGAACCGTGAGATTCCGAATCTGTGGCAACACCGCCATAGACCCCACCCCGCAAGAAAGAACAACGAACCGATCCAAAATCGCTGCGCAAACCAAAATGGAATGTCCAGGAAGTCAGTAAGCCAGAAATATGGACCAGAAGGCCAGAGATATCCAATGTTTTGGTGGGGAACATAACCCGCGAATAGACGAGAATCCCATGCTGTCGCTGCATTTTGCAACAAATCTGATGGGGCGGTGCCTAGATACAGTTTGGTGTCTGTAAACACCTTGCCGTACTGAACAAGGAACACCGGCAGGTATGCCAGTGAGGCGATCGCCAGCAGAGGCGAGTGTCGTCGTAGTCGTTCGATCACGGCACTGCCGAGACAACGCCGTACATGCCCACAACGGTGACCAATCCTGCGGCGAGTGTGACTATTACTAATTCCCACCAGGGCGTGTCCTCATCACTGAACATGGCACCGGCTGAAATGAATAGTGGAAATGCGGTAAATACAAATCTCGGCCTTGCAGTAACCGTCTCAGGAAGGAGCATCAAAAAGAGAATCCCCAAGCTGTAGGCGAGCATCGGTGCTGGAATCCTGTGACGCCACGCGCTCCAAAGCAGTACCCCTATGGCAATTAATGATGCTGCGGTAAGCACATTTGTCGGTGAGGAAAGTGGATGTAAGAGAAACTCAACTGTGTTGGATACTGCCGCACCCCCAAAACTTGTTCCTTCGCGCCATGCCTCACTTTGGACACGAAACCATGGCAAATTCTCGCCGGTGTGGTGGCGAAGAAAAATCATGAAGCCAATAAAACCAACCGGTGCGAGCAGTACGGCGATGAGCGATTTCCAATCTCGCTTGTTTCGGATCGCGAGAAATGCTGCCACCATGCATGCCAGCACCAGAGCGAGACCATTGGGTCGGGTAGCGGTGCCAATCGCCGCGAGAAGGCCCGCGACTAACCACCGCTCGCGATGAAGGGCCCAAAGACAAGCGGCCGCAACTACAAGCAAGAGCGCTTCGGAATAGACATACGAAAGAACAAAACTGCCGGGAAACAGACACAGCAGAATCACCGCATGCCGAGCGGGCCCGGCGCCGAAGAGCTGCAACGCAATGTAGCCAAAGACCGCAATAAATAGAGCCCCCAACAGGATGTTG
>JAFMEI010000141.1 GCA_017856815.1 Ilumatobacteraceae bacterium
CCGCATTTGTGCGGGTTCCCCCGAACTTGTAGCCTTGAAAACCTTGTGCGTTTCGGGGTCTCCCGGAACTCCGCAGTTTTAGTCAGTAACCGACGTCCGTGTGCGCCCAGAAATGGGTACCTCACGGCAAAACCGAATCGAAGTGCTCCGCCGGCTTGCCGCGCGGAGCATTTGCGTGAAGGAACTACAAGAAAAAGGGCTGCCGCCATGGCACAAAAAGCGATCGTCGGCGAAAAGGTCGGCATGACACAGGTGTGGGCCGAGGACAACCGCGTTGTCCCGGTAACCGTGCTGCGTGTTGAGCCGGCCCGAGTAGTGCAAGTAAAGACAAATGAGAGTGATGGATACGCCGCGGTGCAAGTCACCTACGGCCAGAAAGACGCGAACAAGCTCACCAAGCCTGAGGCTGGTCACTTTGATAAGGCTGGCGTTGCGCCAGGCAAGCGTCTTGTTGAACTCCGTCTCGATTCAGTTGATGGTTTCAGCGTTGGTCAAGAGATCGCCGTTGACACACTCGCTGCAGGTGAACTCGTTGACGTCACTGCAGTGAGCCGCGGTAAGGGATTCGCTGGTGGAATGAAGCGTCACAACTTCAGTGGTCAAGGCGCGAGCCACGGTAACCACAAGCATCACCGCGCACCGGGCTCGATTGGTTCGTGCTCATTCCCAGGTCGCGTGTTCAAGGGTCTGCGCATGGCAGGGCACATGGGACACGAGCAAGTGACCACTCTCAATCTTGAAGTTGTTCAAGCAGATCTCGAGCGCGGACTCCTGTTGGTAAAAGGCAGTGTGCCTGGCCCCAACGGTGGCGTCGTGATCGTGCGCAACGCGGTGAAGGGTAAGTGAACATGGCATCAGTAGCAGTGAAGACACCCGCCGGAAAAGATTCCGGAAAAGTGGAACTCGCAGCATCGGTGTTCGGCGTGCAGCCGAATGTGCCGGTGATGCACCAAGTAGTAACCGCACAACTCGCACACCGTCGTGCAGGAACGCAGAGCACCAAGACTCGTGCTGAAGTTTCTGGTGGTGGCAAGAAGCCGTTCAAGCAAAAGGGCACCGGTAGCGCCCGTCAGGGTTCAACCCGTGCTCCGCATTTCTCCGGTGGCGGTATTGCTCTCGGACCGAAGCCCCGTAAGTACACGCAGCGCACCCCCCGCAAGATGATCAAGCTCGCGCTGGCATCGGCATTGTCCGATCGCCAGAACGAAGGCAAGGTCGTCGTGGTAAGCGAATGGGGCTTCGATAAGCCAAACACAAAGTCAGCAGTTGCCGCACTCAACGCAATTGGTGTTGACGGCAAGATCCTTGTTGTTCTTGCAGCTGGTGATGTTGTTGCGAAGAAGTCTTTCGCCAACTTGCCGAACGTGCAGAGCATCACCACGGGTGAGCTGAATGCATACGACGTTCTGTGCAACGACTGGGTTGTTTTCACCCAGGCAACGCTGCCAACTGAACAGAAAGACGGTGAGTGATGAAAGATCCTCGCGACATCATCATCGCGCCAGTCGTGTCGGAAAAGAGCTACGCGCTCATGGAGCGTGACGTGTACACGTTCCAAGTTCATCCTGATGCGAGCAAGCCAGAGATCCACGACGCAGTCGAGGCAATCTGGGGCGTCAAAGTCGTCAAGGTGAACACCTTGAACCGTGCAGGCAAGTACCGCCGCACACGTAACACCAACCGTTTGGGACAGCGCTCCGCTACAAAGCGCGCGATGGTCACCCTGGCTGCGGGCAGCAAGATCCCGCTGTTCGAGAACTGAGGCACAGATGGCTATTCGTAAGCGCAAGCCCACATCAGCTGGTCGTCGATTCCAGACCGTTTCTGATTTCGCAGAAATCACGAAGTCGACTCCTGAGAAGACCCTGCTCGCATCCAAGCCACGCACTGGTGGCCGTAACGCGTACGGTCGCAAGACTGCGCGTCACAAGGGTGGCGGACACAAGCAGCAGTACCGTCTCGTTGACTTCAAGCGCACCAAAGATGGCGTCACTGCCAAAGTTGCTGCAATTGAATACGACCCGAACCGCACGTGTCGCATCGCACTTCTTCATTACGAAGACGGTGTGAAGTCATACATCCTCGCGCCAAAGGGTCTCGAAGTCGGCACGCACGTATCGAGCGGACAAAACGCAGACATCAAGCCTGGTAACGCGCTTCCAATGCGTTACATCCCAGTCGGTACCGTGATCCACAACGTGGAACTCCGTCCTGGCCAGGGTGGCAAGATCGCTCGCTCTGCAGGTATGGCAGTGCAGCTCGTTGCTAAAGATGGCGAATTCGCAACACTGCGTATGCCATCTACCGAAATGCGTCGCGTTCCAATCGATTGCCGCGCAACCGTCGGCGAAGTTGGTAACGCTGAGCACGAACTCGTGAAGATCGGTAAGGCCGGTCGTAACCGTTGGAAGGGCGTACGCCCACAAACCCGCGGTGTGGCCATGAACCCAGTCGACCACCCACTCGGTGGTGGCGAAGGCAAGACCTCTGGTGGTCGTCCGCCAGTGTCGCCGTGGGGCAAGCCCGAGGGTCGTACCCGTCGTTCCAAGAAATCATCGTCGCAACTCATTGTGCGCCGTCGTCGCACAGGTAAGGGTCGGAGGTAATAACCGATGTCACGCAGTCTCAAAAAAGGCCCCTTCGTTGACGAGCATCTCGTCAAGAAGGTGGACGCACAGAACGCAGCAGGCGATCGCAAGGTCATCAAGACCTGGTCACGTCGCTCCACGATCATTCCCGACATGGTCGGACACACACTCGCGGTGCACGATGGTCGCAAGCACGTACCGGTTTATGTCACCGAGTCGATGGTGGGCCACAAGCTTGGTGAGTTCTCGCCGAGCCGCACATTCAAGTTCCACGCCGGCCAGGAAAAGAACGTGAAGGGCAAGAAGTAATGACTGGTCCCAAGCTCAACGAAAAGTCGTTCGTCGCTGGCGAGCGCAGTGGCACCAAGGCAAGTGCAAAGTACGTGCGTTCATCCGCATCGAAAGCACGCGTGGTGCTCAACCTCATTCGTGACAAGGACGTTCGCAGCGCGGATGAAATCCTTGCTTTCACTGATCGCGAAATGGCAGTTGTCGTGCGCAAGGTTCTTGCTTCGGCTGTTGCCAACGCCGTGAACAACGACGGTCTCGACGCAGATGAGTTGTATGTAAAGGCATGCTTCGCCGACGAGGGCCCGACCCTGCGTCGTTTCGCAGCACGTGCCCGCGGCCGAGGCACCCGCATCAACAAGCGCACCTGCCACATCACCGTGGTTGTTGCTCGTCTTGACGATGACCGCTTGCAGGTCATCCAGGCCAAGGCCGATTCACGTGGCGGTGCAACCGCACGTCGTCGTGCACGCGTTGAGGAAAGCCGCAAGCGCGCTGCATCAAAGAAGTCAGAAGTCACTGAACCAGCCGACCAGGTTGAGGAACAGGAAGAGGTCACCTCTGTGAACGAAGAAGTAGTCGAAGCAGAAGCTTCGGAAGCTGGCGAGGAAAACTGATGGGTCAGAAAATAAATCCATACGGTTTTCGTCTCGGCATCACCACTGATTGGAAGAGCCGTTGGTTCTCCGAGCGTGAGTACAAGGACTACCTCACCGAGGACTGGAAAGTTCGCGAGTACTTGATGGAGCAGCTGCAAGACGCCGCTGTTTCACGCATCGAAGTAGAGCGCACCCGCGACAAACTTCGTATCGATCTTCACACCGCACGCCCTGGCATCGTTATCGGTCGCCGTGGTGCAAAGGCCGAGGAACTCCGTGAGGGCTTGAAGAAGCTCACCGGTAACCCACGCGTGCAGTTGAACATCATCGAAATCAAGCAAGCCGAACTCGACGCCGCTCTTGTTGCACAGGGTGTTGCAGATCAGCTTGTTAACCGAATCGCATTCCGTCGCGCAATGAAGCGCGCGGTGCAGAACGCGCAGAAGTACGGCGCACTCGGCATCCGCGTTCAGTGCTCTGGCCGTCTT
>JAFMEI010000033.1 GCA_017856815.1 Ilumatobacteraceae bacterium
TCAGAGAGTTCACCGAGTATTCGCAGATAAATCGGAAGCCTCGAGAGCGTTGCCTCGGGGATTCGACGTCGGGGGGAGTCCGTCATAAGTGAATACGCTACGCCCTTGTGCAACTTTTCACGAAGTCGGGAGCAACTTGATTCGTGTGGCAAGTGGCATGCCTTCCTAGGCTCATCCCGTGACCCTGAACGCGGCCCTTGCGGCATCAGCAACGCTTGTGGCAATTGCCTTTGCGCTTTCGACACTGGATCGGTGGCTGCGACGCCGACGCCCCCATGAATTGGCTTGGGCAATCTCGCTGGTGTTGTTTGCCGTGGGCTCGGGTGCACTTTGGTGGGCAGAGTCCCGGGGATGGAGCAACGAATCCTTCAAAGTGTTCTTCTTGGCCGGAGCAGTTCTCAACGTGCCATTCCTTGCCCTTGGCAGTGTCTATCTGCAATTCGGGCGACGCGTCGGCGACCATGTGCGGAGCTGGTTGATTCTGCTCAGTGGTTTCGCCACTGGTGTCGTGTTGGTCGCGCCGGAGAAGTTTGAAATCGGTGGCAGTGAATTCCCAACTGCGAAAGAAGTTTTTGGTGTCGCACCGCGGGTGCTTGCAGCAGTTGGTTCGGGAGTCCCGGCACTGTTCATCTTTTTTGCTGCACTTTGGTCCGCCTACCGGTTGATGCGACGCCAATCCCCTTCAGTGAACGCCGCTGTGCAACGGGAAGTGCGTTCACCCAAAAGTCTTGTTATTGGCAACTTATTGATTGCGCTCGGCACAGCGATTCTCTCTGCCAGTGGATCATTGTCTGGAAGGCTCGGAAAAGATCGCTCGTTTGCGATCACTTTGCTCGCCGGAATCATCGTTCTGTTTATGGGATTCCTGGTGTCTACATCTGCAGCAGCGAGATCAAACCGGCGACCATAATCGCCGCGATCAACAAACCGATCGTGAGTGTGGTTGCGGGCCTCATGTGCTCAATCCTATGCGCGCTCTAACGACACTGCGTCGCCGACACCGATACCGATTTCAATTGCAGCAGAACCGCGTTGGGTAGCAAGCGCGAGCATGCCGTAAGAATCAACCACGAGTGCAAGACCACCAGTTCCAATTGATTCAAAGTTGTCAACTACCGGGCACATTCTTACGGTTTCCCCGATTGTCACTTTGATTGGTGAACCCCAAGTACGCACATCGTCTAATCCGATATTGAGTTGGCAGTTGCCGTAATGATCAACCCAAGTGATCTCACATTGAGTTCCGTTTGCTGATTCCTGCGGTAACGGGATCAAGCCTGGAGTTAACAACACTGGGTCTACGAGTGGACCAAACTCCGTCAGCGGAACGCCGTTGGCAAGATGTGCAGCAACAGGCGCAAATATGTCGCGACCAGCAAATGTGGCGCCGTGTGCGAGCAAGTGGTGTTCGGCATTCGTGAGTTCAACTGCACGGTCTGCTCCGCCAGCCATCGCAACTGCACCTGAAAGTAAGCCGTTGTCAGGACCAACGAAATATCCGCGGCCACCACCAACTTCAATTGCAACTGCCCGGCGCGAAGTCCCAACACCAGGATCAACAACTGCGAGCACAATTCCTGTGGGCAGATACTGCACCGCGCGGGTGAGCGACATTGCGCCGGCACGCACATCGTATGGAGGCACATTGTGATTGATGTCGAGAACTCGAACGTGCGGTGCAATCTCAGCTATTACAGCGTGAACCACGCCAACAAACTCATCCTGCAATCCATAGTCGGAGAGAAATGAAATGGTTGTGTGCCTGTTGTTCATAAGTTGCGTCTAAGTATTGCGGCTGACTGTGATTTCAAACGGAAAAAGAAACGGGGCCGATGCCAACCCCCCGATGGCACCGGCCCCGTCAACGCTGCCCGCTGGGGGCGCGATCAGGCTTTCTCTATTGAGAAGTCCGTTGTGAATGCAAAGTTAGACACAAAGTGACGCGTGGCACAAGTGCCAGAAACAGGAATTCAATATGCCCAACCTGGGCTCACTTGGAGCCGAGATCTCGGGTCATTTCTGCACTGCGGGCCGCCGCTGCCTGGACTGCGTCAAGGACTGCTTTTTCAAGCCCAGCCGCATAAAGGACCTCCAGCCCCGCTGCTGTTGTGCCGTTGGGTGAGGTCACCTTTTCCCGAAGCTCGCTCGCGGTGCCCTGCCCCGATGCCAACAAGGCTGCAGACCCTACAAAGAGCTGCTCCACAGCCTGGCGAACAACCTCTGGGGTGAGCCCTGCTTCAGCCCCCAATTCGAGACCGGCAGCGATCATTGCTTCGGCAACGTGGAACAAATACGCCGGGCCCGAGCCAATCAGACCCGTGTAAACGTCAATTGCCGATTCCGGCACGCGTACAACATCACCGACTGCCGAAAACAAATTTTCGCCCCATGCCAGAAGTGGCTCGGGTGTGGTGTTGTTAACGCAAAGTGCGGTGACGCCTTTGCCAACCAGTGCCGGCGTGTTAGGCATTGAGCGCAGTACTTGAACATCAAAACCAGCTGCATCAGCAAGTTGTGAACTCGACACACCAGCTGCAATGGAGACGATGCGTCGCGCACCATTTAATGCGGCTTCAGTAACAACTTCTGCAACATCGCCTGGCTTCACTGCCACAAGAACTGAGTGGCATTTTGGAATTGAACTTAAAACCTTGACGCGTGGGAACTCACGCTTTAGTTGTGCTTGTCTGATCTCAATCGCCTCAACCACAGTGATTGACGATGCAGGCACACCTTCACGTAGCCAACCACCGATGAGCGCACTGCCCATGTTGCCGCCGCCAATCACGACTAATTCATCGAACTTCTTGATTGCCACTGCGCAAGGCTAAGCCACCAACTACCCAGGCGTTGCCATGAATTCTCTAGTGGTGCTCCCTAAGGCTCTAAAGATTGGTGCACCCGGGCCGTCGAGTGACTTCCCCGACCACCGCCGACCCGAGTGCAAGGGGATGTGTGCAGTGGAAAGGGACGGGCGGAAATCAGGATTCGAACCGGCTGGCGAATGCCAGACGGATCAAAATCGGAAAGTAACGCTCAACCGTATGGAGGCAAGTCCCGATCACACGGTCCAACTCGCGTGCGTTCAAAGCGGTAAGTACCACCTCGCCCCTCAGGTAGATCGCATCTTCATCACCGATCGAGAAGTGAACACCAGTCAAAGTGTCATTGGCACGCAAGATACTTTCGTAAACCTGATCACGGTTTTCTGGTGGCCATGGCATCACATAGGTTTCGTATTTCAATGTGCGCTGCCCAAGGGTAAGCCAAACAGTTGTGAACTCTTTCTCTTCACCTTGCAAGCGCACATACCAGCGAATGATGTCACCCTCGTCGCGGTCGATGGCAAGAATCGTTGGATTCTCAGATTTGAAATTCGCCAGCCAAGAATCAATCTGTTCTTCGATCAAGAAGAGATCGGGTCCGGTGAAGAATTCACTCATGGCATCAAACGCACTCGACGCGTGCTTTGTTGATGAGATCGGCATACACGCGGCGCAGACGCGCAGCAGCAAAACTCCAGGTGTAACGACGCGCGCGAGTTGCAGCAGCAGCACCCATCTCAGCTGCTAGCGGACGGTTGTTCAAAAGATGGGCGATGTGCCCTGCATAAACAGCAGGGTCTCGGTCGGGTACTAAGTATCCGGTTTTGCCGTGCTCAACCAGTGTCAGTAACCCGCCGACTGCACTCGCAATTACGGGCACACCACAAGCCGCCGCTTCGAGGGCTACAAGACCAAAACTCTCACTACGGCTTGGGACCAAGACCGCATCAGCTGCCCGATAGTAAGTGGACAACGCATGGTGCTCCTGGGGTGGAACCATCATGATTCGATCGCGAATACCAAGTTCATCGATCAGGTCGTTGATGCGCTTTACCTCGGCATCACCTTCGGTACCGCTTGCTCCTCCCACAATCATCAATCGTGTCTTACTGAGATGCGGATTCGATGTGTGGAGAATCTTGAGCGCGCGAATCGCAACTTCGATTCCCTTTAGAGGCTGAATGCGGCCAACAAAAAGCAGGGTCGGATCGCTGTCGAGCCCTAATGCGTGCCGTGCCCCGTGCTGGCTCCCCGGTGTAAAGAATGCGTGCTCAACGCCTGGGGCAACGATCTCAAGGGTGCCACTTGGCTTGCCGTACAACGACACGAACTGACGCTGCTCTTCGGTGCAACTGACACAGATCACGTCTGTGCAGCCGATGACTTTGATCTCTTCTTGCTCACGGTGCGCAGACTCGTGGTCTCCACCTTGAGCCTTGACTCGTGCCAATGTGTGAAATGTGGTGACAAGAGGAATGTTGAGCGCATGCTTGATCTTGTGGCCAGCAACAGCCGACATCCAGTAGTTCGCGTGCACCACATCAACGCCACCGTTTGCCTTGATGTCCTCAATCACTTTCTCAGCGAAGTCATCAATGTGGGCAATCAATTCATCCTTGGAGAGAGTGTGCGACCCAGCTGGGATGTGGACAACACGATGGTTGGGCTCAACATCCACAACCCGGGCTGTGTCACTACTCGTCTCACGGGTGTACACGGTGCACTTGATCCCAACATGGGCAAGAGATGAAACGAGCTCGCGAACATAAACATTCATTCCACCGCCATCACCGACACCAGGCTGGGCCAATGGCGACGTGTGATAGGAGATGACGGCCACTCGCTGCATAGGGATGTCAATGCTAACTATTGGAACATTGCATCCACATCTGCGCCGCCACCCTTAATTCGGGATACCAGCTCAGAAGTCAGTGCGTCGATGCTTGAAAATAAGGCTTTGCGCTCCTCGGACCTCTCGCGCTCAAAAGTTGCTAGCGACACCTCAAGGGCCTCAAGCTCGGCCACTTGCAGAGTACGTAACTGACCAAACCCAAGTTCTTCGCAGATCTTCTCAAGTGCGATGACCAATGGGTGACCAACTGGCACTTCAGTGTCACGCGGTGGACGGTTGGAACCACCACCGTGTTCTTGACCGAATACTCGGGCCAGGTTTGCTGTGTCGTCTTCACCACCACGCCGGTGTTTGAGTTCGGCACGTACCAAATCGAGACGGCCTTGCGTGAGTCGGCGTACAAACGAAACTGCATCCTCGTCAGCGTTCAATCGCGAGCGCGCCTCACGGAGTTCGGGCAGTGACATCGATTTCGCATCACTCATTGCGACCCTCCAGAAACAGGCGGCAACACCGCTACTTCATCTTTGCCTGTAACGGGTGTGGTTTCGTGCACCTCTTCACCGTTCAGCCAGATCTTGCAGGTTGTGAGCACCGAAGCAAAATGGGGCCCGAACCGCTCGGTCGCTACCGAAATCACATCACCCACAGTTGCTGCATCAATCTCGACCCGTGGCGTACCGGCTACCTCTCGTGCCGACGCAAATAGCAACAGAACCGCCATGGACACATCGTACCGCTGGCTCTGCGACTCGTGTCGGGTGACTCCAACTAACCTGCTCAACGTGGTTGCCAAAGGTGTTGCTCGGATTTTGATGGTGCGCCATGGTCAATCGGAGTGGAACGCACTCGGCAAGTGGCAAGGCCAAGAAGATCCACCGCTGACAGAACTCGGGGTTGACCAAGCACTGCGAGCGGGGCAAGTACTGGGTTCATTTGATTTGATCGCATCAAGTGACCTGCAGCGCGCAGCGATTACCGCCACCGTCATTGGCGAGCTGATCGGAATCGGTCCCGTACATGTGGACGATCGGCTGCGTGAGACCTTTGTTGGCCCATGGCAAGGTCTGACTCGACACCAGATTGAAGCTCAATGGCCCGGGTGGATAAAAGACGGTCGACGACCTCCTGAAGCCGAAACCGAAACCGACGTCGCAATCCGCGCCCACGCCGCATTGATCGATCTCGCGACCGTGATCGGATCAGGAGAAATCTTTGTTGTGAGCCACGGTGGAACCATCCGCGCCTTGAAGCGCCACCTCGGTGGTTCAGACGAACGTTTTGGAAACCTTGAAGGTTCTTGGTTCACAGTGCAAGGTTCCAAAATCAGTTACGGCGAGAGCGCCTACCTGCTTGATCACACCGGCGCTGACGAAACTCTCTGACCAAATGGTTCTTGGCAAAAGACTTGACGACTCCTACGCGCCAACTGTGCGTGAAAACATCACAGTCCTCACGCTGTTGCGAATGGTGTCCAACGCTTGCTATCGATTTGCGCCGCCATTTATCGCCACCATCGCTCGCGGTTTTGATGTTGATGTTGCCGATATTGGTGTGGCTCTCTCTGTTGCCGAGCTCTCTGGTCTGCTTGCGCCATTGATTGGTCGTTTCATCGATCCCAGAAGTCGCAAGACATCAATGCTCATCGGGTCACTTGGAGTCGTGGTTGGAGTAACCGTCGCAGCATCGGCGCCAAATGTGTTCCTTTTCGCCGTCGGGGTATTCCTGCTGGGTGCGGCAAAAATAACTTTCGATGTGACGATGGCAGCATGGTTTAACGATCACGTTCCCTACGAAAAGCGCGGACGCGTTTCAGGGTTAGTTGAGACTTCTTGGGCGCTCGGGCTATTGGTTGGGGTCTCTGCCATGGGCCTCATGGTGGCAGCCACCAACTGGCGTTGGGGTTTCATGCTCGGAGGCATCTCGGTGTTTATCGTGACACTGGTTGTTGCCGCACGCATTCCCAACGAGGGCCATCCGACACAACACGTACACGTAGAACACGGTGGGAAATTCCGTCGTGGATCTTGGCGAGTGGTGACCACTTCATTTCTACTGATGGGTGCAAGCCAAGCGGTGTACATCACCTTTGGTGCTTGGCTCGAAGATGGATTTGGATTCACTGCAGCGGCACTGGCTGCGGTGGGTTTCAGTTTTGGAGCCGTGGAGCTTGCAGCATCGACAACATCGGCACGACACACGGATGCCTGGGGGAAAGAACAAAGTGTGATCATCGGTGCGATCATCATGGTCCCAACTGGCATCCTGCTCGCCTTCAGCGAATCAAACCAATGGATTGGAATTGTGCTGCTGGCAATCTTCTTGATGGGCTTTGAATTCGCAATTGTGAGTCTGCTGCCGTTGGCTGCCCATCTTGTTCCTGGCTCTACCGGACGCGGGCTTGGGCTCTCCGTCGGTGCAGGAACTTTCGGACGAGCGGCATTTTCAATCCCGGCAGCAGCTCTTTACGACGCGCACGGCTTCACGGCTCCAACACTTTTGGGTACGGCTGCAGCTTTAATTGCGTCTTTGCTGACGCTCGGGTTCATCCGCGATAAGCGTTAGTAATTGGGAGTCGGCGATCTTTGCCGAAAGCCTTGGTTGTGATTCGGACTCCAGGTGCACATTGGCGCCGCTTGTACTCAGATAGATCAACCAATCGGGCAATGCGTCGCACCAGTGCTTCATCGTGCCCGCGAGCGACGATCTGGCTGGCGGTCATGTCCTGCTCGACATACAGCTCAAGAATTGGGTCAAGCACTTCGTATGCGGGCAGTGATTGATCATCACGTTGATCGGGTCGCAACTCAGCTGAAGGTGCTTTGGTCAATACCGATTCAGGAATTATCTCGCGGCCCACGCGTTCGTTCACATATCTACTCAGTGCATAAACCTGCACCTTTAACACGTCTTTGATTACCGCATAGCCACCGGCAGAATCGCCGTAGATAGTGAAATAGCCAACTGCCATCTCGCTCTTGTTGCCTGTAGTTAGGACCATCCAGTTGAACTTGTTGGACATCGCCATCAAAATCATCCCTCGGCAACGGCTCTGCAGGTTTTCTTCGGTCAAATCTTCAGAGCGCCCTGTGAATGCAGGAGCCAGTGAATCCTTAAATGCCGCAAAAGCAGGTTCGATTGAAATCGTTTGGCAATCAATCCCAAGAGACTCTGCCAATTGATACGCATCATTCTTTGATCCATCACTTGAATAACGCGAAGGCATTGAAACACCATGAACGTGCTCCGCACCAAGCGCATCAACTGCAACTGCCGCCACCAAAGACGAGTCAATGCCACCTGATAATCCAATCACCACATCAGTGAAACCGTTTTTGCGCACATAGTCCCGAGTTCCAAGAACAAGTGCGTGGTACACCTCCGCAATTGGATCAAGACGATCGCGTGTTGACGAATCTGAATCCGCAGTGATGATCCCAGTATCAGGATCGAAATCGACTACGAGAAAATCTTCGGCATGTTGCAGCCCACGCGTAACAACATTTCCTTCACGGTCGATGACAGTGGATGAACCATCAAAGACGAGTTCGTCCTGACCACCAACTTGATTGACATAGACAATTGCGCACTTCGCGTCTTTGGCTCGCTCAACAAGCATCGCCTCACGCTCGCGCCACTTCCCCTTGTGATACGGCGAAGCATTGATATTCAAATTGACTACAGCTCCGGCGATGGCTTGTTGACGTACGGGACCATTCGCATCCCAGATGTCTTCACAAATGGTCACTCCACAGGAAACACCAGCGATCTCAACAGTCGCATCTTCGATTCCGCCACTTTCGAAGTAACGGTTCTCGTCAAAGGGTCCGTAGTTAGGAAGACGATTCTTGCGGTATTTGTGGATAACGCGTCCGCGATGGCACACCGCAGCCGCGTTGTAGAGAACGCCACTGCTTTCATCCACGAAACCGACCACTGCTGAGGTGTCGCCTGTCATGGCGGCGAAACGCTCGAGCACCGCTTGGTTGTCCTTCACAAAACCCGGTTTCAGGACGAGGTCCTCTGGCGGGTAGCCGGTAACGGCCAGTTCTGGATACACCACCACATCGGCCCCTGCCTGGGCAGCCCGCGCATAGGCAGATTCAAGCCGCACAAGGTTTCCGTCGAGGTCACCGACGGTCTGGTTCAGCTGGGCCAGGGCAATTCGCACCCCTTCAGCATTGCACCAGCCGTGGAACTTCACACAGCGTTTACAAACGGATAACAGCCGAGAAACGGCTTCCTGCCATTGTTGAATGCACGTTCCAATAACGACAAGGAGACACCGTGGCAATTCAAGCCGAATACATCTGGATCGATGGCACCAAGCCAACCCCGATGTTGCGTTCCAAGACCAAAGTCATCCCCGAGTACATCGGTTCTTTGCATGAGCTTGCAATCGATGAATGGGGCTTCGATGGTTCATCAACCGAGCAGGCAACGGGCGAGGCCTCAGACTGTGCGCTGAAGCCTGTTTTCACCTGCAAGGACCCAATTCGTGGTGGCGACAACATTCTCGTTATGTGCGAAGTCTTGCTTGCCCAAGATGGCAGCCCACACCCAACCAACACTCGCGCCGCATTGCGAGATGTTTCTGCGAAGTATGCAGATCAAGAGATGATCTATGGCATCGAGCAGGAATACACGATGATGCGCACCGACGGAACGCCTTATGGTTTCCCAGTTGGTGGAGAGCCCGGGCCACAGGGCCCTTACTACTGCGGCGTCGGCGCTGGCCGTGTGATGGGACGCGAAATTGTGGAGCGTCACACACAAGCTTGCATGGATGCTGGCCTTCGTATCTCTGGTACCAACGCTGAAGTGATGCCCGGTCAGTGGGAATTCCAAATTGGTCCGCTACCAGCGCTTGCGGTGTCAGACGAAATCTGGATCGCACGTTGGATGCTTCATCGCATCGCCGAAGAATATGACGTAGTGATCTCACTTGACGCCAAGCCGAAGAAGGGCGACTGGAACGGTGCAGGTGCTCACACCAACTTCTCAACTCGTGCAATGCGTGAGTCATATGATGCAGTCATCGCAGCATGTGAAAAGCTCGGCACGCGAGTGATGGAGCACGTCGAGAACTACGGTCACGACATCCAAAGCCGCCTCACCGGCAAGCATGAGACCGCTCCTTGGAACGTTTACTCATACGGCGTGTCAAACCGTGGTGCATCGGTGCGTATCCCATGGCAGGTTGAGCGCAACAAGCGCGGCTACGCCGAGGATCGTCGTCCGAATGCAAACGTTGACCCGTACACCGTGACACGTCTCATCCTCGAAACTGTCTGCGGCTGACCGCAAACTCAACAAAAACCAAAGAAACGGGGGGTCGCAAGGCCCCCCGTTTCGCTTCTAGAAATTCGGCTGTGGACTCAACGCAGCGATAAGACAAAATTGGAGGCATGAATCCGATGCTCGAACAGCAGAAGGAATATGTGTTGCGAACCGTCGAAGAACGCGGCGTGCGTCTCGTGCGCTTGTGGTTCACCGATGTTCTCGGCAATCTGAAAAGTTTTGCAATCAGTCCGGCGGAGCTTGAGAACGCTCTTGAAGATGGCATGACCTTTGATGGCTCTTCCATCGATGGTTTCTCGCGCATCCAAGAGAGCGATGTGCTCGCGATCCCCGACCCGAACACTTTCGAGGTAATGCCTTGGATTGAGGGCAATGCCGCCGAGGCCCGAGTTTTCTGTGACATCTTCAATCTTGATGGAACACCCTTTAGTGGTGACCCACGTAATGTGCTGCGTCGCCAGCTTGATGCTTTGCACAAGCAAGGATTTACTTTCTACGTCGCACCCGACATCGAGTTCTTCTACTTCGCAACGCCGCAGCCAAACACACCACCTGTGCCGTTGGACGAAGGTGGATTCTTTGATCTCACTGCGAGTGACATCGCGAGTTCGTTGCGCAAAGAAACCATCCGCACACTCGAAACCATGGGCATCCCGGTTGAGTACTCGTTCCACGAAGATTCACCGAGCCAGCACGAGATTGATTTACGCCACACCGATGCGTTGACCATGGCCGATTCGATCATGACCTTCCGCCTAGTAGTGAAAGAGATTGCCGCGGCTCACGGGGTGCATGCAACGTTTATGCCCAAGCCGTTAGAAGGACTCCAAGGCTCAGGAATGCATATGCACTTCTCACTTTTCCGTGGCGAAGACAATGCGTTCTATGACCCGAAAGACCCCTATTTCCTCTCGCCTGTTGCCAAGCAGTTCATGGCTGGCCTATTACGGCACGCATCAGAGATCACGGCTATCACCAATCAAACTGTGAACAGCTATAAGCGGCTCGTTCCTGGTTTCGAAGCTCCGGTTCATATCTCATGGGCAAGAAATAATCGCAGTGGCCTAATTCGTGTACCGATCCCTAAAAAGGGCAACCCAATGGCCACCCGCATTGAATACCGATCTCCAGACCCTGTGTGCAATCCGTATCTCGCTTTCTCGGTTCTCTTGGCTGCTGGCATGAAGGGAATCGAAGAGGGTTATGAACTCCCAGAAGAGGCCGATGCCAATTTGTTTGAGATGGATGATCTGGCGCTTTCCAAATACGGCATTGCTCAACTTCCACAGTCGCTAAATGACGCATTGGTCGCGATGGAGAATTCCGAACTTGTAGCCGATGCTTTGGGTGAACACATCTTTGAATGGTTCCTTCGCAACAAGCGCTCCGAATGGCGCGCGTACAAGACACATGTTTCCCAGTTCGAACTCGACAGGTACCTGAAGGCCCTGTGAGATGAATTCTTCGCAAGCAGGCATGGAACTCGCGGTCGTTTTTCCCGACCCCGCTCCAATTGATCTTGCGCGCACACTTGACCTCGCTGGCTTTCGTTGGAAGGCAGTGAATTCGTGGGATGACGCTGTGCGTCATGCGCCTGGCGCTGGCTGGGCAGGCGCGATCGTCTCATGTGAAGAAAAACCAGAAGATGCGTGGGCATTTTGTCGTGCACTCCGCAAACAAGATGGAGATTCAACTCGCATTCTCCTTTTAGTTACAGGTGCACAACTCGCTGACCTTGAGTTGCGGGATGAGCTTTACGACGACTTCTGTATTTCTCCATTCCACCCTCGTGAATTCGAAACCCGATTCCGTCATCTCATGGGCCGGGGCATACAGGCATCGCGTCCTGAGCTTGTTGAATACTCGGGCCTTGTGTTGAACCTTGAGACCTACCAAGCAACCATCGAGTCGCGTCCACTTGATCTCACCTTCATGGAGTACGAACTTTTGCGATTTCTTGCTCAGAACCCCGGGAAGGTCTTCACACGCGAAATGCTCCTATCGCGAGTCTGGGGATATGAGTACTACGGCGGTGCAAGAACAGTCGATGTTCATATTCGTCGTTTACGCGCGAAACTCAGCGAAGAACATGCGTATCTGATCCAAACGGTGCGCAGTGTTGGCTACAAGTTTGGTGAGTCCCGCTGGGGTTAACTCAGTCGTTGAATTTTCCGACTCAGCACATCATGCTGTCGCAACATTGATTCGAGTTCGCCACTCACGAGCATGCCGTTACGCACGATGGTGCGCCCATGAACGATGGTGTCCCGCGCTGCAGTCGGACCACATCGCAGCCAAGCTTCGATTGGATCAGCCACGGCACCTGCAAAGACCGGGCCGGTCAGCGACCAAATCGCCAAATCACCGACAGCGCCTTCGCTGATTTCACCAATTTCACCTTCGCGTCCGAGGCACCCAGCGCCACCAACTGTTGCGCATTCGAGAGCCATCCTCGCCGAGCCCGCATCGGCACCGTTGCGGAGCTTTGCCAGCAACATCGCTTGGCGTGCTTCAAGCCACAATGATGCTGAGTCAGCCGAGGCCGAACCATCAACTCCCAGACCAACTTTCACGCCGTGGGCACGTAGGTCAACGATCGGTGCAATACCTGACGCGAGGATGAGGTTGCTACTCGGACAGTGAGCTACACCGACACCAGCACGACCGAGTTCTTTTACTTCCTCGGGATTTGGCATCACGCAATGCGCCAACCAAGCACGGTCGGTACACCAACCCACTTCCTTTAGATATTCCATCGGGCGACACCCGAAACGCTGCAAAGAAAACGCATCATCTTCTGCATTTTCAGCGAAGTGAGTGTGCAGCCTCACATCAAGTTTTTCTGCCAACTCTGCAGAGCGCTTCATGAGATCAACCGTGACACTAAACGGCGAACACGGCGCCAATGCCACTCGAGTCATGGCTCCAAATGAACGGTCATGATGCCGTGCGACTGCAGCTTCGGACTCAGCGAGAATTGTGTCGTCATCTTGCACCACATCATCTGGTGGTAACCCACCATCTTTTTGCGACAATGACATCGAGCCTCGTGTGGGATGAAAACGCAGCCCCAGATCACGAGCTGCCCTGATTTCGGCTGACAAAATGTCGCCGCCGTTTTTGGGGTGGAGATAGAGATGGTCGGTCGAGGTTGTGCACCCAGATAGTGCGAGTTCCGCTAAACCTACCCATGCTGAGACGTAGACGGACTCCTCATCGATTGCACTCCATAGCGGGTAGAGGGTCTGCAGCCAGCCGAATAGTGGCGCTGATGTCATTGGCGGATACGCACGAGTCAGATTTTGGTAGAGGTGATGATGTGTGTTCACCAAACCAGGTGTCACGAGACAATCGGTTGCATCGATGACTTCATCGGCGAGTGGAAGGGCCTCCGAAGAACCACCGACGCGTTTTATGAAACCATCTTCCACCAAGACCCAACCACCGGGTATCTCGCGGCGGTGGGTGTCAACAGTCGCGACGAGGCGCGCATTCTTGACAAGCAGACTTGTCAGACGTTGGTCTCCAAGAGTTCGCTTCCTTCGTGACGAATCTCAGCATCACGGTACAAGAAGTGTCCGATTAAAGCGGCAAGACCAGCAGTGCTGAGACCAACAACTATCGGGAATGCAAGAAGTGCGATGACCAAAATGATTGCGCCAGCCATGATTCCTACCGTAGTGGCTTGTAGGCCCAAGCTTCGATTTCAACTTCGCCACCAAATGGCAACGACGCCACGCCGATCGTTGACCGGGCCGGGCGAGCACCATTGAAGCCAGCAACATAGGCCTCATTGAACGTGGCGAATGTGTCCATGTCAGTAAGGAAGCAGAGGGTCTTTGCAACATCTTTAAGAGTGCAACCTTCCTCTTTAAGGCGTTCTTTGAGATTCTGGACTGCCATTGCTGTTTGCGCAGCAACGCCTCCTGGAACTATCGCTCCGTCTTTCATTCCGAGTTGACCGGAAACGATTACCCAATCTCCTGCGCGGACAACTGGTGTGTAGGGACCCACTGGTGCTTGTGCCATGCCCTTCACACTATGCCCCCGATACCATCAAAGTGTGAGTCACAAAACCCCCATCACACGCCGTGAACTACTGCAGAAGTCGGCCACGCTTGGCGGTGGAGCCGTTGCCCTATCAGCCGTGGTGGTGGCCTGCGGCGGGGACTCAAAATCCTCCTCAGCGGGAGCTTTCACCCTTGATGAATCAGTTGTGGTGGTCAAGCGATTCCCCGATTCGGCATTGGTGCCAGGCGCAGTCCGATTGCCCATTTCTCTTGCCAATGAAGCTTCGATTCTCGGCAGCGATGACCTGCCAGATGTATTGACCGGCAAAATCGTGGACCTTGAGACCGGAGAAGTAGTGCACGATTCGATAACCGCGACCAAGCACCAAAGCAATGCGCCAACCCCGTACTGGCCCTTCATCGCCAAAATCTCCGAGCCGGGAATGTACAAAATCGTGGTTGATGGCGCGAATCCGGATGGTGCTGCCATGCAAATCACCGCAGCAACCGAGGTGTCGCTACCGATTCCTGGAGATTCTCTTCCTTCTGTGGTTACACCAACTCTTGCCAACCCAATGGATATGGATCCGATGTGCACGCTGACACCTAACGCGTGTCCGTTACATCGCGTATCAGTGGATCAGGCTTTAAAGATCGGGATGCCAATTGTTTATCTAATTGGTACGCCAGCGCACTGCACTACTGGTACGTGTGCTCCCGCGCTTGAGTATTTGGTTGATATCGCTGCTGAGTTCGGGTCCCGTGCGACATTCATCCACACTGAGGTTTATCAAGACAAAGGTGCTACGAAAGTTACGCCTGCAGTTACTGATTACTACATGACCTTTGAACCGGCGTTATTCGTCACTGATGCAAATGGAATTCTCCGCGTGCGTCTAGACAGTGTCTTCGACGAAGAAGAAATTCGTGATGCGCTGAAGCTGGTTGGTGTCAGCTAAAGCTCTTGCCGCAGCCGCATGAGCGCTGCGCGTTGGGATTGCTGATCTTGAATCCCTGCTCTTGGATGCCGTTGGCGTAATCAAGGCTTGCACCAATGAGAAGTGCTGCTGACTCTGAGTCGACTACAACACGAACTCCGTTGTACTCGGCCTGCTGATCCTGTGCTGTGACATCGGAGTCAAAGAACATGTCGTATTGGAACCCTGAGCAACCACCCGGCTTAACGGCCACACGCAATGCGAGGCTGGAATCGCCCTCGGACTCGATGAGTTCCTTGACTTTCGATGCTGCTTGGTCGGTAAGAGTGATCATGTTAGGTAAGGATAACGAACTTCATCAGTAAAATCATCTTGTGACCACCCCCACCGAACCCGAAGTTCTCAGCCTGCTGAGAGCCGTGATTGACCCCGAACTTGGGGGCAACGTGGTTGACCTCGGAATGGCAACCGTTACCAGCATTACGCCAGAGGGGATCGTGAATGTGGGGTTCAAGCTCACGATCCGCGGTTGCCCGTTGCGCCAGCAGTTGAAAAACGACATCGAATCTCGTGTGGGCTCCCACCCTGGGGTGACCAAGGTTGTCATCGACTGGGGCGAAATGTCTCAAGAGGAGCGCACCGCAGTCATGGGTCGCGCCCGATGGAACGCACGTGCCGAGGATGACGCCACCCAGGTATCGGTCGACACCCGTGTGTTTGCGATCTCAAGTGGTAAGGGTGGCGTGGGCAAGAGCTCAGTAACCGTAAACCTGGCTGCGGCGATGGCGCATCGCGGCGCAACTGTGGGAGTGCTCGATGCAGACATCTGGGGATTCTCGATACCTCGCATGCTTGGACTCACCGACCGACTCCAGGCCCAACGCTTTGAGGGTCATGAAAAGCCAATGATCGTTCCCAACGAGCGACGCATTGGAAGTGGAGTGCTGAAGGTTGTCTCCACCGGCATGATGCTTGATGATGAAGACACCGCATTGATGTGGCGCGGCTTGATGCTCACCAAAGCTGTTGAGCAATTCCTAAATGATGTGAATTGGGGAAAGCTCGACTATCTACTTATCGATATGCCCCCAGGTACAGGTGATGTACAGATGGGTCTTGCACGCATGTTGCCGCGCACAGAACTAGTGATTGTGACCACACCCGCACTTGCGGCCCAGAAAGTTGCCGCTCGTGCTGCTGATATGGCACGTCGCAGTTTTCTGCGAGTTGCAGGCGTGATTGAAAACATGAGTGCCTTTGAATGTGCGCACGGTGATCAATATCCCCTCTTTGGCCAAGGCGGAGGTCTTGCTCTCGCATCAGACATAGGTGTCCCACTGCTTGGCCAGATTCCGCTTGAGCCAGCAGTGTCGCGCGGTGGCGATGTTGGTGAACCCGCAGTTCTCACTTCAGATTCACCGGCAGCTCGGGTCTTCCTGCAGATTGCAGACACCTTGATTGCCGAGACGATTCCAGCAAATTCATTGT
>JAFMEI010000034.1 GCA_017856815.1 Ilumatobacteraceae bacterium
TTGAGCGCCGCATCATGATCGGCACTTATGCGCTTTCGGCGGGTTACTACGACGCCTACTACGGAAAAGCACTCAAAGTTCGGCGGTTGATTGCTGACGATTTTGCAAAGGCGTATGCAAAAGCAGATGTTTTGCTCACCCCGACTTCGCCAACCACGGCGTTCCCATTCGGCGCCAAAACATCCGACCCGCTGACCATGTATTTGTGCGACGTATTCACAATTCCCACCAACCTTGCTGGCCATGCGGCGATGAGTGTGCCTTTCGGAAGTGGAGCAGATGGACTCCCAATCGGTGTCCAGATACTTGCTCCAGCATTGGGTGAACCAGTGATGTTTCGCGCAGCTGCCGCGCTTGAAAAGGCGGTGCAAGCATGAGCGAAAACAATGCAGACGCTGGATTGCCAAACGGCTGGCAACTGGTAGTTGGGCTTGAAGTCCACGTTGAGCTCGCCACAAAGACGAAGCTGTTTAGTGCGTCACCTAATCGATTTGGTGATGAACCAAACACAAACATTGACCCAGTAACACTGGGTCTCCCAGGCGCTCTTCCGGTCCTCAACAAGTTTGCAGTTGAACTCGCAATGCGTGTTGGCCTTGCATTGAACTGTGAGGTAAAGCCGAGCACGTTCCATCGCAAGAACTACTTCTATCCGGATCTTTCAAAGGCTTACCAAATCAGTCAATACGACCAGCCGTTAAATGTTGACGGGTTCCTTGATCTGCCTGGTGGGGTTCGAATTGGGATTGAGCGCGCACATCTCGAAGAAGACACTGGCAAGAGCACGCACTTTGGTGGAAACACAGGACGCATTCATGGCAGCGATTACTCGTTAATCGACTTCAACCGCGCAGGTGTACCCCTCGTGGAGATCGTTTCGCGTCCGGACATCCGGACCGCCGAGCAGGCGCGACAATACGTGTCTGAACTGCGGGCAATTCTGGTGGCTATCGGTGCCTCGGATGCACGAATGGAAGAGGGCTCGATGCGTTGCGATGCCAACGTGTCAGTGCGTAAAGCAGGCGATCCATTTGGCACACGTTGCGAGATCAAAAACGTGAACTCAATCAAGTCGCTCGGTCGCGCCATTGATTATGAAGCACGTCGCCAGATCGACATTCTGGAAAGCGGCGGTGTTATTCGTCAGGAGACTCGTCATTGGGATGATTCTGATGGTCGCACACACACATTGCGGACCAAGGAAGACGCCGACGATTACCGCTACTTCCTTGAGCCCGATCTAGTTCCGCTTGCTCCGTCAAAAGAATGGGTGGAAGCAGTGCGCTTAGCACTTCCGATGCTCCCTGCAGCGCGTCGTGAGCGTCTTGCATCAGCAACGGGAACCTCGCCAGAAAGCGAAGCAGTGTTCGTTGTCGTTGAACGTGGCCAAGATGACTATGTACTAGCGGTGGGTGAAGTCGGTGGTGACCTATCCCGGGCTTTAGTGCATGTGCAACAGGCATACGCCGAAGAACCCTCGGAGCCGCGTGTTCCGGCATCGGATCTCGCCGCGCTGACACGGATGGAAACAGCCGGTCAACTCACAGCCACTCAGGCCAAAGCAGTTCTCGCTGACATCGTTGCTGCTGGCGGCGGTGACCCAGCAACGATTGCTGCGGCAAAAGGTTTTGAAGCAATGGATACGTCCGAAGTTGAAAAAATGGTGGATGATGCGATCGCTGCTCAGCCAGATGCATGGGCGAAGTATCTGGCCGGCGAAGAAAAAGCTGTTGGCGCAATCGTTGGTGCGGTCATGAAGGCGAGCAAGGGTAAGGCAGACGGCAAAGTTGTCACCGCCATTATTCAGTCCCGCCGATGAATCTCTTCTGAACGCGTGGACTAGCGTTTTCTTATGGCCCCCAGCGAGCAGACACAAAACACCAAGGTTGACATCAAGCCACGTAGTCGGGATGTAACAGACGGTCCCCAGAAAGCGCCAGCGCGGGCCATGCTCCGCGCCGTTGGTTTGACCGATGATGATTGGCAAAAGCCGCAGATTGGAATTGCGTCCTCATGGAATGAAGTGACGCCATGCAACTTGTCTTTGCGCCGTCTTGCGGTTGCAGCCAAGCAAGGAGTGCAGCAGGCGGGAGGTGTTGCTCTCGAGTTCGGCACGATCACCGTAAGCGATGGCATCTCAATGGGGCACGAAGGAATGCGCGCTTCGCTTGTGAGTCGTGAAGTGATCACTGACTCGGTGGAGACAGTTATTCATGCCGAGCGTTTTGATGGCTTTGTTGGATTGGCCGGATGCGACAAGAGCATTCCAGCAATGTTGATGGCAGCTGCACGTCTGAACTTGCCTTCAGTATTCGTATACGCGGGCTCCACGCTTCCTGGCAACCTGGACGGCAAGGCACTTGACATCACGAGTGTCTTTGAAGCTGTTGGTGCGTGTGCTCTCGGCACGATCTCAGAAGAAGAGCTCGGTGCAGTCGAGCGCAATGCATGCCCAGGTGAAGGTGCCTGTGGCGGAATGTTCACCGCGAACACGATGGCATCAATTGCTGAAGCCCTTGGTATGAGCATCCTTGGTGCTGCATCGCCACCATCAATTGACTCGCGTCGTGACGCTGATGCCAAGAGCGCAGGCGAAGCCGTTGTCAACATGTTGCGTCTCGGAATTCGCCCTCGAGACATTCTCACTAAGAAGGCATTCGAGAATGCCATTGCGGTCACAAATGCGTTGGGTGGTTCAACCAATGCCGTTCTTCATCTTCTTGCACTTGCCAATGAAGCTGGCGTGAAGTTGGAACTCGAAGACTTCAACCGAATCGCCGCGAAAGTTCCCCATATCGCCGATACCAAGCCGGGCGGCAAATATCACATGACTGACATTGACCGCATTGGTGGAGTGCCCGTGGTGTTGAAGATGTTGTTGGATGCCGGACTCTTGCACGGTGATGTACTCACGTGTACGGGTAAGACCATGGCGGAAAATCTGGCCGAGGTAAATCCACCACAACCAGACGGTGATGTCATCCATCCACTATCCGACCCAATTCATGCAGAGGGTGGACTCAATGTTTTGCGTGGAAGCCTGTCGCCTAATGGAGCAGTTGTGAAAGTTGCAGGGCTCACGAAGGATCAGCTGCATTTCGAGGGACCCGCACGAGTTTTCGACGGTGAAGATGGTGCGATGGCCGCAATTGTTGCCAATGACATCAAGCCCGGCACGGTGATCGTGATTCGTTACGAGGGGCCAAAGGGTGGTCCTGGCATGCGTGAAATGTTGGCAATTACTGGTGCACTCAAAGGAGCAGGGCGTGGTTCTGATTGCGCACTCATCACTGATGGTCGGTTCTCGGGTGGTACCTGGGGATTCTGCATTGGTCACGTTGCGCCTGAAGCGGTAGATGGTGGTCCGATTGCATTTGTTCGCGACGGCGACAAGATCTTGATTGACGTGCACTCAAAGAAACTTGACCTGCTCGTTGACGAAGCGACACTCGCCGAACGACGCAAAGGCTGGAAGCCGAATCCACCGCGTTATACGAGTGGCGTGCTGGCAAAATTTGCCAAGTTGGTTAGTGGCGCAGACCTCGGTGCCATTACCAACGTGATCGAATAATCAAAGACAATGATCCGTCTCGATCATGGTGATAGCGCAGCCTTGATCGATGAAACATGTGGTGGCCGTCTTGCATCGCTGAAAGTGTTTGGTGCGGAACTAATTGTTGGTGCCGAATCGGCGGATTCAGACTTTGGTTGGGGAATGTATCCCATGGTGCCCTTCGCTGGGAGAGTGCGCAATGGACGTTTCAATTTCCAAGGCAAGACTTATCAACTGGCAAAGCGAATGGCCCCACACGCGATCCATGGCACGGTTGATGACACGGTCTGGGAAGTTGTTGCCAATGATGAACAGTCAGCGACAATGCGCACAGAGTTGGGCCCACACTGGCCGTTCGCTGGCGCTGTTGAACACAAGGTGGAAATTCTGCCGAAGAAAATTCGCTTCGAGCTTGTAGTAACGGCTGCCGAACCGATGCCCGCACAAGTCGGCTGGCATCCGTGGTTTGCACATCCTGCAAGCATCAAGACTCAATTCAACGAATGGTTTCCACGCGATGCAGAAGGTCTGCCGGGAGTGCCGACGCAATTGGGTTTGCCGATTACTGGTTCCCCAGTTGATGACTGTTTCTTGCATCAAAGTGGCGAGGTCGAAGTTGAGGTCGTAGGACTCACTCTGATGCTGAGAAGTGATTGTTCGCACTGGGTTGTTTACAACGGAGATCAACGGGGTCTTTGTGTTGAACCCCAGTCGGGCCCACCGAATGAGATTGAAGCCACCCCGTTGGTGCTCGAGCCTGGAGAGTCGTTGACCCGATGGTTTGAAATTGACTGGTCAGCAGTTGTCTAGAGTCGCCACGTGAAGAGAACTGTGAATATCGGTACGTATGAACGCTGAGTTCCTCTTTGATTCATGGAATCCTTGGGCTGATCCAGAGGTGGTTGCAGTAAATCGACTACCCATGCGATCGCCGATTGTTGCCTACAAAACAATTGATGCTGCCCGGGCGGGAGACCTCGCTACTTCATATTGGCGACTACCCCTCAATGGGACGTGGCGAGCAAAGCGTTGGTCGCACCCACGAGAAGTGCCCACGGCAGCGGTACAAGAGAACTCTGAAGTTGATTCGTGGCAGGAGCTTTCCGTGCCAGGCAACTGGACACTTCAAGGGCTGGGTGATCTACCTCATTACACGAACATTGTGATGCCCTGGAAGGAGTTGCCCCCGAACCTTCCTGACGAAGTTCCAACAGTTGTGTATCGCCACTCCTTTGTGATGCCGAAGTCATGGAAAGACCGATCGATCATTTTTCATGTTGGCGGAGCAGAGAGTGTCCACGGATTGTGGGTTAATGGAGAATTTGTTGGCTGGGGAACCGACAGCCGTCTGGCGAGCGAATACAACATCACAGATTTTGTGAAGGTGGGTAACAACCAAATCGCCGTCGTCGTGTGCCGCTATTCAGCGCAGAGCTACTTGGAAGACCAGGACCAATGGTGGATGGCGGGTCTGCACCGAGAGGTTTTTGTCGAAGCACGCTCACCGATCGGCATTGAAGACATTCGTGTTGATGCCGGAATTGATGTCGACACTGTTCGCGGGGGCACAGCAAGTGGTCGTCTCAACTTGCAGGTACGTGTTGCTCAAGATTCCAAAGGTTACCCACCAAAAGGTTTTCAAGTCCGCTGGCATCTTGAAGATGCAGTTGGTCAGCAAATCGGTGTCGCCAAGGTGTGTGCAGTACCCAGCGATACATCGGCATACGTTTTTGAGGGAATCTTGGTCACTGATTCATGTTCTCCAGGACGCATCAACCTTTGGTCGGCCGAAACGCCAAATCTTTACCGAGTGATTGTGACTCTGGTTGATGCCGCTGGCCATGATCTGGAAACAGTCTGTGTACGTACAGGATTTCGATCAGTTGAGATTCACGATCGTTCACTGCTGATTAATGGCAAACGCGTAATCATCCGTGGTGTCAATCGTCATGACCATTCACCTGTGAACGGCAAAGCGGTCACACTCGATGAGATGCGCGCCGACTTGGTGATGATGAAGCGGCACAACATCAATGCTGTTCGATGCGCGCATTATCCGAACGATCCAAGGCTTTTGGACCTTTGCGATGAGCTGGGACTTTACGTAGTTGACGAAGCAAATGCCGAAGCACATGCATACAACACGAGCCTTTGGCGCGACCAACGCTTTCACGCATCGTGGCTTGCGCGAGTATCACGCATGGTTATCCGCGATCGGAATCACCCGAGTGTGATCATGTGGTCTCTTGGTAACGAAGCTGGTTATGGTCCGATTCACGACACGTGTGCGGCCTGGATTCGTGCTGAAGACCCATCACGCCCGTTGCATTATGAGCCGGCGGTGTTTCACACCAACTGGATTGATGGCGGTGTGAACGCCTCCGACGTTGTTTGCCCGATGTACTCACCAATTGATGCAATCGTTGCTTATGGGCGCGATGGTCGGGGAGCGCGGCCACTGATTATGTGTGAGTTCAGCCATGCAATGGGCAACTCGAATGGATCACTTGCCGATTACGTCACTGCATTTGAAACAGTGCCTGGATTGCAGGGTGGCTTCATCTGGGAGTGGAAAGACCACGCGCTGCGCCAAGAGCATGGCAGTGGCCAGGTCCGGCTTGCTTATGGTGGACAATTTGGTGACACACCAAATGATGCGAATTTTGTTGCTGACGGGTTAATGCACGCTGACCTCACACCGCATCCTGCGATGCGTGAGGTTGCACATGTTCATAGACCAGTCGCAGTGAGTGTGCAGGGTCGTGGTGCGGAGCGTCGCTTGGTGATTCACAACCGCCGTCACTTCACTGGTATCGAAGACCTGGAAGGAAAATGGACACTGCTGGTTGACGGTGCGCCGATTCGTGTCGGCCGTCTCAGCAACCGAGTTGCACCCGAAACAAGAAAGTCTTATGCGTTGCCATGTGAAATTCCCACGAAAGGAGAGGTACATCTTCGTGCAGAGTGGTTCACCGCTGAGGCAACCGACTGGTGCGATGAAGGACACATGGTTTCGTGGGATGAAATTGCACTCACACCGCGCCGTACCTCACAGAGTCAGCCACATCATGCGCCGACACCTTCAACCACGGCCCCGCTCAATATCACGCCCTCGTTGACACTTTGGCGTCCCGCAACCGACAATGACGGCATGAAACTGGCGCCTCACCTATGGCCCATGTTTGGCCAGTCACTGCGACGCTGGAAAGAACAAGGCATTGACTCGAAAGATCCCGAATCACTGGTGCGCCACCGCCACAAACAAAAGCGTCTCGCTGACGGTGCTGTATTGCATCAACACAGCGTTGTCGTTCCTAAAGAATTGGCGGACCTACCACGCATAGGTGTTCGCTTCACTCTGCCCGAATCATTTGACACGATTCGGTGGTTCGGTGAAGGCCCGCACGAGTGCTATCCCGACCGCAGGTCATCGGCGCTTACGGGTATTTGGGAATCTTCACCCGATGAACTTCCGTACTTGGTGCCACAGGAATTTGGTCTACGAATGGCGTGTCGATGGATGGAGTTCAGTTCAGCAAGTGGTGAACACGACGGTCATGCGATTCGGATCACATCAATCGGCAACCCATTGCAAATTTCTGCACTTCAGTACACGCCCGAAGATCTTTTTGCCGCTGAAGAAGTAGGCGTGCTGGTCAAGAACAACCAATTGACTGTGCATCTAGACGTCGCGCACCGTGGTCTCGGCACTGCGAGTTGTGGGCCAGACACCCTCGCGCAGTATCGGATTGCTCCTGGACGATATGAATTTGGCTACACAGTCGGCTGGATTAGGAACTGACGACTCGCGCTCCAGCTGAGGGGCGCACAACCCAGCCATCAATTTCCGCGCTTGGCTCACACATCGCAACTATGCATCCACCAAAACCGCCACCGGTCATGCGGGCACCAAAAACACCGGGTATCTCTAAAGCTGTGTTGACTGCTTCATCCATGGTTGCATTGGAGACCGCAAAATCGGAAGCGAGGCTTTGGTGGCTGGCGATCATGGCCTGACCAGCAGCAACCCAGTCGCCATTGCTCATCGCAGCACCAAACTCCCTCACGCGTGCATTCTCAGTAACTACATGGCGGGCACGGACACGAACAATGGAGTCAGCGATTGACTCGGCGTCTGCGATTGACGCGTGTGCCAATGAGCCAATCTCAGCTTCTGCGCGACGGCACTCATTGACACGATCTGCGTATGCCGAACCAACAAGTGTTCTGTGTGCGATAAAGCGCACTACGAACTTCACTTCGGTTGGTAAAGGAATCGGTGTGACACTGTGCCGCGTGCAGTCAATCAAGGTTGCATGCCCTTCGATGGAAGAAGCGATGCAGAGTTGATCCATGATTCCGGTTGGTACACCAGTTGCAAGATTTTCGGCCTTTTGGCACAGCAATGCGAGTTCGAGGGGAGACATTTCGGCACCGAGCGCGAGTGCGACCGCAATCTCGAGTGCGGCGCTTGAAGAGAGGCCACCACCGACAGGAATAGTGGTGCGAATGTTGCCCGAAAAACCAGTGGACGGATTCAGTAATTCAGCCACTGCTGCCACGTAGTGGCTCCAAGTTGGTAGGCGGTCGGCGCTATGGCGGGATGGCAGAGTGATCGACGCATGACCATCCATCGCGGCTGAGTCGAGTTCTATGGATGAACCTTCGCGTACACCCTCAACGGTGGTGGCCATGTCTATCGCCATCGGGAGTACTAGGCCGCCGGTGTAGTCCGTGTGATCACCGATCAGGTTTACGCGGCCAGGAGCAACTGCCTTGATCATTGATCGAGCGAGTTCAATCGGAGAGCGAGCTCATCTGGATCAACTGGATTGAAGTATTCACCTGTGGCCACCTCGGCTGCGGCGATGTAGCGAGCAACGCCGGTGTCACGCCAAGGTGAGACAATCTCAATGTGCATCCATTCGAGTGGTGAGGATTTCGGTGCTTGATTGATCCACATCATGTAAGGCATGTGGGCGCCAAACATTTTGTCGCAACGATTCAGGACATCGATGAGTATGCGCGCGAGATCATCACGGCTGGTCGGGGTGAGTGAGCTGATGTTTGAGCGTCTCTCGATGGGGGCAATGACCAGCGATACAGGGTGAACTGGAGCAGATTGCACCCACGCCTGCCACTCACCGTGACGCGCAATGAGTCGCCCACCAGGGTCTGGCTCTGGAGCCCACTGCGCATCAAAAAGCGCTTTTTGGCGCTCGGGTAAATGGTCGAATGCGTAGATCTGGCCATGGGGATGGTCGATCGTGGCTCCTACGCTTGCGCCCCTGTTTTCGAACACGAGAACAAACTCAACGTCTGGGCTTGCAAAGAGGGCATCGGTTCGTTGTGCCCACAGATCGATTACTGCACGAACTGCATCTTGCCCGAGCAGACTCAACTGACTGTTGTGGTCAGGGCTGTACAAAATCACTTCACAGTTTTCGTCGCCGAGTGCCGGCCAACGATTCTTGAAGGCCAGAGTTAGGTAAGGCTCGGGAGCTTCCAAACCACCAATACAAAAAGGGCAGTCGTCAGCGGGCCTGTTTGGTCGGCTTTGTCGCTTGGCGACTACGTGTACCACTGTGCCTAGATGTGGATCACGACGCACGTGTTCACCAGTCATTACACGCGCTCCATGTGAACAAGGATGCCCGACTGCGGCAACAGGGGAGGAAACGGAAGCCCAATCGATGCAAGCTGTGAGCCCGTTGCGGTGAGTCCAGACTCCAACCAGGCGGGCATCCCTCGATTCAGTGCCCATTTCTTTGAACCCAGAGACACGACCTCACACCGATACACGGCATCTGGTGCGAGACCAAAGATGCGCGCGGGAGCATTTAAGTGGCGCGAGCCATTACCCGTGGTGGCGATTACTGCAACTCCTTCAGACAAGTCGGCGGTGATCACGGAATGAATGTGCACGTTCGGGTCGGGATGATCTGAAAATGCTGTGGTTCCTGAGTGGAACAAGTTGCGGAATCTTTTGTGAACCGCAACTACCTCAGAGAGTCTTTTCAGCTCGTGGTCATCGGCTGACAGGAGGTCCCATTCGATCCCTAACCAAAATGGCAAGGCCGAGAGCGCCCGAAACGAAAGTGGATGGTGTCGCCCAGTTGTGTGACATAACGGCGCCCCGATGTGCGCACCAAGCATTTCTGGAGGCATAACACGAAGGGCACCGCGCTGAATTGAAAGCCTGTCGAGGGCGTCAATTGAGTCACTGGTCCAAAAGCGCACTACATGTGCAGCTACACCCGCATCGATTCGCCCCCCACCCGAAGCACAAGATTCAAATTGGATCTTTGGGTGTGCCTTCCTGAGGCGCGTGAGTAGTTCGTAGAAACCTTGTGTCTGGTTGTGGGCCCCGGCACCTACGAGGTCACGGTTGTGGTCCCACTTCACATGACTAATGGGTACCTGCGACAGCAATGCCGAAATTGCTTCCACCAAATAGTTACGTACTTCAACCAAGCCGAGATTCAGTACCAATTGGTTGCGTCCAGTCAACGTGTGTTGGTGTGGTGTTCCATGCACCCACTCAGGATGTTGGCGGTACAAATCTGAATTCGGATTGACCATCTCTGGCTCAAACCAAATTCCAAACTCCATCCCAAGTGTGCGCACGTAGTCCGCCAGTGGCTGGAGGCCCTCTGGCCAAATGTTTGGATCAACTTCCCAGTCGCCGAGACCTGCCGTGTCATCTCTGCGGCCACGAAACCATCCATCATCGAGCACAAAGCGTTCGGCACCGACTTGTGCGCCGCGTCTTGCGAGTTCGAACAAACGCTCGGTGTCGTGATCAAAATAAACCGCTTCCCAGGTATTGATTATCACTGGGCGTGGCGTAGACATCTTTGGAGTGACGCTGCGCAAGTAGTTGTGGAATTGCCTTGAGGTGTTTGCAATTCCGTTGTGACTCGCCGTCACCAGGAGGTTAGGTGTTGAGTAACACTCATCTTTTGCCAGAACGATTTCGCCGAATTCAAGAATTTCTCCGGCTGTCACTGAGCGAACATCAGCCGTCACCGAATCACAGGAGAACTTAAAGTTCCCACTCCAAGCAAGGTGCACGGCGAACACGTCACCATGTGTTTCGCTCGTGGTTTGATCCACACAAAACACAGTCGGTGATTGCTGATGTGAGGTGCGACCGCGGCGGGAAGCCACGTTGACCACACTGCGCCCCCACTTCGAGCGTTCTTCTTGAAACTCCATGGCGTGGCGTCCACCGAGCTGGATCAGTTCATTTAGATGTGCAGGTACTGCAACGGTGAGGTTCAGGGCATTGACGTAAAGAGGTTGCTCGGCAAGATTTGTTATTGCAGCCGCGAGAACCAACACTCCCGAAGCATCTAAGACAGCAGTTAGGTCAAGTTGGAGCGCGTTCTCTGAATCTGTGGCGAGGAATCGTGCGCGCTCATCTGTGAGTGTTGTCTGCAGATCTTTGAAACATGGGCTAAGGGTTGATCCGTTACGTGCAACCAAGATTCCAGGTTCACCAAACCAACCGCGCGCGGGTTCAGCAACCATGGTGGGTGTCGCAGGCGTATCCAAGCCCCCGGGTGGAATCACTGTTTCAAACAGAGACCCCGATGGCGTGGCAGTGTCCCGCCCCAAATATGCGAGCTGGGGGAGGTGGTCGTGCAGGATGAACGCGGCGCGGTACCCGTTACACGCAAGCTCGACCACATCATTTGCCATTTCGGGAGACTACTGAAAAATGGTGCTACCCCCCTTGGGTATCCTGTGGCCGTGACTCCTGCTGATTCCGCCATCTCCCCACCTGACTATCTTTCGCCTTCTTCAATAGGGACTTTCCAGCAGTGTGCACTGAAGTTCAAGTTCAGCCGTATTGACGGCATCAAGGAGCCGCCAACCCGAGCCACACTTCTTGGCAATTTCGTTCACGACGTACTGGAAGAGATGTACAAACTCCCCGCAGTTGACCGCACGAAGGATTCAACTCGGACGATTGCCACCGAAGTATTCACCAAAAAGGATTGGGCTGCACAGGTCATGCCCTACATCAGCGGCGACCAAGGAATTTTGCAGTTCAAAAAGGATGCGTGGCTCTGCATTGACAACCTGTGGGTGATTGAGGATCCGGCCGTTACTCAGCCGACGGAAATGGAAGCCCGAGTTGAGGGAGAGATTGCGGGTGTGAAGCTAAAAGGCTTCATCGACCGATATTCAAAATCAGCAGATGGCACGATCACAATCAGTGACTACAAGACCGGCAAGACACCGTCGCCAAGGTTCGCTGACCAGAAATTTTTCCAGTTGCAGGTTTACGCCGGGCTAGTAGCGCATATGGGGCTCGGTAATCCGGAGCGGTTGGAGTTGTTGTTTCTGGAAACTGCAACCAAATTCACAAAAGATGTAACCGCTGATGTGCTTGAACAGACCGCGATCACGGTGCGTACTGTGCGTGATTCAATTGAATCCGCGTGCGCCAAGGGCGAATTCGCCACAACCAAGTCGAATCTCTGTGATTGGTGTTTCTTCAAGCCGCAGTGCCCGGCTTGGGCTGATTAATTCTTTTGCAGTTTGCGGGCGATTGCTCGCCAGCCAAAGAAACAAGCAAACAAGAACGCGGTTGCAACCACCACGAAGGTTCCAGCAGTACTACGGTCCCAAGCAAATCGGCGCAGCAAGACACCGGCCAAGGTTGTCGTGATCCACACGCGCGTGGCCATGCGATTGGAAAGAGCATCAGGCTCAAGCTTTAGTGGAGCCCATGCAATAAGAGTTCCAATTAGGAATGGCAGCATCACACCAATTGATGCAGCCAGCCCGGTGTTGTCGTCATGATTTCGTGTACCTACAACAACGAAAAAGACGACAACCAATAGGTCAAACAGCACCCACTTGAGTCGGGGAAGTTTCACGAAACGATCAGATGTCTTCGTAGTACTCGCGACCAAGATGTGTGATCTGGTCTTCGCCCATCATCCAGCGCAAGGTGTTCTTTAACTTCGTGAGTTGGATGAACAAATCGTGTTCGGGATATAGGCCAGGAGCAACTTGCGGGCTCTTGTAATAAAACGACAACCACTCCTGAATGCCACCTAGGCCGGCGCGCTGTGCGAGATCGCTGAACAACACAAGGTCAAGCGCAAGTGGAGCGGCGAGAATCGAGTCGCGGCAGAGGAAGTTGACTTTGATCTGCATCGGATAGCCGAGCCACCCAAAGATGTCGATGTTGTCCCAGCCTTCTTTGTTGTCTCCACGGGGCGGGTAGTAGTTAATACTCACCTTGTGGAACACGTCACCGTAAAGCTCAGGGTTTTTCTCCGGCTCAAGAATGTGTTCAAGTACGCCGAGCTTTGATTCTTCTTTGGTCTTGAAGTTCTCTGGCGCATCAAGCACTTCGCCGTCACGATTACCCAGAATGTTTGTTGAGTACCAACCCGAGAGCCCAAGTTGGCGCGCCTTCAACATCGGTGCAAGAACGGTCTTCATGAGTGTTTGACCGGTCTTGAAGTCCTTGCCACTGATCGGAATGTTGTGCTCGGTTGCGTATTGACGCAGGCACGGCATGTCCACTGCAAGGTTCGGTGCACCGTTAGCGAAGGGCACACCTTCAAGCAATGCAGCGTATGCGTAGAGCATTGATGGGGCAATTGATTCGTCGTTGGCATCAATCGCCTTTTCAAAAGACTCAATGGTCATGTGTGCCGGACCTGGCTCAATAAACACCTCAGTGCTTGCACACCAAATCATCACCATGCGATCGACTTTCTTGTCGTCGCGGAACTTGTTGATGTCAGCACGAATCGCTTCAAGCATCGCCCGCTTCGAGATGTCCCCCTTGGTGTGATCGCCATCGAGATTGCGCGCATACTTGCGTTCGAACGCAGCTGGCATCGGGCGGATGTCGCGCAGGGTGTCTGAAATCGCCTCGATGTGCTTGCCACCTTCGAGGACTCCAGCGCGGGAGGCAGCCACATAAGCGTCGTCGGGGAATACGTCCCAGGTTCCCCATTCGATGTCTTCGAGCCGGGCCAAGGGGACAAAGTCCTTCACTAGTGGGCTACGACCCTCGGTGCGCTTGCCGAGGCGGATCGTGCCCATCTGGGTCATCGAGCCAAATGGCTGACCCATACCGCGCTTGGCGAGTTCAACGCCGGCGATAAGGGTGGTGGATACGGCTCCGAGACCCACTACGAGGACGCCGAGGCGTCCATCAGCAGGGGCAATCTTTGGGGTCGAGCTAGTCATGTTTTGGTGGCCTCCTGGGGCGCGAACAGACCAAGGCTAGCCCCAGCACTACGGCTGGGGTTGTGTAGCAGGAGCTTGGCGTGGCAGGATTGAAGCCTCATGAACGAGATCACCGCCGCCCGAACCGTAGTAGTGGTACTTGTGTAGGCGCTCGCCCCATAACGCGCGCGCCTAGGCCTCCCAATCGGGAGGCTTTTTCATTTCCCGCCCACCAGGAGAATCAAATGAGCAAGAAACAACGAATCACAGGAGCAGAAGCTCTCATCAAGTCGCTGGAACACGCCGGCGTTGATGTGATGTTTGGTCTGCCCGGCGGTTGCATCATGCCTGCGTATGACCCGCTGCTTAAGTCCAGCATTCGCCACATCTTGGTGCGCCACGAACAGGGCGCGGGGCACATGGCCGAAGGCTATGCCCATGTCACAGGACGTCCAGGCGTTGCGATGGTTACTTCAGGCCCGGCTGCCACAAACCTCGTGACTCCGTTGTGCGATGCATATATGGACTCAATCCCGATGATCGCAATTACCGGCCAAGTTTCGACTGCAGCGATCGGCACCGACGCATTCCAGGAATGTGACACGGTTGGAATCACGCGCTCGATCACAAAGCACAACGAGCTCGTCATGAAGGCACAAGATCTTCCACTTGCTGTTGCGCAGGCTTTCCACATTGCAACAACTGGTCGCCCTGGCCCGGTTCTTATCGATGTACCTAAAGACGTTCTCATCAACGAGATGGATTGGTATTGGCCAAGCGAAGACGAAGTCGCCGACAGCCTCCCTGGCTATAAGCCAACCAGCAAGGGCCATCCCCGAATGATCAAAGAAGCAGCGCGCCTCATCCTGCAGTCGGAAAAGCCGGTCTTGTATCTCGGTGGCGGTGTGTTGAAAGCACATGCAGCAGAGGCAGTTGCAGAATTACAAAAGATGATCAACGCACCAGTTGTCACTACGTTGATGGCACGCGGTGCGTTCCCTGATTCGCACCCAATGAATCTCGGTATGCCTGGAATGCACGGAACTGCATCAGCGGTCACCGCGATGCAAAAGAGCGATCTATTGATCGCACTTGGTGCCCGCTTTGACGACCGCGTTACTGGCAAGGTTGCGGCGTTTGCACCTGAAGCCAAGATCATCCACGTTGACATCGACCCAGCCGAACAAGGCAAGGTGCGCCGACCCGATGTGCCAATCGTTGGCGATTGTCGTCTTGTTGTTGAAGAAATCATCAAGGCAATCAACGAGCTCACTGACGGCGGCGAGCGCCAAGCAGATATTGGTGCATGGCGTTCAAAGGTCAGCGGCTGGAAAGAGCAGTTCCCACTTACATATGAACCGAGTGCACCAGGTGAGGCATTGAAGCCGCAGTACTGCCTTGAGCAACTTCGTGATTCTGCTCCTGAAGACACAATCCTTGTTGCTGGCGTTGGTCAGCATCAGATGTGGGCGAGCCAGTACTGGCGCTTTGAAAAGCCGTATACCTGGGTGAACTCAGGTGGTCTTGGCACGATGGGCTTTAGCGTCCCTGCTGCAATCGGCGCGAAGGTTGGTCAGCCAGACAAAACAGTTTGGGCAATTGACGGCGATGGTTGTTTCCAGATGACCGCACAGGAACTCGTCACCGCCTCACTCGAAAACATTCCCGTGAAAGTTGGAATTCTCAACAACTCGTATCTCGGCATGGTTCGTCAGTGGCAGGAACTCTTCTACGACGAGCGCTACAGCGAGGTTTACCTTGGCAGCCTGCCCGACTTCGTGAAGTGGGCTGAAGCAATGGGCTGTGTTGGCATTCGTGTTGATTCGCCTGAAGAGGTTCAGCCAGCTATCGATAAGGCGAATTCCATCAATGACCGTCCGGTTGTTGTTGACTTCCGCGTTGCAGAACTGGAAAAGGTTTTCCCGATGGTCGCTGCTGGTACCAGTAACGATGACATCATCCTTCCCGAGTCACAGCGTGAACTGAAAGGTTTCCTTAAGTGAGTAATCCACAACACCACATTCTTTCTGTTCTGGTTGAGAACCGAGCGGGGGTACTCGCGCGCGTTTCTTCGTTGTTCGCTCGCCGAGGATTCAATATTTATTCATTGGCAGTTGCACCAACTGAGGATCCAGAATTCAGCCGCATCACAATCGTTGTTGATGTTGAATCAGCACCGCTTGAGCAGGTCGTGAAACAGCTGTTCAAGTTGATTGAGGTTGTTCGCATTTCAGAACTCGACCCACAGCGCTCTGTCGAGCGCGAGTTGATGATCGCCACGGTCAAGGCCGGAGCGGACAACCGCGGTCAAGTGGTAGAGCTCACGAACATCTTTGAGGGCAAGATCATTGCCGTCGGAGGGGAGTCCATGACCGTGAGTCTGGACGGAAATCCCGAGAAATTGGACGATTTTGAAGAATTACTGCGCGGTTATGGCATCGTGGAGATGCAGCGCACAGGCCGTGTAGCTCTCCCCAAGATCGATCGTGAGGCACGAACTCGTGCCCCCAAAGGAAAGGCAAGTTGATGGCAGCAAAGATGTACTACGAAAAGGACACTGATCCTTCAATCATTCGTGGACGCAAGGT
>JAFMEI010000035.1 GCA_017856815.1 Ilumatobacteraceae bacterium
AGTTGCTTTCCATCAGCGACAAGTAGCGACGCATGTCGAGGATCTTGTCGAGGATTTCGATGTTCACAGGGCAGATCTCGTCGCATGCCTTGCAAGTAGTGCAGGCCCAGATTTCTTCGGCCGTGATGCGTTCGAATAGCGAGTTGGCACCGATCTTGATTTCTGAATCCACACCGATTGGTGGAGTTACGCGACCACCTGGAGCATGCGCTGCGGTTGCAGCCATCACTTCGCCGGTCTTAAGAACGATTTCGCGAGGATCAAGTGGCTTGCCGGTGGCGTGGGCTGGACACACGCTTGTGCAGCGCCCACACATCGTGCATGCATCGGTATCAAGCAACTGCTTCCACGTGAAATCTTCCACGACAGCGGCACCAAAACTCTCGAGTGAAGTTTCGGTGAGGTTTGGCATTGCGCGCATTGCGCCCTTTGGACGGTCGCGATCACGCAGGTACATGTTCAATGGTGATGTGAACATGTGGCGCAGCATTGTGATTGGAAGTAGAGCGAGGAAAGCCACGAAGGTGACCACATGCGTGATCCAGAAGAACTGGTGCCAGTTGCTGAGCGCACCGGTTCCACCGTCATTCACTAGCTGAGCCAGCGGATAGCCAATGAAGCTCCACTTCTCAAAAGACATGTCAAGACCAGCAGCTTGATCATGCGCAATACGGAACATTTCTGTTGCGTATCCAGTGAGACCAAACGACAGCAAGAGACCAAGTGCGGCTGCGTGCTCTGGCTTGGTCTTGATACGAATCCGGTACGGACGCTGGATGTAACGGCGCACGATTGCCCAGATAACACCAACGGTGAAAACAAGACCCGCCCCATCGCCAACAAATGCATAACCGCGATAGACATCGCCGTGAAGGAACTTCGCGGACTCCGGCAGCTGGTGATCAATTTCAAGCACGGTGGTTACACCAAGAAGAACAAGGAAGCCGAAATAAATCATGGAGTGCATGAGGCCGGCTGCTGAATCACGAAGCAGCGTGCGCATGTACACGCCAGCGCGGTAGTCGGCTAGACGACGCTTGGCGTTGCCAAGATTGGTACGACGTCGATCGGGTGCACCACGCTCCCAATTACGAATGCGGTGTGCGAATTGGAACGCACCCCACACAAGCATGATCGGAACGATGGTGTAGAACGCCGCTTGCAAGGGGCCAGGAATTCCACCGAACACTTCACGATGAACCTTGGAGTCACTGTGCCATTTAGTGAACTGTGGAACGATTCCCGACAGCACGGTGAAGCCACCAATGCCAATACCTAAGGCGATCGAAATCTGGTACGGCTTCAGCCGCTTCGGACCTTTTTCGGTGGTGTCGGATTTAGAGTCAGCGTGAGTACTCATAGCGCAATAGACGCTAGTGGTTGTAACGCACCCTCCTATATAAGGGGAGCGGTGGAAATACTGGGCTCAGCCGAAAGAAGCGCGGTCAAACTCGCGAATTCGCGCTGCCATTGAGGCCATGATCTTGTGCGCAAGTGCAGGAACGGCATCAATCACACCGATGAGGTTGCGGTGGGTGATCACAAGTGCAGTGCAGTTGGTGTCTGCAATCACGGTTGCAGTGCGTGGACCATGGTCCAAGAGTGACAACTCACCAACGATGTTGCCGGCACTCAAAGTGGCGACCTTCTTGCCATTGCGACGCACTGTGGCGGTCCCGCTCAAGAGGATGTAGGCCTCTTTGCCGATTTGCCCTTGGTCGACGATTACTGATCCCGCTGGCAATGTGACTTCGTCACCTGACTTGGCGATCTTTTCGAGGTCTTTGGTTGAGCACGACGAGAAGAGCGCGACATTGCGGAGGTGTTCTGTGTGGGATTTCCTGCTGGCCATGTCCTGAAGTGTACGCCCATTTTTGGGCCATACGAACAGCCCTACTTCTGTGATTGTGCTGCCACAGCTGCAGCCGCTGCCGCGATTGCTTCGGCATCACCCAGGTATTTGGCTGATATGAGCTTCATGTCGGAATCAAATGTGTAGAGCCGTGGCGCTCCCGTTGGAATGTTGATGCCAGCAATATCTATCTCCGAAACGGCTTCAAGGTGCATAAGCAGGGCGCGCAGGCTGTTGCCATGGGCCACCACGAGCACATTTTGTCCAGCGCGCAATTGTGGAACGATCTGGTCTTGCCAGTACGGGAGTACGCGCGCAACCACATCTTTCAAACACTCGGTGGCAGGGAGCGCGTCTGGGGCGATCATCGAATAGCGGTCATCCTGTGATGGATGCTCCGGGCTTGATGGGTCAACAGGCGGTGGTGGGATATCAAAGGACCGCCGCCAGAGGTTGGTCTGTTCTTGGCCGTATTTTTCTGCGGTCGCCTTTTTGTCCAGGCCTTGAAGCGCCCCGTAATGGCGTTCGTTCAGGCGCCAATGCCGCTCCACGGGGAGCCATTCTTGAGCCATCTCGGCAAGAGCCAATTGACACGTGACTACCGCGCGGGTCAGCAGACTCGTGTGCGCGACATCGAATACAAGCCCCGCGGCGGCCATCGTGTGGCCCGCGGCCTTGGCCTCCGATTCGCCTTGTGCCGTAAGGGGAACGTCATGCCAGCCAGTGAAAAGATTGAGCTCATTCCAGGTGCTTTGGCCATGGCGGAGAAGAACCAACGATCCGGTCATGTTCTCATCGTACGCAGACCGCGTGGTTATTGGGGGAAGTGACAAATGTTTAGTCGTGTTGACTAAACATTTGTCACTTTGGGTTGGGAGTTGCAACAGTCATCGTTAAAGTTGAGTCAGGTTGTATCAAGTCTGATCTCCCCCCGATAGCCCAGAACCAAAGAATAAGGAGAACCCCAATGGCCAAGGCAGTAGGCATTGACCTCGGAACCACCAACTCAGTTGTGGCAGTCCTCGAAGCCGGCGACCCCGTCGTCATCCCGAACTCAGAAGGCTCACGTACGACACCGTCTGTGGTGGCATTTTCCAAAAACGGTGAGGTCCTTGTAGGCGAAGTGGCCAAGCGCCAGGCGATCACGAACCCAGATCGCACATTCCGTTCGATCAAGCGATTCATGGGTCAGGCATGGAAGTCCGATGACATCGACGGCAAGCAATACACCCCCCAGGAAATCAGCGCCCGCACGCTGATGAAGTTGAAGCGTGATGCCGAGGCTTATTTGGGAGACACCGTCACACAAGCCGTGATCACCGTGCCCGCCTATTTTGACGATGCACAGCGCACCGCCACCAAAGAAGCAGGACAGATTGCAGGCCTTGAAGTTCTGCGCATCATCAATGAGCCCACTGCAGCCGCACTCGCTTACGGCCTCGACAAATCAAGCCAAGACGAACTCGTGCTCGTATTCGACCTTGGTGGTGGAACCTTCGACGTGAGTGTGCTCGAAATTGGCGATGGCGTTTTCGAAGTCAAGAGCACCCACGGTGACACACACCTTGGTGGTGACGACTGGGATCAGCGCATCATCGACTGGCTGGTTGCACAGTTCAAAGGTGCGCATGGCATAGATCTCGCACAAGACCGTATGGCTACCCAACGCCTGAAGGAAGCTGCAGAAAAGGCAAAGATCGAACTCTCCCAAGTGCAGCAAACTCAGATCAACCTGCCATTCATCACCGCAACCGCGGAAGGCCCGTTGCATCTTGATGAGACCCTTTCACGTTCAAAGTTCCAGGAAATGACCGCAGACCTGATTGAGCGTTGCAAGGTTGCATTCGAACACGCGTTACGGGATGCCGGAGTGAGCAAGGGCGATCTCCATCACGTGATACTCGTTGGTGGCTCTACCCGTATGCCTGCAGTAAGTGAACTCGTTATGAGCATCACTGGCAAAGAGCCGAACAAGACCGTCAACCCCGATGAAGTTGTTGCCGTTGGTGCAGCTGTCCAGGCCGGTGTTCTAAAGGGTGATGTTAAAGACGTCTTGCTTCTCGATGTCACACCACTTTCTCTTGGAATTGAGACCAAGGGTGGAGTCATGACCAAGTTGATTGAACGCAACACCACGATTCCCACAAAGAAGACCGAAGTATTCACCACCGCCGAAGACATGCAACCATCGGTTGAAATTCATGTGCTTCAAGGCGAGCGCGAGATGGCTTCGTATAACAAGACCCTCGGCAAGTTCCAGCTTGTTGATCTTCCACCCGCGCCACGCGGCGTGCCCCAGATCGAAGTCACATTCGACATTGACGCCAACGGCATCGTTCATGTGAGTGCAAAGGATCGCGCCACAAACAAGGAACAGTCAATGACCATCACTGGGCAGTCATCGCTTTCAAAAGATGACATCAACCAGATGGTGAAAGACGCCGAGGCACACGCAGAGGAAGACCGTCGTCGTCGCGAGGAAGCCGAAGTGCGCAATAACGCAGACTCACTCGTGTACCAGACCGAAAAAGTTCTGCGCGAACAGGGTGACAATGTTTCAGCCGAAGAAAAAGCCGCAGTTGAGCAACCCCTCTCGGACTTGCGTAAAGCGTTGGAAAGCAATGACACTGCTGCGATCAAGACCGCTACCGAAGCGTTGATGTCGGCGAGTCAGGCTTTCAGCCAGAAGCTCTATGAAGCAGCAGCACGTGACGCAAATGCAGCGGGCTCTTCAGCTTCGGGGCAAACCGGGCCCAATGACGACGAAATCGTTGACGCTGAAATCATCGACGAGAACTGAACGGTTATCAGATGAGCGATGAAATGAACGACACATCTATTGAGGGTGCAGTCGAGTCATCAATCGAAGAGGAGTTGACCGCGGCGGACACCGAACTACTGGACGCCGCGGCGCTTCTCGCCGAGCGCGATCAATTCAAAGACATGGCCATTCGTTTGCAGGCCGATTTTGAAAACTTCCGTAAGCGTGTGGCTGCACAGTTGGTCGATGACGTCGATCGTGCGACAGGACGCCTAGTTGAAGAACTCCTCCCGGTGCTCGACGCATGTGAAGCAGCTTTCAATCACGGTGCGAAAGATATCGAGCCACTTTGGGCAGCTCTTCTTGGCACACTTCAAAAGCAGGGCCTTGAAGCTCTTGATCTCCTTGACCAGCCATTTGATCCCGCGCTGGCGGATGCAGTGATGCACGAGCCTGGCGACGGTGGTGAAACCGTGGTGATTGACGTTATGCGCACTGGATACAAGTGGAAGGGCCGTGTTCTTCGTGCGGCGATGGTGAAGGTGAAGGGCTGATGGCTCCTCAGCGCGAGTGGTTCGAGAAGGACTATTACGCAGTCCTTGGCGTGCCGCAGAACGCATCGGCAAAGGACATCACGAAGTCGTATCGAAAACTCGCGCGTCAATATCATCCGGATACAAATCCAAATAACGCAGCTGCCGAAGAGAAGTTCAAGGAAATATCAGCGGCCTACGACGTGCTCGGTGACGACGACAAGCGACGCGAGTATGACGAAGTGCGGCGGATGGGTCCGATGGCCGGTGGTTTTGGACCAGACGGATTTAGTTTCAACATGGGTGACGCCGGCAATGTGAGTGACCTCCTTGGTCAGATGTTTGGCGGAGCACGAGGAGGTCGCAGTGCTGGCCCGCAGCGTGGCCCCGACATGGAAACCGCGATGACCCTTTCATTCAGCGAGGCCGCACACGGAGTACTGACCACTGTGCACTTAACTGGCGATGCGTCCTGTGAGGGCTGCAATGGTTCGGGTGCGCGCACTGGGACAACCCCACGGCGTTGTGGGCAGTGCAAGGGGCGAGGCGAGGTTGAAACCAACCAAGGATTTTTCTCGCGCGCAGTGCCGTGCCCTTCGTGTACAGGTCGCGGTGTGATTATTGACGACCCGTGTGTTGGCTGTCGCGGAACGGGAATCCAAAAGCGTGCTCGCGAAGTAAAACTTCGTATTCCCGCAGGTGTTGTCGACGGACAGCGCATTCGGTTGAAGGGGCGCGGTGCTCCGGGCCGTAATGGTGGCCCAATGGGTGATCTTTTTGTCGAGTGTCGGGTAATGCCGCACAAGTTTTTTGAGCGCGACGGGAACAATCTCACGGTCAAAGTCCCGATCACGTTTGCTGAGGCAGCACTTGGTGCCGACATTCTCGTGCCGACTCTTGATGATGCGCCGGTCACCCTTCGTCTCAAGCCAGGCACACAGTCGGGTTCACGGCATCGGGTCAAGAGCAAAGGAATCGAAACAAGCAAGTCGCAAGGTGACCTGATCGTCACGGTTGAAGTTCAAGTGCCAAAGACCTTGAGCGAGGAAGAAAAAGAAATCGTTGAGCAATTAGCAAAGGCAACCAAGAGTTTGCCCCGGATTGATCTGTTTAGGGATTAGGAGGTTGTGATGAGTACGCCGCGTTCTATCTATGTGATTTCAGTTGCCGCCGAGCTTGCAGGCATGCATCCGCAGACACTGCGCATCTATGAGCGTCGCGGGCTGCTGAATCCTGCACGCACAGCCGGTGGCAATCGTCGCTACACCGATGAAGACATCGCACGCCTGCGTCGGATTGCTGAACTCGCAACATCTGGCATGAATCTCGAGGGCATTCGTCACGTGATGGCTCTCGAAGAGGAAGTCATACGGCTACGTGCAGAAGTTGAGTCACTTCGGCACACGATTGACTCCGCAGTTGCTGAAGCTGAGCGACGTTCGAAGCGGGAGATAGTTCCGCTGCGTCAAGCAGTTGCGATCTTTGGCCACAAGCCATCAATTTTCGACAAGTGATCCAGGCGCGATAGGAGCACAAAATGGCAATAGACCCAACCAAGTGGACAACAAAGACCCAAGAAGCGATCAATGTCGCTGCTGATTCCGCACGTGGTCGTAACAATCCAGAACTCACGCCAGAACACTTGCTGGCAGCGTTACTCGGACAACAGGGCACAATCGTGCCCGCGATTCTCGCCAAGGCTGGCGCAGATGCGAATGCACTAGTTGCTGAAACTGATGGGAAAGTTCAAGCACTCCCACAGGCGATAGGTGGACGCAATCCAGAGATGAGCCGTGACTTCTCGCGGCTGATTGATGCCGCCGATGTGCATCGCACCAATCTGCGGGATGACTTTTTATCGGTCGAGCACTTGATGCTTGCTCTAAGTGACCGCATTGGGCTTGCCGAAGAAGTCTTGTTGCAAGCTCTCAAAGATGTGCGTGGTTCACATCGTGTGACCACACAAAATCCAGAAGACCAATTCCAGGCGTTAGAAAAATATGGTCAGGATCTCACAGCACGGGCACGAGCGGGCAAGATCGATCCAGTCATTGGTCGTGATGAGGAAATTCGGCGAGTTATTCAGGTGCTCTCGCGTCGCTCGAAGAACAACCCCGTGTTAATTGGCGAACCAGGTGTTGGTAAGACCGCGATTGTTGAAGGGCTTGCACGTCGTATTGCAGATGGTGATGTGCCGGAGGGACTCAAGGACAAGCGTTTGGTGTCATTGGATATTGGATCCATGCTCGCTGGCGCAAAATACCGTGGCGAGTTTGAAGAACGGTTGAAAGCAGTTCTCAAGGAGATCACCGATGCCGAAGGTGAAGTGATCACATTTGTGGATGAGTTGCACACGATTGTTGGAGCTGGTGCCGCCGAAGGGGCGATGGATGCCGGGAACATGATCAAGCCAATGCTTGCCCGTGGCGAGTTACATATGGTCGGTGCCACCACACTTGATGAATACCGCAAGCACATCGAGAAGGATCCCGCGCTCGAACGCCGTTTTCAGCAGGTCTACGTCGGCGAGCCGACGGTGGAGGACACGATTGCGATCCTGCGTGGATTGAAAGAGCGTTACGAAGTTCACCACGGTGTGCGCATTCAAGACTCAGCACTTGTTAGTGCAGCGGTGCTTTCTAACCGTTACCTGACTAATCGCTTTCTTCCAGACAAAGCAATTGACCTTGTTGATGAAGCAGCAAGCAAACTCCGCATCGAGATTGACTCGATGCCAACTGAGATTGACATCGTTGAGCGCCGCATTCTGCAGATGGAAATCGAGTGCGTTGCGTTGGAAAAGGAAAAAGACGAGCCATCAAAAGAGCGCCTCGCAGCCCTTACAGAAGAACTTGAACTCGCAAAGATTGAGTCCGCAACACTGAAGGAGAAGTGGGAGGCCGAAAAGGCTGCAATTACGGCGATTCGGGGTCTAAACGAAGACTTGGAGAACGCGCGGTCGCAGATGGAGCGCGAAACCGATCTCAACAAAGTTGCTGAACTCCAATACGGGGTGATTCCCGAACTTGAGCGTCGTATCGGAGAAGCTGCTGCTGCACTGAATAAGCAACAAGCCGACGGTGCAATGTTGAAAGAGGAAGTGGATGCTGAGGACATCGCAGAAGTCGTTTCCAAATGGACCGGCGTACCCGTTAGTCGATTACTCGAAGGAGAAATGCAAAAGCTTGTGCACCTCGAGGAGTTGCTACATAAGCGGGTAATTGGCCAGGAAGAAGCAGTTACAGCCGTGGCGAACGCTATTCGGCGGAGTCGCGCTGGACTATCCGACCCACATCGTCCAATTGGTTCGTTCATGTTTCTTGGGCCAACCGGTGTCGGCAAGACCGAGCTAGCGAAGGCACTTGCCGAGTTCTTGTTCAATGATGAAAAAGCAATTGTGCGCATCGACATGGCCGAGTACATGGAGAAGCATTCGGTGAGTCGTCTCGTCGGTGCACCTCCTGGCTATGTCGGTTATGACGAGGGTGGTCAACTCACCGAAGCTGTGCGCCGACGCCCATACAGCGTGGTCCTGCTGGACGAAATTGAAAAGGCGCATCCAGAAGTGTTCAACATCTTGTTGCAGGTTCTTGACGATGGTCGTTTGACTGACAGCCAAGGTCGCACCGTGGATTTCACCAATGTGGTGATGATCATGACCAGCAACCTTCCGGGTCACCCACTTGAGTTTTTTAAACCGGAGTTTGTGAACCGCATTGATGACATCGTTCGATTTCGATCACTTGACCGTGATGATCTGAACTCAATTGTTGACATCCAACTTGCACACCTGCGTGAGCGTTTGGCTGTGCGTCGACTCACATTGAATCTGAGTCCCGAAGCGATCAATCTGATTGGCGACGCCGGTTATGACCCAGCCTTTGGTGCGCGCCCATTGAAGAGAGTGATCCAGCGCCAATTAGCGGATCCCATTGCTTCGCTCATCCTCGAAGGCAAACTCGAAGATGGAGATTCAATTCGAGTTGAAGTTCTAGGCGATGCGTTGTCAATTAGCCCAGAGCGGATTTAACAGCTGCAGCAATTCGTGAACCATCGGCGCCTTGCCCCACGCGTTCACGCACAGCTTTCACCACTACACCCATGGCCTTTGGCCCATCGGCACCGGCTGCCTTGGCATTAGCCACCTCTTCGGCGACGATCGCATTTAGCGCAGAGTCGTCCATGGCAGCGGGAAGGAACTCGGCGATGATTGCTGCCTCAGCGCGTTCCTTTTGGGCGGACTCGGCACGACCATTTTGTTCATATATCTCGGCTGACTCTGCACGCTTCTTCGATTCGCTGCGTAGAACATCAATGGTCTGATCGTTGGTCAACTCAATCTTCTCTTTGCCTGCCACTTCGGCGTTCATGATGGCGGCCAACATCAAACGCAAAGTTGACAATCGCAATGCATCCTGATCTTTTTGTGCCGCGGTGATTGCGGCTTGGATGTCATCTTTCAAAGACATATTTCTCCTTATGATTGGCGTCGTTCACGAATTGCATTGCCGTGAGCAGGAAAGCCTTCGTGGTCAGCGAATGCAATCACGTGGTCTGCCATTGCCGATAATGCAGGAGCGTTCGCTTCGGCGATCGCTGTTCTTTTGAGGAAGGCATCCACGTTGATGCCCGAGGAAACGTGTGCAAATCCGCTCGTTGGCAAAGACGCAGGACACCCAATCAAGAAATTGGCTGCACTGAATGGTGTGTCTTGCCCAACAAGAATTTCACCGGCATTGATCAGTGCGTCGAGTAACTCTTTCCGAACTTGTGTATTGACGGCGATTTGCAAGTGTTCAGGTGCGTAACGGTTGCTCACTTCAGCGGCTTCCATCATTGATGACACGAGAACTGCACCACCGTTGACACCGAGCGATGCGCGCGCGGCAGCCGCCCGAATCTCAGGAAGGCGTGAGATTTGGATCACGAGTTCGTGTTCCACGGACTCAATGAGTGACTCCGAATCACTGACCAATAAAACGGATGAGTCTGTGCCGTGCTCTGCTTCAATTAGAAGGTCAGCAGCAATTCGCTTTGGATCCGCACTTGAATCAGCGATGACGATGCTCTCGGTGGGGCCAAGCAACATCATTGTTGCAAGACCTTTGCCTTGCATCAGCACCTGAGCGCACGTAACGGCGGGGCTACCTGGCCCCATCACCTTGTGCACACGTGGGATCGTCTCTGTTCCAAATCCGAGTGCAGCGATACCGGCAGGACCATTAACTCGAAACACATTCTTTATTCCAAGCTTGCGACAGATCACCAATACTGCGGGATCAACTTCACCGTTCCCACCAGGAATTGGTGGCACGATCAGAACAATCTCTTTGACACCAGCAACAACTGCGGGCACACCCAACTGCAGAGCAACTGATGGATAGCTTGCCTTGCCACTTGGGACGAATAAGCCAACGGAAGAAATTGGAGTGACTTTCTCACCAGCGGTCAACCCTGGTGCGATTTCAACTGACCAATCGTTCAGCCGTGTACGCAGCTCTGTATTGAATTTCGTGAGATTGTTGATTGCTGCGTCAATTGCTGATTCGAGTTCCGGAGAGATGGTCGCCTCAGCAATGTCCTGATCACTGACCTTTAGATCAGCGGGGTTCAGCTTGATGCGGTCATGGGCGGCTAACGCTTTGCAGATCGCCCGGTCGCCATTGATGCGAACATCCTCGATCAGCGCACCAATTGATGCCACGAGTGTGGGATCAAAAATGTCAGACATTCCACGGTTGCACAGTTCCGCGCGGGCAGATTCAGACATTGCCGACCACTCCAGGCGGCGTAGAACCACACTGGAAACTGGGGTCGGACTCGGGGCTTTCTTGCGAAACATCGTCTAGGAAACCTACCCGCTTGACCTACTAGACTTTCTTTACGTTCCGCAACGCCAAGATTTACGCAGTAAGGAGCGTCAAATGCCCGTGACCGTTGTAGTCGGTTCCCAATGGGGAGATGAGGGCAAGGCCAAAGTGATTGATCACTTGGCAGCGGCACACTCGCATGTGGTTCGGTTCCAGGGTGGGCACAATGCAGGTCACACGGTTGTGGTCGGTGACCAGAAGTACGCCTTGCAGTTGATCCCAAGCGGTGTCCTGTACGAGCACGTCACGCCCGTCATTGCCAATGGCGTTGTTGTAGATCTTCCAACACTGTTTGATGAGATTGACCGTTTAGAGGCGCGCGGCGTTTCGTGTTCACGTTTGAAGATCTCAAGCCAGGCGCAACTGATTTTTCCTTGGCATCAGGCAGCAGACGCGATCGCTGAAGCTGGCCGCGGCGAGAACAAGATCGGCACAACCTTGAAAGGCATCGGGCCCGCATATGCCGACAAGGCGCGACGCGTGGGCATACGTGCTGGCGAGACACTCGACAAGGCGAAGTTCCTTGCCAAGGTAAAAGCACGCGCCGCCGAAGAACAAGTGGTGCTTACTGCTCTTGGCGGAGATGTGCTTGATGTGGATGCCATCGTCAATCAATTCGATGCGTATGCAGATCGTTTGCGCCCGTACATCGTGGACACTGTTGGCTTATTGCACGATGCACTTGAGTCAAATTGCGAAGTGTTGCTCGAGGGCGCGCAAGCAACCTTCTTGGACATCGACCACGGAACGTATCCGTTTGTTACATCTTCGAATCCCACCGCTGGTGGTGCAAGTACAGGCACTGGTATCGGACCCCGCTTAATCAATCGTGTTGTTGGAATAGCAAAGGCGTATTGCACACGAGTTGGATCGGGGCCCTTCCCGACAGAAGCACTTGATAATTACGGCGATGCGATGGTGGAAATCGGACGCGAATTCGGAACCGTTACAGGCCGCCGCCGCCGGCCTGGTTGGCTTGATCTAGTCATGTTGCGACACGCGGTCAGGTTGAACTCCCTGACTGAATGGGCAATCACAAAATTGGATGTGCTTGACACATTTGATGTGATCAAGGTGTGCGTTGCCTACAAGGTGAACGGCAAAGAGATCAGCGGTTATCCAGACACCATTGATGCATTGGCCGAAGTCGAGCCTGTTTATGTAGAAATTCCAGGCTGGAAACGCAGCCTTGCGGGTGTGACCCGAGAAAGCGACCTTCCACCTTCGGCGATTGCATTGATCAAGTTGATTGAAGAGCACACGAATATTCCAGTCACACTCGTGGGTACTGGTGCTGGCCGCGATGATTTGTTGGTGCGCGAATGATTTCCCGATACACGCTTCCTGAAATTGCAGATGTGTTCTCGGATGAGTCACGGATGCGCCGATGGTTGGAGATCGAGGTACTGGCAACAGAAGCTCACGCTGAACTTGGTCTTGTGTCGCTAGTGGATGCCAAGAATTGTCGCGCAAATATGCCGGTTGTTGACTCCGCATTTGTCGCAGCAGTCGCAGACCGTGAACGCACCACCGACCACGATGTGGCGGCATTTGTTGATGTTGTTCAGGACAAAATTGGGATGCCATCGGGAGCTTGGATCCACTTTGGTCTCACAAGTACAGACATCGTTGATACCGCGCAGTGCTGGCAATTGCGTGATGCAGCAGATCTGATCCTTGAAGCACTTGATCGGCTGCTCGCAGGAATCATTAAACGAGCCCAAGAGCATCGCTATACGCCAATCATGGGACGCACTCACGGTATTCATGCAGAGCCAACAACCTTCGGCGCGAAATTGGCATTGTTTGCTCTTCAACTTGATCGCGATCGGCGACGTATGCGCGCGGCACGTGAGCAAATCGCAGTGTGCAAGCTGTCAGGCGCAGTTGGCACCTATTCAAACATTGACCCGCGAGTCGAAGAGTACGTTGCGGCGAGAATTGGCCTGCAGCGTGTGCCGGCAACACAGGTGCTCGCGCGCGATCGTCACGCAGAGTACCTGTATGCATGTGCATCGATTGGAACCACGCTTGAGTCGTTGGCTGTGGAGCTCCGCCACCTTCAGCGAACCGAGGTTGGCGAAGTCCGCGAGGGTTTTAAACCCGGGCAAAAGGGTTCGTCTGCAATGCCACACAAGCGCAATCCAATTTCGGCTGAAACCATCACTGGTCTCTCTCGAGTGTTGCGCGGAAATCTCCAAGCCGGATTACAGGATGTGGCGCTTTGGCATGAACGTGACATCTCACACTCATCGGCCGAGCGAGTGATACTTCCGGATTCATCAATTCTCACTTTTTATGTGATTCGCCGAATGACCAGCCTCATCGATTTCCTTGAAGTGAATGCTGATCGGATGATGGCAAATATTGAGAGTTCGCTGGGCCTCGTTTTTTCTCAGCCCACGCTGCTCGCACTTATTGAGTCAGGAATGTCGCGTGACGATGCATACCGAATTGTCCAGCAAGCGAGCATGGATGCAATGGCATGGAACAAGCCTCTACGTGAAGTACTTGCGGCTAATCCAGATGTGAAGTTGAGTTCCGATCAACTGGACGAACTTTTTAGTCTCCAGCGCGCTCTGCGGAACGCGGATTTGGTGTTCAAAGAAGTAACTCAGATTCAATTCTGAGTTACTTGTTTATGCCAGCTTTGCGGAGAACGTTTGGGTCGACCCCAATTTCGCGCCATGCGGTGTAAGTGATGTTGTTGCGCTTGCTGTAAGCAGCAGCAATCTTGACAAAGCGTGCCTCGATTTCGTTCATGTTCCGCTTGGCATTCAGATTTGCGAGTTCGTGCTCAAGGTCCATTCGCTCCTGCACGAGCTTCAGTTTCGTCACTGCATCGGCTTCATTGAGCGCAGTTTTGATGGAATTCAATCTTGATTTAATCGATTCAGGAGTGCGCTTGCGCCCTCTTTTAGGCCGGTGCATTTCAACGGCTTCAAGGTATTCGCGGACTATGCGTCCTTCGACGCGTCCAGAAGCGAGCGCCGCTTTGTGGGCTTGACTCATCTTTGGCTTAGCAATTTTCTTCGCTGGCATCTCTGACTTTTCTCTCTCGCTCTTCGTAATTTCGGTGTTCACCCAAATCACTACCCGATTTGCAAGATTACGCAATTAGTTCGGCCCGAATACGGCACTGCCGTAAGTTTCCGACGGGTAAATGTCCCGAATCGGACGCTGATTGTTTTGGTGACCAACTACCGTCTTTGATGTGGCGAATAATCTTCCAAAACTCGATACCGAGCGCGAAGTGTTGCGTGCGCATGTGCTTGAGCATTCCGTAAAACTCGGCGACTTCACTTTGAAGTCTGGACGTAAGAGCAATTGGTTCTTGGATACAAAACAGACTGCATGCAGAGCAGATGGCATTGTCGCTGTGGCCAACGTTGCACTGAAGCTCATACCTGCTGAGGCCACAGCGATTGGTGGATTGACCATGGGTGCCGACCCAGTTGCCTTTGGTGTGGCCGCAATCGCCGCCGAACGCGGATTAGCACTTCGAAGTTTCAGCGTGCGCAAAGAAGCAAAAGATCACGGGGTAACTGGCCGTCTGGCGGGAGCCTTGCAACCAGGTGACAAGGTAGTTATCACCGAAGACACGGTGACCCGTGGGACATCACTGTTCGAGGCCGTTGAGGTAGTGCGCGCATATGGTGCAGAGCCAGTTCTGATCACGGTGATCGTTGACCGTGGTGGAACCTGTGCAGCGATGGCTGAAGCAGCCGGGATCCCCTATTTGCCAATGTTGACGGCCCCCGATCTGGGCTTTGAGTTTGGTAGTTAAGGTCGCCCATGAAACGACTCATAGTTACCTTGCTTGGACTCACTGCCGTGCTTGCTTCGTGCAGTGACACCACCACGGACGCCACAACAACGACCACAATCTCAACGACAAGCACGAGTTCCACAACCACAACCATCGAGGCAACGGGTCCAGTGATCTGCGATGTGATCATCGGCGTGCCCGCAGAAGATTGCATCGTCAATGTTGGCGATGAAGTCAAGATCACAATCACAAATCCAAATGCATCAGACGAGATGCATCTTCATGGGTATGACCTTTCGTCAGGGGAAATGGCTATCAATACGCCAACTTCAATTTCATTTACAGCTGATCAAGTAGGTGACTTTGAACTGGAAAGTCACGTCACCGATGAAGTTGTGATGATGTTGCGTGTCACCGAATGAACAAATAGGTCGCAAGTAGAGCCCAAAACTAGGGTTGTAGACCGTGGTTGCTGGCGATCTAAATGAACTCTTTGACCTTCTGCGGTCTGGTGAAAACGAATACATCGGGATCGGCAATGAATACCCGTGGGGCGGTCTTTACGGCGGGCACATAGTTGCCCAAGCGCTACGTGCTGCAAGTGCCACAGTTGCAAAAGAACTCTTGCCCCACTCATTGCGGGCTTACTTCATTCGTCCCGGTGACCACAAAGAAGTCGTCAGATATGAAGTTGACCGCATTCGTGACGGTAGGAGTTTTTCGACGAGACGAGTTGTAGCCAATCAGCCTGGTGGTGCGATTTTGAACCTTGAGGCTTCTTTCCATCGCGGTGAGGAGTCACTAGATATCTCACCCATCGCTGCGCCAACCGGATTGCCAACCCCCGAACAATGTGAGCAAGACCACTGGTCAAACCTGTTTGACCGCCGTTGGATACCGCGTGATGTTGTTCATCCTGGAGACACCCACGACGAAAGCGGGCACACGATTGCGTGGATGAAGGTGTTGCATGACATCGGCGATGATCCGTTGATCCAAGCATGCGCATTGGCTTTTGTCTCTGACGCGATTATGACCGATGCCGCAATTCGTTCACACCCGGTACTGAATGAAATCGAACGCAATGGCGGTGACGTGTACAACGCAAGCCTCGATCATTCAATGTGGTTTCATCGTCCGATTCGAGCAGACCAATGGCATGTCCATGATGTGAAGTGCCACTCATTGGTGAATAACCGCGGGCTCACATTTGGTCATGTGTTTAGTTCTGATGGAACACATGCCTGCACGGTGGCGCAAGAAGCACTCGTTCGCCCTCCGCGCAAATAATCTCACTGGTGGTCGAGACCGGCGTCGATCCGGTGACCCCACGCTTTTCAGGCGTGTG
>JAFMEI010000036.1 GCA_017856815.1 Ilumatobacteraceae bacterium
GCGGATATCTGCCGCAGGTATCTTGAATCCTTCGCAACTGGCGACCCTGATGTGGTCGCCAGTTTTGTGTCTAATGACTTTGTCAACGAACACACATCCGCGCTTGGTTCTGGGTGCCAAGGCAAAGACGAATACCGCCGGCGACTACCTGGTTTTATCGCATCAATGCCTGGGTTGAGCTATGAAGTTGAAAGTCAAATAGCCGAAGGTGATCAAGTAGCGAATGCATACACATTGCGTGCACGAGTAAACGAGCGTGATATCGCAGTGCGGGGAATGATGCGCATCACAGTGCGCGATGGTCTGATTACAGATCGCACCGACTATTGGGATTCAAAATCGTTTCTTCAGCAAGCAGGCCTTGAGGCCTAAGCCGCTGAGTAACGCCTAAAGAACCGGGTACTTCGACTTATCGGGCAGGCCCGAACGCGATGTAATTGCCTCGCCTGCTGCTTGGCACTGAGCCCAGAAACGATCCTCGTCAATAGTGGTCATTCGCCCAGCTTCGACAACTTTCTTGCCGTCAACAAACACTGTGTGCACACCGCGACCGTCGGCTGCCCATACAAGCTGGTTCATCACATTCAACAAGGGCCGCCACTCGGGACGATCCGTGTCGTGCAACACGAGGTCAGCCTTCTTGCCGGCTTCCAGCGAACCAATTTCATCCTCGGCACAGATCGCCTTTGCGCCACCAAGAGTGGACATTTCAAATGCCTTCTCCGCGGGGAACATTTGTGGGTCAGTGCGTGCATCTTTGAATAATCCCGCCACCAAATAGGTCGCTCGCATGAGGTCGGAATAGTTCGAAGCGTTGTTGCCGTCAGTTCCGATTGCCACATTCACACCCGAGGTGACCATCTCGGGCATCTTGCCTACCTGCGTGACGCCATAACTAACCTTCAACGCCGTGGTCGGACAATGAGCAACCGTGACTCCAGCTTCGGCCATGATCGCGAGTTCATTGTTGTCAACTTGCACTGCGTGAGTGATTGCGACATCGGGGCCGAGCACACCGAGTTCTGCAAGATGCACCATGGGCCGGTGACCAAACTCGGCCAAGAAGCCTTCGGGGTCGAGTTTTGCAGGCGACATATGGAATGACATTCCGGTGCCGTGTTCATTAGCGAGATCACGTGCTGCGCGCCAGAGTGGATCTGAACAAGTTGTGTGCCCAACCAAAGTGGACCACGACTGAATGCGTCCGTCAGCCAGGGAGCGGTACTTCGTGATTGATTGCTCAAGATTACGGATCGCCTCGTCGGTGTCTTGTTTGTATACATCCGGCTCGGGCGGAAGATCCCAGATCCATCGACCCACACGACCACGAATTCCGATATCAACAAGACCTTCAACCACTTCGTCCATAAAGCGGATAGTGCCCGCCTCCAAGAATGTTGTGGTCCCACTTTTCAGCATTTCAATTGCCGCTAACTGGCCGGACATTTTCTCCTCGTGGGCTTCAAAAGCCGCATACAGGGGGCAAAGCCACATGAAAACGTTCTCTTCAAACGGGGTGTCATCGGGGACATACCCACGCGTTAGTGGCTCACCGGTGATGTGAATGTGTGAGTTGACTTGGCCTGGGGCGACCACGAATCGATCACCACCGACTACTTCTTTAGCTTTGTACTTCTTTTCAAGGTCAGTGGCTTTGCCGACCTCAAGAATCTTGTTGCCCTTGATCGCTACCGCACCATTGCGGATGATGTCACGTGTTGCATTCATCGTGACCACGTACCAGCCCTTTATGAGTACATCAATGTCTTCCACTACTGCTCTCCTATTCCGGTTTGCTTGCTACATACATTTGGTTGAAACCAATCGGCTCAATGAGTCGTAGCGCCTCAAAGCCTTGTGCGCGGAGCCAATCAGTTACCTCACGGTTTGTGAATGTAAGACCTTGGCGAGTCGCGGCCACCATGGTTACTCCCATCAAAACCCCAAACGGGTTGAACTTACGTGAGTTATCGCGGAAGTAATCAGAGACGACCACTCTCCCGCCAGGCTTGAGTGCCTTGTAGGCGCGTTCAATCAGGTGCTTTGCACCCTCGATACCCTCGGTACGCATTATGTGCCCCAAGATAACGAGGTCAAACTCGCCGTCACCGAGTGTGATGTTATGGAAATCACCTGGTCGATACTCGACACGATCGCTAACACCAGCATCGTCAATGCGTCGCTTTGCCACGCGTAAGACACCTTCAAAATCATTAACCACCGAAGTTGCAGTCGGGTTTTGACCGAGAATCGCAACTGTCCAGGGCGCACCACCCGCACCAAGATCTAAAACATGCAATTGTTGCTGTCGCGAGTATCCGATCTTCAAGTCAGCACGTGTTGCCGCACGCAGCATCGTTGGGAAAGTGGCCTCCACAAGTGGTACGTAAAACCCTTCAGGGTCATCCTCGATCGGGCGCTCAGGCGTCCCTCGCTTGAATGTGTCTGACAAGTGTTCCCAATTCACAAGTGGCCCTGGTGCAACGGCAATCAAATCAGCCATGCTGGCCGGAGCATCCGTGGTCAAGTAGCGCTTGGCGAGGTCACCGAGTTTGTACACATCGCGATACTGCTCAATCATTCCGATAGCCACGAGACCATCGAGCAAGAACAACGCACTTCGCTCTGGCAACGCCAGGCGTTTTGCAACCGGCTCGAGTTCGGTTGGACCAAGTTCTTGCAGCAAGTCGAAAACGCCGAGCTCGACTGCCGAACACAGCAGCCAGTAGTTGCCATATCCCTGAATAATGTTCCAGACCGGCGCAGATGCAGGAGGCTTGAAGTCACTCCACGGCGTACCTTTGTGGGCCGCCGTGTGGCTCTTTTTTAATTCTGGATACGGCGCATCGCGCTCTTCAGCCATCGATCAGGGCCGTAACAGGATCTTGCCAAAGACGTCGTTGCTCTGCATTTTCATTTGTGCTTCGCCTGCATCTTTGAGTTCGAACTGTGAGTCAATGACCACATTGAAGTTGCCGTTGCAGAATGTATCCCAAGCGGGCTGAAACTCTTCGGGCCGATATGGATCGCTGCCAAGGATCTGAATACCCATGTGGAATGAATAGCCAAGCGAAGGAATCGTCGCAGTGTCACCCGTGGTGTTCCCGCAGTTAACAATGCGACCACGCGGACGCAGCGCAAAAGTTGACTGTGCCCAAAGTGCGGGTCCGACGTGGTCAAAGACCATGTCAACACCACGGCCCTCGGTGTTTGCTCGCGCGAAACCTGTGACATCCTCGGTACGGTTGTTGCACACAGCTGCGGCACCAAGCTCGAGTGCACGCTCACACTTTTCGGCAGAGCCAGCAGTGGCAAGAACCCGTGCTCCTCGGGCGACCGCGAGCTGGATACCAGCCACAGACACGCCGCTACCTGCAGCGTGAATCATCACGGTTTCACCGGGCTGTAATTTCCCAACTTCAAAAAGGGCGTGCCAAGCGGTCAGATAACAAGTGGGAAATGTTGCTGCATCTTCAAACGACATCGAATCAGGAATGCGATAGACGTGAGTCGACGGCGCGAGACAGAGTTCGGCGTAACCGCCTGCCACTGTGGCACCAATGACACCAAGATCACCGTAGAAGTCACCCATGTTGGCGTAAGCCGAGCCATCAGGTACTCCGGCAAGTGAAGGGTCAACGACCACGCGCTCACCCACTTTCACGTTTGTAACCGCAGATCCAACTGCAACGATCTCGCCTGCCACATCCATGCCGGCAATGTGGGGCAATGTGAAACCTGGCATTGCGTACCAACCATTGCGCTGAACCACATCAAGGTGGTTAAGTGCTGCTGCATGCACCCTGACCACCACATCGTGTGTTCCCGGATTCGGATCTGGACGGTCGCCATAGTTCAACACTTCTGGGCCACCAGGTGCGTCGTACCAAACTGCTTTCATGTTTTACCTCTGTTCGGCTTTTCTATTTGAGTCCACGAATGAACGGTTGCGCGAGTGCTCTTGGCTGTCGAGTGTGCTTGGCAAAGATGAGCATCACGATGATGGTTGCCAAGAATGGAAGCGACGCCAGAAGTTGGCTGTTCAGGCTGTAGCCAAGGATGTTGGGCAAATTGAGACGCAATGCATCCACATATCCGAACAACAAACACCCCGCCACCGCACCACGAAGAGTCCAACCACCGAAGATCACCGCTGCAAGCGCGATGATGCCTTTACCGCCGATATTGCTGCTCTCAAAACGACCCACCTGGCCAAACAGATAGACCGCGCCACCAATCCCTGAAGTGAGTCCGGCGATCAAGATTGCCTGACGGCGACGAGCATTCACATTGATGCCACTTACATCTGCCGCCTGTGGATCTTCACCGACGGCACGAATTTCCAGACCCCATGACGTGCGCATTACCAACCACCAGATCACAGGAATCAGCACATAGATGAGGTACATCGGCCAACGTTGAGCAAACAATGCCGGACCAATCTTTGGAATATCTGAAAGCAACGGAATCTCAACCACATTTGCGAGCTTCGTGCTCAAATCAAACTTGGGTTGCAAAAAGGCCGCAACACCAAGCAACAAGATGTTCAGCGTGAGACCAATTCCGAACTGATCGGCACTTAGGTAATGGCTGAGGTATCCCTGCAACGAAGCCACCAGCATGCCAACAATGGCACCCACTGCAATCGCTAATGCGAAGTTGGTGGACTCCGTGTAAGCAATTGCGGCACCAAAATGACCGCCAAGCAGCATGGCCTCAACGGAGATGTTGATCGTGCCTGCACGCTCGGCGACCCACTCACCTACGGCTGCGAACGCAAGCACGGCAGCGAGTCGGAATGTGCTTTCGTACAACGGCCCATTGGAGAGGATGTCACCCATGAATGCGAGCATGATCAGGTCCTCTCCGTCAGGTTCGCCAGCGCTCGGCGCTTTCGGCGCAGTTCACTGATTGCCGGCGGAATAAATAGCGCTACCACCAGCAGTGCACGAACAACATCGACCAGTACACCTTCGATGCCTGCCACCGAAAGGAAGGTGGATGCACTACGCAGGCCAGCAAACACCAGCGCCACTGGGATTGCTGCGATTGGGTTGTTGCGGGCCACTAGCGCCACGAGCAAACCATCCCAGCCGGCATTGGATGCAAAACCCGAGGAGAACTTGTATTGGGACTCCCCGCCAGCAAGCATCATCGAACCGGCCAATCCTGCAGCCGCACCTGATACAAGTATCGCAGCCATGCCGTAGCGAGTTTCCGAAACACCTGCCCTACGTGCCGTGCGCGGATTCATGCCGAGCATTTTCAGACGAAATCCCCACACGGTGCGGGTCAGCACCCATGCGGCAACCACCGCAATGAGCAAAGCAATCGGAACACTCAACGGGAACTTGTTGCCAAAGATTTCAATTATGCCGAGACGCGATTTCGGCGCAGTCACATCGCTGAGTAGCAAACGATTTGGCTCGCCTGGCACCACATTCAACAACAGTTGGCGCCTCGTGAGTGTGTACGAAGCAATCTGCGAAGAGAGATAGACCAGCAGAAGCGTGGACAAAACAATCGGGATTTTGCGCCAGTAATAAAGCCAGCCCGCGATACCTGCCCACACCGCACCAACGATTGCACCGACAATGAGTCCAACAATCAACATCGCGGGGTTACCGGGCTGGATTTTGGTCAGCACGAATGCCGCACCTGTTGTTCCCACCAGCAACTGGCCCTCTTGACCGATGTTTACGATGCCTGCACGTGTGGCAACAATGCTGCCCACCGCCACGATAAGTAGTGGCGCCATTCTGCGCAGGGTTTCACCCCACCGCCCTTTACTTTGGAACGCACCGTCGAAAATCGCCTCAACTGCGCGAGTCCATGAAGAGCCATTGAATTCAATCAAGAGTGCGGAGATCGCCAATGCGAGCACCACGCAGAGAACGTAAAGGCCAAGGAGCTCAACCTGATCCCTGGTGAGCTTGAGGCGTGTAAGCACACCTTTGCTAGTCGTCATTGAGCGCCCCCCATGAGCATGCCGAGGCGTTCCAAATCAACATCTTTGTTTGGCATCTCGCCGATGATTGCTCCGCGGTACATCACAACAATTCGGTCCGCGAGGTGCAGAATTTCTTCGAGTTCACTAGAGATAAGCAAAACCGCAACACCTTGATCGGCCGCCAAGCGCAAACGATCACCCATGTATTCGATGGCGCCAACATCCAAGCCGCGGGTTGGCTGAGCTGCCACTAGAACTTTTGGATCCGCGGACAACTCTCGCGCAAGCACGACACGTTGCTGGTTACCGCCAGAGAGTGTCCACATCGGCGCATCTGGAGATTGGCATGAGATGCCGAACTCGGCGATCAATTTCTCTGCATTTTCCCGCACTGTGTCAGCGTCAACCACGCCGCGCTGGGAGACCTTCTCAAGCCCTGCAAGTACAAGATTTTCGGCCACGGACATGTTGAGCACACATCCCGAATCGTGACGATCCTCAGGGATTACAGCAATGCCGACATGTGCCATGGCGCCTGCACCACCTTCTTTGACTGGCACACCATTTACTTCGATGGTGCCGGCGTTAAAGCTGCGCAGACTTGAAAGCACATCGGCAAGCACACGTTGACCGTTGCCCTCCACACCAGCAACACCGACAATCTCGCCGGGGTAAACGTCAAGCGAAAGGCCATTTAGCTCAACACCTTCTTTACGGCTTGAGACACTCAACCCTTCAATCTTGAGCCCAGGAGTACCGGTTTTTGCTGCCGATACTGCAGGCGCGGACGAAGGCGTGGCGCCACGAAGCTTGACTTCGCGGCCAACCATGGCACGAGCAAGCTCTTCTGGCTTTGTGCCACTGGTCTGCATTGATGCAACCAGTTTTCCGTCTCGCATAATGACCACGTCGTCGGTGGCATGCAGAACTTCTTCAAGTTTGTGACTTACAAGCGCCACGGTGCGTCCCTCTAATTGGACCACCTGTCGCAAAACCCTAAAGAGCATTTCGCTCTCATCGGGGGTGAGAACCGAGGTCGGTTCATCAAAGATCAAAATTTTTGGATTGCGTCGCAAACACTTGATGATCTCAATGCGCTGACGCTGCCCAGCTGACAAATTGCCCACAGTGGCATCTGGGTTAATGGCAAGACCGTACTGATCACCGATCTCACCAACGAGTTGCCTGGCACGCTTGCGGTCAAGGCGCATACCGCCTTCACCGAGAATCACGTTTTCCCACACAGTTAATGCATCAACCAGGCTGAAGTGCTGATGCACCATGCCGATACCCAGATCGGCTGCTTGTTGTGGACTCGTGATGGTTACTAACTGGTCACCAATGCGGATTTCGCCGCTGTCAGGAGTGACCAATCCGATGAGAATTTTCATCAGAGTTGATTTGCCAGCTCCGTTCTGGCCGAGAACTCCATGGATGCGACCCGCATCCATGGAGAAACTCACTTCATCGCAAGCCTTCAAGACTCCGAAAGATTTCGTGATTGCCGTCATGGAAACGGCAAGTGAGGGGGCCGAAGCCCCCTCACCTACTCGTTCATTCGGAATTGAAGACGTCACCGAATCAGCCTGCGTAGGCCTGGCCCTTGATCGCGCCGAACTGGGCAGCCATCTCGCCTGCCTGGATCTTTGCGTAGACCGCGTCCATCGCTGCTTGCTGTTCATCGGTTGGGTCACAAATGACCGCACCAGGTGATCCACCAGGTCCAACACTGTCGCCAGGATGGAACGTCAGCTTCTCGCCTTCGCTGAAGGTGCCTTCAGCAATGCGGTTCATGGCTTCGATGATGTAGTCGCCACCGTCAAACTTCACGGCAATCTGGTACGAAAGGTCGGTGCGCTCGCAAGCGTCGGCCTTTCCTGCAGACATGGTCACGATGCCGTCAGCATTTGCAAGCTGAACAATGGCTTCGTGTGCGCCGTCAAGGTATGGGTTCACAGCACCAAGACCAGCAGCCTTAGCGGAGTTGTACGCCTCGGTTGCGCCCGCGGTGTTGGCGAAGTCATATGGATAACCGCCGGTTGCCACGTAGCTAAATGTGGCTTCTGGCAGTGCGTCCTTCAGACCAAGCTCGTATGCGAGGTATGCCTCTTTTTCGAATGGCAGGTCACAGCATCCGAGGAATGTAACGGCCTTATTCTCAGCATCAGCCAAGAGGAGACCTGTTGCATATCCAGCGGTGTAGCTGATCTCTGACGAATCGTCGAGAGTCTGTGCGAGACCAGGAAGGTCCTTGCCATATCCGGCACCACAGTTGCAGTACCAGAAGATGTCAGCGTAGGTCTCGGTCAGAGTGTCAAGTGGGCCAGCGATTTCACTCGCTGCCACCACGATCACGTCTGCACCCTGCTGAGCAAGTGCTTCCAGTTTTTCTGCTGACTGCTCTGCTTCAATTTCGTCAACAACGATCGGCTCTGGAAGACCGTTTGCCTCGGCAAATGCCTTCACACCATCAACTGTTGCCTGCACGTACGCACCGTCGTTGGCCGGACCAGCAGCAGCAACACCGAATTGCACGTCACCGTCTGCGTCAGCATCCAGCATCATGATCTTCTCGTTGATTGTTGTTGTTGTTTCTTCAGCGGCAGACGTAGTCGTGCTGTCACTGTCGCTGTCGTCGCTGCATGCGCTGATCAGCAATGCCGAAGCACCGAGAACTGCGAATGCAAGTCGCAACTTTCCTTTCATTTTCCCTCCAATTGATTATTGGTCTGTATATTCTTGCCGTTTTTAACGGCTCGGTAATCACCGGATTAATTAGCTACTCATTAAGAAATTGCTTGGGTCCCCTCCCCTAGACCCTGGAGCTACCTCCTCAGCCTTGCCACCACGTCCGCCTTGTGGCGATACGCAGAATTAAGGCGCTCACCTGAGGTGATCGCCGAGAGCACTTTTTCTTCCGCCTCTTCGTATTCGGTGGCGGCAAGAAGAACTTCCTGCAATTCGTTCGCTTTGATGCGCACACACCCAGAGTCATCAAGCACTACATGGTCACCAGGTGCTATTTCGCACCCACCGATGTTCACCACGGTGCCCACGCTGACCACATGAGCATGACCCAGTGGGCCAACAACCGCTGTGCCACTGGCATACATTGGAAATCCAAGGGCTGTAACTGCCGGCAGGTCACGTACGAAGCCATCCACGGCGACTCCGACAAATCCAGCCTGCATAGCCGCCGAAGTGAGAATCTCTCCCCAAATCGCTCCTCGGATATCAATCGCGCCGGCGATTACAAGAACCTTGCCTTTGTGATCACCAGACAAGAGTTCATACATCGGCTTGAAGTCCGCGCCACTCTCACGCCTCTCCATCTGCACGGTCACAACTTCCGCCGATGCGCGACAGTTCGCAGGCACGATCGCTGAGAGCGGTGGTGTGAGCCAACCATCTTGCTTGCGCAACGAAAGCACATCAGCGATCGCTGAAACGGACGCGGTGGGTACATTCATCGAGAATTCAGCCAGCCTTCTCTGAAACCACAGTCAGGCGACGGCCCGGCCAGTTGCGGCGGTAGCGCTCAACAAGCCACTTGTTGAATTGAACATGGCTTTCTTCTTGCCAGGAGTACCGACCCCGAGGAGCAAATTGTGAATGCATGCCGCGCTGAACCTTTGTGGTCGCATCTTGGTCTTGTTTCACGAACACCTGCACACCGGCATCGCTCATTTCGTACAAGTACTCAAACATCGGGTGTTCCAGCGCCGACGGATGGAACAGATAACCAATCTCAACGTCAATGGTGTCCGGAGTTTTTGGATGCACGATGAAGAAGAACGCCTGATCTGGGGCGGTTCCAAAGCACAGAGTCGGCGGCATCAATGCAAAGGTTGACCTCCAACGCTCTTCTTCGGTCAGTTTCGGAAATATCGGCATTAGCGCTTTGGTAGTTGCGTTGAATCCACCATCGATGTGTGTGTAACCATTCGTGCGGAACATCACACCTGAGTCATCAGACCACGGAACCGGAAAAGCTGCCATGCTGCTTGGGCAGAAGTCCTGAATTGTGTGATGGAGACGATTTGCGTGATAGCCATCGTTGAAATTCTCCATCATCACTTTCCAGTTCCACGGCAAATCACGCAGTGTGAACGTTCCCGGACAAACGGTCTGTTCGAGTTCGTAGTTCGCAAGGAATGGCTCGTAACGGGACATCGTGGGACCAAAGGGTTTGGCGTCGTTGTCGAAGTTCACCATGATGAAGCCCTGCCACAGCTCAACTTTCAGAGTGGGCATTCCCCATTCCTTCTTGTCGAAGTTTGCGGTCTTCTCCATCGCTGGCGCTCCAAGCAGACGTCCATCAAGGCCGTAAACCCACATGTGGTACGGGCATGTGAACGTGCCACAGTTGCCGCTGTCTTCACAGATCTGCATTCCACGATGACGACAAATTGACGAAAAGGCATTTACATTGCCGGTCTTGTCGCGGGCAACGATTAGTTGTTCTCCGTTGAGAGTTGTTGTGAAATAGTCCCCGGCGTTGGGGATACGGCTCGCCCGACCCGCACAGAGCCACTCTTGGTTGAAAATTGTGCGGCGTTCAAACTCAAGAAACTCGTCGCTTGTGTAGATCTCAGGCGGCATGGTCTCAGCCGTCGACACATCGGTAATTGACGCATCAAATGACTTGAGTAGTTCATCGGTGAGAATTGTCATCGTTCCTCGTTTCTTTCTGTTTGACCAGCTGCAGCGCTGGCCCTACACCTTTTGCTTTTCGTCCACGTTGCCCACTGACCCCTTCAAGAGGAACTTGCGGATCTTGCCGACACTCGTGCGCGGGAGTTCATCCACAAAGGTAATGTCCCGCGGTCGCTTTGATTTGCTCAGGCGCGCCTCACACCAAGCATGTAGTTCATCAACGGTTGGCGCAGACGATGAGTCACGTGCCACCACAAAACCAACGGGGACTTCATCGCGGATGTCATCGGGTTGTCCCACCACGGCTGCTTCGAGAATTGCTGGATGCGATGCGAGTACTTGTTCCACTTCAACCGTTGACACGTTCTCGCCAGCCACTTTCAGTACGTCAGCACGCCGACCATCGAAATAGTGACGTCCGTTCTCATCGCGCGTGGCGCGATCACCGGTTAAGAACCAGTCTCCACGGAAAGACTTTGCCGTGGTCTCTGGGTCATCCAAATATCCAGCGAACAATGTGACACCACGAGTTCCACCGCAGACGATCTCACCGATTTCGCCCACAGCCACAGAATTACCTTCTAGATCTTGAACATCGACCTTGCATTCGGGCGATACGAAGCCCATCGAGTTAGGAATTGGATCACTTGCTTCATCTGTCAATACCGCAGGAATCGTTTCGGTCATCCCATATAACTGCCGGGGGCGACACCCCAATAGGCCTGACAACTCTTCGTATTGTGAATCCGAGATATTCATCGCATACCAACAATGCTTGAGCCGAAGGCCAGGCACGGGGTCACCCCCACGAGCAAGAATCATTCGGATTGGTGCGGCGAACAAGCTTGCATGAGTAACGGAATGGTCTTTGGCCTGCTGCAGGAATCGTGTAGCGCTGAATGTGTGCATCAATGCAACCGATGCCCCAACCGCGATTGCCGACGCGAACGAGTAGTACTGGGCATTCGCATGGAACAACGGCAACACCACGAACTGGCGATCACCAGATTGGAGTTGAGCAGCGGTAGCCATGACCTGGCCCGCAAACGAGTAGTTAGCTTGTGTGATCTCAACACCTTTGGGGCGGCCCGTTGTCCCTGAAGTAAACATCACAGCAAGACGATCGAGTCGATCAAGACTCGGCCACTCCACAGGTGAGCCACTACCCAAAACATCGAGTTCGCAGTCGTCTTCGTCGATAACGATTACCGGAAATGCATTTTTAACTGCCGCCATGAATTCATCCTGGCGATGCACTGAACAGATGCCGACACGGGTATTGGTGCGACTCTGATGCTCAATGAGCTCCTGTGTGCGGCTTTGTGGATCTGATGGCACGATCCAGGCCCCGAGTCGCGCACATGCGAGCCAAGTTGCCACGAATGCGGGCGAGTTTGTCAGCGCAAGATTGACCGAATCACCCTTGTTCACACCACGTGAGACCAGTGCATGCGCCATGCGGCCAACAAGGGCATCAAACTCCCCATAGGTCCATTCGTGCACTTTGCCGTCTGAGCGTTCAAAGACAAGGAAAGTTGCATCGGTACGTGCAGCGACAGCATCGCGCCACAGATCACCGAAACAAACTCCCTTTGTGTCAATCATTCACATGTCCCCCATCAACCAAGCTCTTTAGGCTTGGCCGTACCCTCCACCACCTGGAAGATCGAGGCGCACACGATCGCCGCTCTTCAATGCAACGCGCGCCTGCGTGCGCACTGGTTCGTCGTTCACTGTGAAGTTGCCTGCCTCGCCTGCTTCACCGCCAAAGATTCCCTCGGGTGCAACAGCAAGTCGCGATGTAACAGCATTCAACTGCCACCCCTTTGACGCATCCACTGTGAACTCCACGGTCTGGCCAAGGCCACCTATGGTCCTGCCCTTGCCACCCGAGCCCGGGCGCAGTTCTTTGCGATAAAAGCGAATTGGAGCGGATGCCTCAACCACTTCAACGGGCACAGCAGAGACTCCCGTTGGATAAGAAGTCGCTGAAAGACCCGGCTTTGTTGCGCGAGCGCCGACGCCCCCGGCGTAAGTGAACATCGAGGTGATGAATGGCCGACCATCGTCGTAGTTGCCACTTACCTGCATGGTCCACACCGCGCCAGCACCTTCTGCCATCGCCGATTCAGGACGAATCTGAGCGAGTGCTTTCAGCAATGCGTTGGGAAGGAACATGCCAACCACATGACGCGCGGTACAGGGTTGCGGCGAAACAGCATTAACGATTGACCCAACTGGAGCCTCAACAAGAATCGGAGCAAGACTGCCGAAGTTATTTGGCAAGTCAGGGTTCAAAACTGAACGCACAGCGAATGTCGTATATGCGTGGGTGTAATTACGCACGACGTTGATGCCATAGGGGCTCGCGCCGGATGACCCGGTGTAATCAACAAGTATCTCGCCTTTTTCGGCGTCAACCTTCACCGCACATGCAATGTGGATGCGGCTGCCATCGGCGAGGTCCAGTTCGGCTTTGGAGCTGTAGGTTCCCGAAGGCAGTTCTTTGATAGCGGCACGTGTAGCTGCCTCACTGCGGTTGATGATTTCATCGGCAAGCTCTTCGATATCAGCGAGATCGTGTTGCTCGAGAAGTGCGAGCAGTCGGCGCGCACCAACTTCGCCAGATGCCATCTGTGCCTGCAAGTCACCTGCCATGTGATCTGGCTGACGCACGTTGGAGAGAATGAAACGCCACACGTCGTGGTTGCGCTCACCACCAATCATCAAGCGACAAATAGGAATCCACAAACCCTCTTCAAAAACATCGCGTGCACCTGCACCGATTCCGTATCCACCAACATCGGTGTGGTGAATCGTCGAACCGAAGAATGCGATCACCTCGTTGCCCTTGAAGACTGGGCACAGAACAGTTACGTCAAGCAACTGACCCGCGGTTTTGTACGGATCGTTCGTAATGAGAACATCACCGGGCTTCAGACTGCTGATGGGGTATTCGTCCAGAATTGCGCCAGCGGCACGAGCGAGCGAATTGATGTGACCAGGTGTGCCAGTGACAGCTTGTGCCACCATGCGCCCACGCTTGTCAAACACCGCGTTGGCGAGGTCGCCTGCTTCGCGCACAATCGGTGAAAATGCGGCACGTTGAAGTGCGCGCGCTTGTTCATTAACTGTGGCGATCAAGCTCTGCCAAAGAACCTCGAGTTCAATTGGGTCAAAAGTGCGCTTTCCCATCACTTCACCTTCCTATCTGCAATAAGAGATCCGTCTTCGCCTACCGTGACGGTCCAGTTGGGACGTATCACTGCGGTCGTTTCGCGTTCTTCCACGATTACTGGGCCTTCGATTTTCTGACCAATCCCGATGTCGCCGCGACGGTACACGGGGGTGTCAATCGCTGCGCTCCCACGCGAAAACCGAACGGGTCGAGTGCGATGTGGCTTACCAGCGGTGCGAGAAAACTCTGCCAACGGCTCAAACTCATTCGCCTTTGAATAAGCCGACAACCTCCAAGTAACGGCCTCAACTCCAACATCGGGAATTGTGAGTCCGTAAATCCGGCGATAGTCCTCTTCAAAAGCCTTCACCACCTGATCATTTGAAGCGGGCCACTTGTCGCCTTCGCCAACCCAAATGGTTATCTCATTGCCTTGGCCGATATAGCGCGCGTCGATGCCATAGCGGAATACAACTGATCCCGGATCAACTCCCGCTGCGATCAACACGCGGCGGCCTTCGTCACGCAATTCATCCAAGAGTCGGTCACGTGCTGCTGCGTCAATTCCATCAATTGGTCGCACCATTGACCGCGCGAGGTCAATACGTACTGGCGATACGAGTGTTCCAAATGCTGAGAGCACCGAAGCATTAACGGGAAACACCACTCGTGGTGATTCAAGAAGTTCAGCCACACCACATGCGTGCACAGGGCCCGCACCACCGAATGCCAATACCGTGACACCACGAAGGTCGGCACCCAGCTCGACTGCATGCATTCGTGATGATGCCGCCATGTTCTGGTTAACCAGTTCGTGTACTCCAGCGGCTGTATCACTGGTCGGGAGCCCGAGACGATCGGCAATCCGCTTCAACGCTGCTTCGGATGCGGCGAGATCGAGCGGCATGTCACCGCCAAGGAAAAATTCGGCATCCAGCATGCCGAGAGCTAAGTCGGCATCGGTTACTGCAGCGTGCGTGCCGCCGCGTCCGTAACACGCCGGGCCAGGATCAGCACCGGTGGATTCAGGACCAACCTTCAACAGTCCGAGTTCATCAACCCAAGCCTGACTTCCGCCACCTGCACCGATTTCAACAAGGTCAACCGATGGAACTGAAACTGGAAAGCCTGAGCCTTTCTTGAAGCGGTAGATACGCGCCACTTCAAAGGTGTTGGTCAATTCGGGTTCGCCATCAGTGATCAAGCATGACTTGGCGGTGGTGCCACCCATGTCAAAGCACAGCAAGCGTTCCTCACCGTGTCTGCGAGCAAACCAACTACCCGCCAAAGCACCTGCTGCGGGGCCGGACTCTACGAGGCGAATCGGGGTGCGGGCCGCATCATCGGTGGAAACAACACCACCATTGGAGAGCATCATCAACACCGATCCACCGAAACCTTCGGCAGCGAGCCACTTTGTCAGCTCGTCCAAGTATGGGCCGATTACTGGCATCGTGGCTGCATTACACGCGGTTGTGATCATGCGCGGATATTCACGGATCTGCGGTGACACTTCCGATGACACACACACAGGAACACCGAGTTCCATGCGCAAGTAGTCGGCGATCAAACGCTCATTAGCTGGGTTGGCATAAGCATTGATTAGACAAATACCTACTGACTCAACTTGTTGCGCACGAAGCGCATCGGCGATCTTCTTGAGATCAGAAGTAGAAGGTGTTTCAACAACTTCTCCGAAGGCTGATGTGCGTTCCGAGATCTCGACAATTCGATCACGCGGAATCGGTGGATCAGGAAACTCAATCTGCAGGTCGTACATGTCGTACCTGTGCTCATCACGGATGAGGAGTGTGTCACCAAAGCCAGATGTGGTCACTAAACCTGCTCGACCCACTTTGCCTTCAATCAATGCGTTGGTGATCAAAGTTGTGGCATGCACAATTGGTGCCGTGATGTCAGAAGGTTTAACACCGGCTTTGGCCAACAACTGACGCACACCCGTTCGCACACCATCCAATGGCGCACTCGGCGTGGTGAGAGTTTTGTCCACAACA
>JAFMEI010000142.1 GCA_017856815.1 Ilumatobacteraceae bacterium
TGACACTCGCATAGCCAGCGAGTTTGTCCAGTCGATGCCAAGCATCAATCAACCGGTAGGTGCCGCTCTTGGATCGCATCACGAGTGACTGTGTGCGCGCACCATTTGAGTCGTAGCGCACTCCGCGTACCAATTCGCCGTCAGTTACGCCGGTCGCGGCAAAGAAGCAGTTGTTGCCGCTCACAAGAACCTCATTGGTGAGGACCTGATTGAGGTCATAACCAGCGTCAATTGCAGCTTTGCGCTCTTCTTCATTGCGTGGGTACAGGCGACCTTGTATCTCTCCGCCCATGCACTTCAATGCTGCGGCTGCAACGACACCTTCTGGTGTGCCACCTGTCCCAAATAGAACATCGACTCCCGCATCTGGCCATGCGGTAGCGATTGCACCGTAGATATCGCCGTCACTAATGAGTCGGATTCGAGCACCAGCGCGTCGCACTTCGTCAATCAGATCAGCGTGTCGTGGGCGATCAAGAATCATCGCGGTCAGATCGCGCACGCTTTCGTTCTTCGCTTTGGCAATACGCTTCAAGTTTTCGGTTGGGCTTGCATTGATATCGATGTGTCCAGCTGCCGAGGGACCGACTGCGATCTTGTCCATGTACACGCACGGACCTGGATTAAACATCGTGCCACGTTCACTAACTGCAATTACCGAAATGGCATTAGCGCGCCCCAATGATGTGAGTGTGGTTCCGTCGATCGGGTCAACAGCAACGTCGGTCTTGGTAGCGCTACCGTCGCCGACGGACTCGCCGTTGTAGAGCATCGGAGCTTCGTCTTTTTCACCTTCGCCGATCACCACGATGCCATCCATGGGCACGGTGGCAAGCACGGTACGCATCGCGTCTACGGCCGCGCCATCGGCGCCGTTCTTGTCGCCTCGGCCAACCCATCGAGCAGCGGCCAGCGCGGCGGATTCAGTTACTCGCACGAGCTCAAGGGCGAGGTTGCGGTCGGGGCGAGTTGTTTCAGGCATCCCTCAAAAGTTAGTGGGCAGTACCCTCGTCATGTGGCTCCTATCCCGGTTGAAAAGGTGATCTCTGGTACCGAATTCACCGAACTTCGGGTGCGACCCGACTCAGGAAACCAACTTTCATGGATCGCCAGCTCGGCTAATGGCAGTGAACTGCACATCGCCACTCTCGGAACCAATGAAGTTGAAGTCCATGGTCTTGAGATTCCAATCGCCGCAGGACGCGGTCAAGGTGGCGGCGCGTATGGATGGCATATCGACGGAACATCGGTGTTCTACGCGGCCAAAGATGGATCACTCGTCGAATACCAAATCCGCACAAAGTCCTCGCGGGTTATCTGGCGGGGTGATGCAAGACCGCTCGCGGGTGTGGCACCTCTAGGTAGCCGGATTGCAGTGGTTGCTGATTCACGGAGTCTGATGGTTGTTGACACGCGTTCAGGAGATGTTCGTCTTGTCGATGAAAGCGCTGACTTCGCATTCGATCCAGCGTGGACTATTCATGGGCTCGTATGGAGTGCTTGGAACACGCCACACATGCCGTGGGAGTCAAGCGGTGTCCGAATGTGGAACGGCATGAGATCACGATGGCTGGTGCGGCCGGGTGATTCACAAATTCAGCAGGTGCGATCAATTCCTGGCGGACAACTCGGATGTGTAAGTGATGCGTCGGGTTGGCTCAATGTCTCGTTGATCAAAGGGGTCTGGCGTGGTCGACCACGAGTGCTTGTCAACGAAGAATTTGAACACGCAGGCCCAACTTGGGGGATGGGTATTCGTTCGTGGGTGCACGATGGTGACTCTGTATTTTTCACTCGGAATGAAGAGGGCTTCGGGCGTCTCTTGCGGTACGACCTTCGCACCAACAAGTCGTTCGAAATTGGTAAAGGTGTGCACCACAGTCTCTGTAGTGGCCAAGGAATTGTCGGTGCTATTCGATCTGGTGCCAAGACATCACCACAGATAGTTGTCTACGACAAGACAAACGGCGAGAGGAAAGTGGTCAGTAGTGCTGGTGACTTCAGCGAGTTCGGCGAGTCACTTATCGAACCCGAAGTAATTCGTGTCGGAAACATCACAGTGCGTCGTTACACACCAGCCAATCCAAATGGACGTCACCTCGTGTGGGTTCATGGTGGCCCAACCGATCAGTGGCAAGTGGTTTGGTATCCGAAGTTCAATTATTGGCTGTCACGCGGATACACGATTGTTGTTCCTGACCACAGAGGAACCACGGGCCATGGACGCAACTTCCAAAATGCTCTACTTGGCCATTGGGGTGAATATGACTCCAATGACATTGCGGCCGTGATCCGCGGTCTGGCGTTGCCACCCACTTTGGTTGCAGTAGTTGGTGGTTCAGCCGGAGGTATGACCGCACTCAACGTGGTTGCTGATCACCCTGATGTTGCGTGCTGTGTTGTTGTCTCATATCCAGTTACCGATCTCGCACATCTGGCAGCAACGAGTCATCGTTTTGAGCGTCACAGTGTTCGCACATTGGTGGGTGGTGAAGAGAACTACAGATCAAGATCCCCACTCTTTAAGGCCGTTGCCCTGAAGCACACACCGATGCTGGTGATGCATGGCGATGCCGATCCAGTTGTCCCAATAGTTCAAGGCGCGTCTTTGGTTGAAGCGGTGAGGTCTGCTGGCGGGCGAGTGGAATTCGAAGTCATGCAGGGTGAGGGTCACGGGTTCCGTGCACCTGAAAATAAAATGCGCGAGTTCCACGCAATGGAGACATTTCTTGATTCCGTCATGGGCAGGTAGAAAAACAGCTATTGCTGGTTACAGTTGAACCATGTCTGAGTGGAGCCCTTACGACGAAGATTCGCCGAAAGTGCACTACGACCTCGCGGGTTGGTCTCCTGACCAACAGTCCGATCTGGTTGAGCTATTGGTTGAATCAGAAATTCTCCACGGTTGGGAAGGCAGTGAACTCATCGTTCCTGATTGGGCTGAAGCGATGGTTGATGACTGGTGTTCAAAGATCGAAGGTGAAGATCGAACAGTTGTTGCTGGGCCCGAGGTTGAATTTGATTTGAGTGAGTGGGATACCCATCAGCTGAGTCGGTGTGCAGAAGCACTGGTGACTGCAAGAATCCCGCATCGTTGGGAGAGTGCGATCGTTGTGGTGTCCGAGCACGATGCGCTGGTAACCGAGAAACTGATCGAGTCCTTCGACGATCTCGGTATTGAAATCATCGTCGACGAGTCCTAACCAGTAAGTAGTCAGTGGATCTCATATGTACTTAGCAGGATTCGAGATTTGGCACTCGCGCCCGTTTGCGCCAACGCGTCGTCTTGCACTGGGTGAAATTGATCTACCAATGGATCCGGCGCCAGGTCTTGGCGGCCTCTTGTTGGCTGCTGTTGTATCCGCTCATTTTCGCAATGTTGACGAGGATTTGGTGCCAGACATTCATCGACTCGTCACGCAGGTAACACGTGGAGAGAGAATTGTGCAGCCACGGTTACGACACCGATATCAGGTCGATCGACATGGGCTCGCCCGCAGCATGCACAGCATTCACGGCGAAGGCGAAACTCTCGAGTTTGATCTTGAAACTCACGGCAGTCATCTGCAGCAGGTGCTCGGTGCAATTTATGTGCTCGAACGCTTCGATGATTCTGTGCGTCAGGCTGTCGCTCCACTTCTCCATCGTGCGATGAAATGGGGAGGCACAATTGGTCCTGCTTTTGCTTCCTACGTGCTCGGTGGCGGGAGTAGTTCGCTCACGGCTCTCACTGATCCACGGGCTTGGG
>JAFMEI010000143.1 GCA_017856815.1 Ilumatobacteraceae bacterium
ATGTTCGAGGGTGTCACCGAAGCTGTTCGTAGTGATGTAATTACTGCCAGTTGGATAACATTCTCCACAGCCTCGCTTGGATTGATCATCGCCACGATGGTTGCTTGGTTTCTAGCTCTGGTGATGGCGCAAGCAAAATGGCTTGAGTCGAGTCTTTGGCCGTTCTTGGTAGCGCTCCAGGCAGTTCCGATCGTTGCGCTCGTGCCATTAATCATTCAAATAGTTGGCGTCAACAACAAAGCAAGAGTGCTGGTAGTGGTTCTCATAGCATTTTTCCCACTCGTCGCCACCGCCATCGATGGACTCAATCGTGTACCCACGGCGCAGGAGGATCTTTTTCGTCTCTACGGGGCAAACAGGATTGAAACATTCCTGAAACTTCGGATACCAAATGCGATCCCGTTTGCTATGTCGGGAGTGCGCGTATCTGCCGGGCTATCCGTAGTTGGTGCTGTAGTAGCCGATTTCTTCTTCGCTAGAGGTGACCTTGGGCTGGGTCGAGTGATAACTGAATATTTCCAATCAACTCAACCAGGACCCATGATCCTCGCATCGGCAGCCGCAGCACTCCTCGGTGGTCTTTTCTTTTCGCTTTCTTACTTGTTACAGACCAAACTGAATGCACGATGGTCACCTCAAATATCACTTCAAAAAAGCGTCGATTAATTCGAGTGAGCACTTTGCCACTAGTGGCTCTACTTTCACTTTCCGCATGTGGTGCCGAAGAAACATCAGTTGTTTTGGAAAATGGCGAGCTCGTCAAAATATGCCCATCAGTGATCAAAATCCAAACTGACTGGTTCCCTGAAGCTGAGCACGGTGGCGTCTACCAACTCCTTGGGGATGATTACGAAATTGACAAGGATTCTGCATCCATTCGGGGCTCGCTGATGAACCGCAACACCGACACCGGGATAGACGTGCAGATTTATGCAGGCGGAGAATTTACGGGAGGTCGCAGCGTATCTGCAGTGATGTATGACGACGACACAATGACGTTCGGATTCGTAAACACCGACTCATCTGTACGTGATTCGGCCGACACTCCTACGGTTTCCGTGTTCGCACCATTGAACAAGAGTCCTCTCGGCTTTATGTGGGATGCCCAAAAACATCCAGGTGTTGAAACACTCGCAGAAGCATTGCAAGAGATTGACACTGTGTCGGTGTTCGGCAGACTGGCGTTTGTTGAATATCTCGTCGCCGAAGGTTTGATCCCCGAGAGCAAACTTGATCTCAACTACAAAGGCGACCTACAAATCGCCACACGCGACGTGATTCATCAAGGATTTGGAACCACAGAGCCTTACCAGTACATGGATCAGTTTGGGATCGAGGTTGCTTTTGAGTCTCTCTACGATCTGGGCTGGCCGATATACCCCGAGACTCTTGCGGTTCGCACAGATCAGCTAGAGACCCTTTCGCCGTGCTTGGCTGAACTTGTGCCAATCCTGCAGGATGCGCAAATTGAATTCATGAAAGATCCAGTCCAAACAGTCGATGTGATTGTTGAGGCCAACGAAACTTACGACAGCTGGTGGCAGTACGACCGCGAACTTGGCCTCTACTCGGTCGCCCAGCAAATCGAGCGGGGAATTGTCAGTTCAGGTTCTGGAACCTTTGGAGTGATGGACGAAGCACGTGTCCAAAAAATAATTGATGCTGCGGCTCCAATATTTCGCAATCTCGGAAAAGAAGTTCCAGAGAACCTTGAAGTTGATGACTTGATCAATAATTCATTCCTCGATCCAAACATCGAGAATGACCAATAACTAGGCGTCCTTAACATTCCAGTCGCGCTTAGCCACCGGATCTTTATCACTCCAACAGAAATTGATCCAACGGTCAGTTCGCTTCCAAACGTAATCACACTTCACTACCGAAGCCGGCTTCTCATATAAGACGGCCGTTCGAGCCTCTCCAACCTTGCCTGAGCAGAATTCAAGGACTTTGGCCAGCGTGTGACCAGTATCTGCCACATCGTCCACGATCAGAATCCTGGAGTTCTGGACCGCGTTGAAATCTGGAACTGGGGGCAGGATCATGGGAACAGGAAGTCGCTCATCGACCCCGGTGTAGAACTCCACGTTCATTGTGTAGGTGTTCTTAACTGAAAGCGCATAGCCAAGGGCGCCCGCGATCAGCAATCCCCCACGGGCTATGGCCAGAATCATGTCCGGCTCGTAGTTTTCGGCTATTTGGCTTGCCAATTCACGGCTAGCCGACCCAAAAATATCCCAGGTCAAGATCTCACGCTCAGAACTCATGGGAAGAAACTAATTCATCGCACCCGCTAGGTGAGCCATTGACTTCTCTGTCATCTCGTGGTCAAACTGTGCGATATTGTCTTGATAGTCGTGTTGCGGCGTGAACGCATGCGACCTAAAGGGGGAACCATGAAAAAGGCAAGAAGTCGCTTTAGTAAGGGTCTAGTTGCTGGAGCACTTGCTCTAAGTTTTGGATTGTTTGCTGCAGCCTGTAGCGACGACAGTTCGTCGGACACATCAACCACCGCGAGTGAGTCAACTGAGACCACAGCGCCAGCCGAAGAGACACCACAGATGGGTGGAACTCTAAACGTGGGTTTGGAGTCGGCAATCTCAACACTTGACCCGATCGCTGCCCTCGCGCAGCCCGCTGACCACGATGTGGCGCTAACTATTTACGACAAGCTCGTTAGCTTCGATGATGAGGGCAATTTTGCTCCTTACCTCGCCAAGTCAGTCACAGCTTCTGATGACCTGATGACCTGGACCGTTGTCCTGAATGAAGGTGTCACCTTCCACGACGGCACTCCCCTTAATGCAGATGCAATCGTCGCCCACTGGGCGCGCATGATTGATCCGGCCTCGAAGAGCAACTGGGTTAAAACTGCAACGGACCACGGTCTTCCTGTTGCCCAGGATGACCTGACTGTGGTCTGGACCATGGCTAAGCCTTATGTGGCGTTTATCAATGACATCGCCGGAACAATGGGCTACATCCCCTCGCCCACCGCCGTGGCAGCTGATGGAGCCAACTTTGGCCTCAACCCCGTTGGTTCGGGGCCATTCATGGTTGAAACCTTCGAAGCTGGTGGACGCGTTGTAGTGAAGAAGAATCCGAACTACTGGAAGACAGACGATGCCGGCAATACCTTGCCCTATCTCGATGGCATCAACTTCCTCCCGATACCTGATTCTGCAGAGCGGCTGCAAGCACTGTCGGCTGGTGATATCGACCTGATGCAAACAGCTGATACGTCAACTGTTGTTGCTGCCGAAGAAAAGAACTTTGCTGTGCAAAAGGTCAGCGGTTCTTCTTCAACAGTTATCTTGTTCAACACAAATGCCGAACCCACTAATGATGTGCGTGTTCGCCAGGCACTTGCCTATGCAACGAACCGCCAGGAGATGAACGACGTTGGCTACAAGAGCGCTCGCCAGATCTCGCTCTCAGCCTTTGCGCCATCCAGTCCATACTTCAACCCCGATGCTCAGCAACCTTCGTATGATCCCGCTAAGGCCAAGGCCCTCCTCGAGGAATACGGCAAGCCGGTGAACATTGTTCTTGAATGCATCAGCACACCCGAAGCAGACCTTTTGCTCCAGGTTGTTAAAGAGAACTGGGAAGCAGTTGGGGTAACCGTCACTCTGAAGACCCAAGAACAGGGTGCGTACGTAGCTCGTATGTTCTCGAAGAAGGGCGACTATCAGGCAGCATGCTTCCGTACAGGCCAGTTCATCGAGCCTGATCAGTGGCGTTC
>JAFMEI010000144.1 GCA_017856815.1 Ilumatobacteraceae bacterium
CCTGGGTCAGAAGCAGCGACCACAACCCTGAGTACGCCGTCTGAGTCAATTGTTGCCTGTGCAGAGTTGATGCTGGTCTGGGCATTCATCCAGTCAAGAGTTACCAACATGCGATCAGTGAGTGACCAGGAAAAATATGTGCATTCAGCGGGGAGCCTTGCTTCAATCAGCAAGCATTCATCTGCAGCTAGGTCAAAAATCGCCTCGTGATATGACTGCAACGGCATCGATCCCGACTTGCTGTAGTCAGTCTCGCGGAAGTTGTTAATGAATCCTTGCTCTTGCAAGGTGTCCACATGCTTAATTCCGTATTCAACAATCCTGCCCACGCGCACGGCGAGCTTTGCGAGTTTGCTGTTTATTTCGTCTATTGAGTTAATCCTGTACGGCTTTGGGTCAAGGCGAACAATTGCTATCTCTGCTGGAGTCTCCCGCCCCCAATTTGCAGACACTTCACGCAGCCAGATACTTGCGGTGTCGGGTTGGATCTGCCACCAACTCCCCGAGTGACCATGTGGTCGTTCTGCACTGAGCAACAATTCAAAGCGCCCGTCTAAACCTTCACTGATAGTTGAAAGGTCAAATGGTTCGCCGCCACGCATCAGCGCGGAGAAAGGCATCAATGTGACATCGTGCGCAGTGCCACGAACGCCACTGATTAGGTAAGTGCCCCGCGGGTCAATTGTGGCTCCGCGGTAAACCGTGTCTGGATTTGGCGAACCCAGTTTCTGGAAATATCCGGTGCAGGGAAGAAATGTTGGCTGATCAGGATTTGAGTGGATCTGCATGAGATAGGTGTCCATGAGTACACCCAATATGGTTTCGTACACTCGTGCTGAATCAATCCCGCGCGATGCCGCCTCTGCAGCTAGACGGTCGCCTTCTTTACCTAGCGCTGTCATGGCGGCAGCCCATGCAGAGGGAATAGCCGTGGTCACAGCGATTCTCGCTCCGAGGGTATGTCGTACCTATTTATATAGAACGCGAAACGCTCCTTCATCTCATCGGCATCCAGTCCGTAATCTTCCAGCGCGTAGTCGTGGGTGCCACGCTTGCCCGGGGGGTTGTCACGGCGCCAAGACTGAATTGCTTCGGCAAAACTCGCAGACATGGGGATGCCAAGTGCGGAAAGGGCTTGCTCCATGGCAACCTCAGGTTGTTCGACTGCAGTTTGATAAGCAACATGGGCCATTCGATCACCATGCTTTTCATCGAATGCAACCAACCTCTCGAGATATGCCAGCAACATGTCGAGCATCTGATTGCCTACTTCGTGGGGATCCACATGGTTTGATGTCCCGCGGCGTAGCAAAGTGGCGAGGCTGCAATTCGATGCGAGCGCTTGCACAGGATCACGATGAGTTACGACGAAGCGCGCTTCAGGATGCACCTGAAGTATTTGTTCCAGCGCCACTAAGTGACACGGCCACTTGAGTACCCAGCGCTGCTTATTACTACGCCATTGAAGTAGTTGTAATGCCAACTTGTGATATTCGTATGCCTGTAGGAGCGCTTGTTCATCAAGGCAGGCATTGAAATAGCTGGGCACGCGGAAGGTCCAGTAATGACCGACGTTCAAGAAGGTTTGATCGATGAGCTTGAGACACTCCTCGGGCCCATCGGCGTCGCTGAGATGAATCTGGGCAATCTTGGCCCGCACGGAGTCCTTTTGTTGAGCCGCCGCACGCTCCTCTGCACACCATTCGATGCGACCCGGAATCGTTTCGGGTGCGAATCCCGGTGGCGGGCATGGCCTTTCACCTTCCCAGTAGCGAAGCATTCGCATTGATGGTTCGGGATCAAACAGATATTGAAAATAAGTTGTACCCGAACGAGGTAGGCCCGTGAGGAAGATCGGCTGCGCAATGGTTTCGTTTCTTATTTCGGGATAGTCACGAACCCATTGCTCCACCTCAAGTCGGTTACGCAGCGACTTAGCGAGCGAGTGGGACACCATTGGTAGCACTACTTCTCGTAGATCTGCTTCACTGTTGATTGCATCAACCAGAAGATCGAGGTTTGTCTGCAACATCGAAACATCTGGGTTATTGATGGATGCAAGTGCACCGGCTTCTTTTATTAGTTCTTCAGTCTTGATTTGCAATTTGGCCACTATTCGAAAAGGACTAGAGCCCGCATTTCCACACTCGCACGAGTTGGTGTGTTTGGCGGGCAGGTCGGATCGAGAAATGCTGTATGAGCAACTTGGTGTGGTCGTGTTGGGTCACTGTCGTGAGTGATGAAGACAAGAACCTCGTCTGGAGTCATATTGCTGAAGTAGCACCACCGATGTGATGGGTTGTGCATGTAGCCCGCGGTATCAAACTTCATTGCACCAATAGTGCGCGTGACTGTGTGGGCAACGACGGTTTCGCGATCCGAAGGACTAATGGTGCGGGCATCGCAAAGAGCTAGCGGGTAATCCTGTGGCGGGGGCGTGATGGGTCGCCAGATGTTGTAGTGCGCCCACCGCCGACCATCAAGGGATAAACCAGGCACATAGTCAAGGATGCGCTGTGCCAGCTCAAGTGCTGATGAATCGATTGTGTCGCCATGTGGGTAGAGCGCTGGCAGTGCATTGGTTAAACCCTCCAACCGATCGGTTGCCTTTGGCCCGTAGCGCTTCTTTCCACCTCCTTGCATGAAGACATGTGATGCACCCGTCAGTTGTTTCACTAATGCGGCAATTTCATCGGAGTACAGCTTGTCGGTTGCGGCATCCTCTTCGATCAGATGAAAGTCGGCAACTGCACTCTTATGCGGAACCAATGCAAAGCCCTCACGGTCAAGTGATGTCTCTTGCCCACGTAGATCGTTGATCCACATCGGCACACCCGGCAATGTCTCCATGGTGGATAGTTCGTCTTGTTCTGTGACGAAGGTAAGTGGCACTCCACCAGGCGGTACAGGATTGCGAATGTAATTTATGGTGCCGTGTACACCTGCAGTCTCTAAAACAGTCATAATCAGAGCCCCCTCTGCCGAAACCAAGGCTACTGCAGGTATCTAAAGGGCATTACAGAGCCATGCAGCCGACACTAATTTTGGCCTGACACGATCTAAAATTGATGATGTCCTCGCGAGGCCACCAATGACTGCCCGCCCAATACGCCCATGGCTCTTTACGCCAGCCATTTTTTTGGCCGCATTAATCACCGTTTCAACGATGGTGATTTCTCAACCTGTCTCTGCAGCTGGCTGTACAAATCCATACACAGTTGTCAGTGGCGATTCCTTTTATCGCATTGCAATCAAGATGGGGGTTCCAGAATCAAAACGCGCGGATTACGTTGCGCAGATTCTTTGGATCAATCACAATCCAAGGGTTATTCACCCAGGTGATGAGTTGTGCTTGCCGCCAACCAGCCAAACTCCAGAACCTGGTCCACGACGTGAGTGGACGCGTGAAGAAGTCGAAAAGATCATTCGCAATATCTGGCCAGATATGAGTGAAGGCATAGCTCTCGCTGTGGTGAATCGTGAGAGTCGATTCAATCCCTACTCACATTCCGGGACTTGTTGTTACGGTCTTTTCCAGATCTACTGGGAAGTGCATAAAGTGCGTGCCTCAGCGTTACATCGTTTCCTTGGCGGAAAAGGCGAACCCGGACCGCACATCCTCTACAGTCCCCGTTTCAATACGTTGTTGGCTCTTCAGATGTATCGACAAGGTGGATGGGCCCCGTGGTGTTCAAGCTCCGGCTTCCCAACTGCCTGTTGAGTGGAAGTAAATTCCAATTAA
>JAFMEI010000037.1 GCA_017856815.1 Ilumatobacteraceae bacterium
CAATCCACCAAGACCTCACAGGCAAGGATCGGTTCTTGACCGCCAGACTCAAAGGCTAAGTGATCTGCGCAGAAATTCGAGTTCGTGTAGCAGCAGGTTTTCTGCCACGACTTCCTGGGGTGTCATATGTGAGACGCCAGACAGTGGAAGGACCTCGTGCAATCGGCCATGCGCAAGCAGTGCATTCGAGAATTGAAGAGTATGGGCGGGCAGCACATTGTCATCAGCCAGCCCATGGATCAGCAGGAGTGGTTCTTCTAGCTTCGCAGCGTCGATGATCAACGAAGTTGATTCATACGGAGCTGGGTCATCGGCGGGGTTGCCTAAGTACCGCTCGGTGTAACACGTGTCGTACAAACGCCAATCAGTAACGGGCGCCCCCGCAATTCCACAATGGAATACATCAGGACGTCGCAGCACCGCCAATGCGGCGAGATAACCGCCGAATGACCAACCACGAATACCAACTTTTGTCAGATCAAGTGCCCCCGTGGATTTCGCCAGTTCCTGCAAGGCGTCAACCTGGTCCTGCAGAACTATTGAGGCAACATCACCCTTGATCGACCGTTCCCATTCGGTGCCGCGTCCAGATGTGCCGCGACCGTCAGTGATCACAACGGCAAATCCTTGGTTAGCAAACCATTGAGACGTGAGGTAGGAGTGGTGTGATGAGACGACACGTTGAACGTGTGGTCCTCCGTATGGATCACAAAGCACTGGCAGTGCGCCACCTTCATAATTCGCTGGAAGCACAAGTGCGCATCGGAGCCCGCGCTCACCAACGGTGTGCAGAGACACGTTCGGAAGCAGCAGTGGCTCTTCGGCAAGGTTGGCCAACTCAGAACCACCAATCACTCGCGTAGTTGACCGAGTTGAGTGGATCGAGGTTGACCTAAGTACCCGAGTGGAACCGCCTACGGCGACGCCGTTGACACCTTCGTTTTCAGAGAGCCTTGTGATTGTGTCACCGACAAGTAGGTAGACATGCAATTGGGTTGGCTCATTGAGTTCGTTCGCCGAGAAGACGATGCCGTGGTCACTGGCAGTGACAATTGAACGAACTTGGAGCGAAGCTGGTGTCACAATGCGGCCGTCATTGATAATGCAACGCCGTCCGTCACGGTCGGCGGCCACAGCAAGTCGATCGTCGGCTGTAAAGACAGGGCTTCCTGGAACGAGTTCCACCCATGCTGCATCAACATCAGACCAGATTTCGGTTAGGTGTCCGTTTTCAAACTGTGCGAGCCGATACTCGCGCTGATCTCGTGAGAGAGTTCCGACAACAAGACGCGAAACATCCCGCCACTGCACCGATGCCACGTATTCGAATTTTGGTCCGGTTTTCAATCCGGTCGAAGTTATGGCAGCAGTTTCTGGATTGAGGACAAACACTTCAACGATTGAGTTGGGAGTGCCAGCAAACGGGTAACGGTGCTCACGCGGCTGGGTTTGGGGTTCGGCTGGATCTCCGATCCATGCAGAGTGAAGAGGTGAGTTATCCGCACGACAGGTTGCGATAGCGGCACCGTCAGGAGACCACCAGTATCCGCGTTGACGGTCCATCTCTTCGGCGGCAGCGAATTCAGCCATCCCCCAAGTGATTGACTCGCCTTCATCAGGTGTGAGTCTTTGGGTGTTGCCAGCGAAGTCAGTTAACCAAAGACCGTTATCAAAGACGTAGGAGATTTGGTCATGGCCGGGGCGTTGACGCGCATCAAAGACAGCATGAGGAAGATTGATTTCCCGAACACCTGCGGCACCTTGGTCATCCACCTGTGCGATGTGAAGCCGACCCGAGAGAGTGAATATGACGGTAGAGAAATTCGGATCACACGTATAAGAAGTGATTCCACCCGCGCCTTCCCGCAAACGTTCCCGACGGGCCCGCTCCTCGGGAGGAAGCTCCGTGTCAAGATTCGCACCTATCGTGCGTGGGTCGACGAGAAGTTTTTCGACGCCAGCCTCTTGGTCGAGCATCCATAAAGAGTTGACGCTGTCGGAGCCACTACTACTGCGCAGAAAAAAGATGCGGCGACCATCGGCGGAAACCGTGATGTTTCGTGGCTCACCCAACGTGAGCCGTTGGGTGCGTGCATATTGGCGTGGGAATGTGTCGCTAGTGGTCATATGAACGAGATCGTGCCATCGGCGGCAAGCCTTGCCATTCGGCCTATCCATTCTCCCTCGCACATTGCCTTGGTGATGAATGTGTCGGTTGATGTTCCCCAAGCACGTTTCCCATTGGGGAGTAAACACGAGACGATCGCAAACTCAGGACTTCCCGTGCGATCGTGCATCACCGTGTAAGCCTCCACGATCGCTTCACCCTCTGCCTCGCGTTCATGAGCGACTTCACGCATCGGCAATTTGTCGATTTCGTCCTGTGGATCTGCGTACTTGAACACATCACGCGAAGGTTTCGCTGCGTAGACGCCAAATGCGTGTTTCGTGGTGAAGCCACCGTTGGCCCAGATCAGACCGCGTTCATCTGGATGCTCGCGTAACACGGACGTCATGGTTGATATGGCGTGCATCACATAGTTATTCCATGGACCACCGGCAAACGGCAAGCCACCCGTCAAGGTGAGGTCGCGATCAAGTTTCAGGCCAAGTGATTGCGCACCAAGTTGTACTGCGACGGGAAAGCACGAGTAGAGATCGATAAAGGCGATGTCGTCAATATTCGAGTGAGCAAGATCAAGGGCGAGCTTCCCACCGATCTCGACTGCGGGTGTGCGATCGAATGACCAACGGTTGGAGACAAATTTGTGCTCATGACAGTCCGTACCCGAATGGACAAAAATCATGTGATCCTTTGGCACCCCCAAAAGCTCAGCTTTTTCAAGACTGCACATGATCACCGCCGCTGCCATGTCTACGTCGTTATTGGAGTTCATGTACTTGGGGTAGGGAAGCCCGATCATTCGGTTGTGTGGTCCCACGGTCCGCACTTCCTCGGGTGACAATGCCTTTTGTGACCAAGCGAATGGGTTGCGTTCGGCAACTTCGCTGAAGCGCGACCAAAGCTCGCTTGAAATCTGCATCTGTTGTTCGGGAGTGCGGTTGTTCGCAGCACGCAGAGCGGTTTCGAACAGCGGATATATCTGCACTGGCATCGTGATCCCGCGGCTCACCTCGTAAGGACTCACCATGTCGAGTTCCTCGGTCACCTGCACGGGTTGTGGAGTTGCCTCGGTTGGTTTTCGCCAATCAGGAGTGATGCCGGCAGCCCGTGCTTTGGAACGACTGCGACTCGCTTCAGCCCCAGTGAGGATGATGACATCAAATTGATTGGCGAGAATTTCGCGTGCGGCGGCATTCACGAGAGTTTGTGGGGTGTTTCCACCAGTTCCGCTGTACCCAAGGTGCGGAGGCTCTTGTTTGAGCAATTGTGCAACGAACCAAGCTGGGTTCGTGTACTTCCAGGACAGCAGCGACACAACGTTGATCGCGTCGGCTTTGGGCACAGACTTAAGAGAGGCGTCAGCGGCGGCGGCTTCAATTGCTTTCACCATCATCTCGACTGGCTCAATTGCCTCGTCGAAGGATTTGGTGCGATTTACAAACTGTCCGGTACCGATGATTACAGGGGTGCGAGGGTCCAGTGCCACGAGTGCACGATAGGGCGTGAGGTGGTCGACTCGGAAACATCTTCGGGGGTCGCTTGATTTTGCGTAATGTCACACCTTCGGCGGGGTCGTACGCCCATACACTCAATTAATGGCCCGCATCGCTATCGGCTCTGATCACGCCGGATATGACCTCAAACAACACCTGATTTCCATTCTCGAATCGCAGGGTCACAACGTTGATGATCACGGCACACACTCAACTGAGAGTTGTGACTACCCGCCGATTTGTGCCGCTGTCGGCCGCTCCGTTCGGGATGGCAAAGCTGACTTTGGAATTGTGATGGGTGGCAGTGGCCAAGGCGAGCAACTCGCAGCGAACAAGGTGCGTGGCGTGCGTGCCGCTCTTTGTAACGACCTGTACACCGCACGCATGGCACGGTCACACAACAATGCGAACGTGCTTTCAATTGGTGCTCGTGTTGTCGGTCTTGGACTCGCAGAAGAAATCTTGGCCACATTCCTTGCAACGGAATTTGAGGGTGGCAGGCACGAACGACGTGTACAGCAACTCACCGATATTGAGAACGAAGAGCAAGCAAGAGGAGACAAGTAATGCCTTGGTCGAGTGACACCGAACCCGAAGATGAGGTATTTGCGCTCATTGAGCGCGAACGCGTGCGTCAGAACTCTGGATTGCAACTGATTGCGAGCGAGAACTTCACGTCGCCAGCAGTTATGCGGGCAACTGGTTCGATTCTCACCAACAAGTATTCAGAGGGTTACCCGGGTAAGCGGTATTACGGCGGGAACTCGATTGTTGACGATATCGAAGCCCTCGCAATTGAGCGAGTGAAGAAACTCTTCGGAGCTGATCATGCAAATGTGCAGCCGCATTCTGGTGCAAGTGCGAACATGTCGGTATATCTCGGTCTCCTAAATCCGGGAGACACGGTTCTTGGTTTGAGTCTTGACCATGGCGGTCACTTGACTCATGGGTCGCCAGTGAATGCTTCGGGCATCCTTTACAACTTCGTTAATTACAAGGTTGATCCAAGTGATGAGCGGATTGATATGGAGGGTGTGCGACAAATGGCGCTTGAACAGCGCCCAAAAATGATTGTTGCTGGAACCACTTCATATCCACGACGCCTCGACCCTGAACCCTTCAAGAAAATTGCTGATGAGGTCGGCGCATTGTTGATGTTCGACATTGCACATATCGCTGGGCTCGTGGCTGGTGGTGCACAACCCAATCCGGTTCCGTACGCGGACGTCGTAACGTTCACCACGCACAAGACGCTTCGTGGCCCGCGTGGTGGTTGCATTCTTTGCAAAGCCGAGCACGCGCAAAAAATTGACAAAGCAGTTTTCCCTGGTAGCCAAGGAGGACCACTCGAGCACGCTGTTGCGGCAAAAGCGGTGGCGTTCAAAGAGGCGATGCACCCGACCTTCTCGGCCTATGCGCACCAGATCGTGAAGAACGCTTCAGCGCTTGCTGAGGCTTTGGCCAAACACGGATTCAGGCTTGTGTCAGGCGGTACCGACAACCACTTGATGGTCGTGGACCTAACACCATTCGACGCTGAGTTAACTGGCAAAGAAGCTCAAGCGGTGCTGGATGAAGCCGGTATCACTCTCAACAAGAACACCATTCCGAATGACCCACGGAGCCCATTCGTCACCTCGGGTGTGCGTATCGGCACTCCCGCGGTTACCACTCAAGGCATGAAAGAGGCTGAAATGCCTGAAATTGCCCGGTTGATCGCCGAGGCATTGCGCAAGCGCAAAGATGCTGCGGCAGTAGCTGGGGTAAAGGCCGAAGTTGCCGCATTGTGTTCCCGCTTTCCGGTGTACGCATAGAGTCTTCACCCAATGGGTGACATCACGGGATACTTGATTGTCGGCGGGGTTGCCGCCGTTGTCACTTTTGTTCTCACGCCGTTCGTAGCTCGATTTGCTACGCGTATCGGATGGGTGGTTGAGCCTGATGCGCGTCGCGTACACACGGTTACAACTCCTGATGTCGGTGGTATCGCAATGATGGGCGGCGTTCTCGCTGCGATTCTCGTGGCATGGCCGATGGGTCAGTTTGATGCGCTGTTTTCAAACAACTCAGAGACCGGTGGTCTGGTGCTTGCAGCATTGATGATCTTCGGAGTCGGTCTTGTGGACGATGTTCGAGACATTTCAGCACCCGCAAAAGTTGCTGGCACAGTGGTGGCGGGGATGATCCTCGTGTGGGCGGGCGTGACGATGTTCTACTTCCGCGTTCCATTCCTTGATGTTTTTGTACTTTCCAACGATTGGGCACCACTAGTCACGGTTCTCTGGTTGCTTGGCATGACAAATGCGATCAACTTGATCGATGGACTTGATGGACTTGCAGCGGGCATCGTGGCGATTGCTTCTGGCGCATTTTTCGTTTACTCAACACATCTCGCCGATATCGGCAAGCTTCCAGAACCGAACCTTGGCCCGATGCTGTCAATCATCACCCTTGGTATTTGTCTCGGATTTCTCCCACATAATTTCAATCCCGCAAAAATATTCATGGGGGACAGTGGATCTTTTTTGCTCGGCTTGTTGATGGCAACATCGACGAGCGTGGTTGGCGGCCGCATGGACCCAAGCACACAGAGTTACAGCGGACAGTCGTACTTCTTCTACGCCCCACTCGTCATTCCGTTGGTGATTCTTGGAGTGCCGATCTTCGATGTCATTTTTGCGATCGTGCGTAGGGCATCAAAGCGCCAAAGTTTTGCCGAGGCGGACAAAGGCCATTTGCATCACAGGTTGATCAATCTTGGGCACGGGCAACGCCGAAGCGTTCTCATCCTTTGGGCATGGACCGCACTGTTATCGGGGCTCGTGTTGTATTTCGTGTTCGCCGAGGCGGGCAGAAGGCTCGTTGTATTCGTGCTGGCCGCAGTGGGACTCGCCCTCTACACAGCACTGCACCCTGAGGTGAGACGCCGGCGCCCCTGAGGCGTTTTGCCCTCCGACCCTTTTGGCATATAGATTGTGCGTGCGTTCACAAGGTGTGAACGCGCTCGCTGAGCGGAAAACCCGAGGACCCGAGTTGCCACTGGTACCCGTACCGAAGTCAAAGGTTCGTCCTGATGACAATCTCTCTCGTGGTGCTGAATTTGCCGGCGTCATCACTGTCTTCTTCCTCATTGGTTTGGCGCTGGATTTATGGCTGGAAACGACCCCCTGGTTCATGATCGGGATGTTCACGTTCTCGGTGGTTGGACAATTCGTCAAGCTTTGGTACACCTACGACGCGAACATGAAAGTGCTTGAAGCCGAGCGCAACGCGATGTCGGCTTCGTCGCATAAGGCCAAAGACTCATGAGCGACAGCTTTGTCACTCGCGTTGAGGGCCCAGCGCCCGAGATGGAAGTTGGCCGAGACATGGTTCGCCGTGGGCTTATTTTCACCCCTCTGTATTTGGCGGTTTGCGGGGTGATCTGGGGATTGAACGGTGTTTGGTCAGCCGGATATGGAATTGCGATCGTGCTCCTAAACTTCATGTTGGCGGCGCTCACAATCTCACTAACTGTGAGAATCTCGCTAGCTCTCATGATGGGCGCGGTTCTATTTGGTTACCTGGGTCGCCTTGGACTCATTTTCCTGGCCGTAATTCTCGTTAAGGACGCCGGGTGGGTGTCACTTGTCGCACTTGGGATCACGCTGATCGTCACCCACCTTGGATTACTTTTTTGGGAAATGCGACACGTGGCAGCGTCGCTCGCGTTTCCTGGGTTGAAGCCTGAATCTGCCAACATAGAGTCCGTTAAGCCCCTCGATTCGATCTAACCAACTACGAAGGATCACACCACCGTGTTCGCACTTGAGTTTCCACCGATTAACGAAATCCTGCGCTGGCGTGAAGTTGCACCGAGTCTCAACAAAGTTGGCCTCATTGCAGTTGCAGCAGCGCTGATCGCAATTGTGGTCTTTATCCTCGCTACGCGACAGGATCACCGTAAAGCGCCAACTGGTGTTCGTAACTTTGCTGAGACCACAGTTGAGTTTGTTGAAAACGGAATTGTGATGCAGACCATGGGTCGTGACGGTCTTGGTTGGACACCATTTCTTCTTTCACTTTTCGTCTTCATTTACTTGTGTAACGCACCGGGAATTATTCCGATCTTGCAGATGCCCGCTACTGCGCGTATGGCGATTCCTGCGTTCTTGTCGATCCTTGTCTGGATTATTTACAACGGTGCTGGCATCAAGCATCAGGGCTTCGGCGGTTACTTCAAGTCCGTTCTCTTCCCGCCTGGTGTGCCAAAGGCGTTGTATGCACTTGTGACTCCGATTGAGTTCATCTCAACGATCATCGTGCGTCCGTTCTCGCTGATGGTGCGACTCTTCGCAAACATGCTTGCTGGCCACATTCTTCTGGTCACCTTCGCACTGTTGTCGGAGGCACTATTCCAAGCGCGCGACAAAGTTCTCGTACCCTTCGGCGTTTTGCCGATGTTCATGTTGATCTTCCTCACCGGATTCGAAGTGTTGGTTGCATTCCTGCAGGCCTACATCTTCACGATCCTCACCGCCGTGTATATCGGTGGTGCGGTGCATCCGGAGCACTGAGAAGAAAACAAGTAAGAGATCTCCCTAAACCAACGACACATAGGAGAAAGAAAAAATGGAAGCACTTGCACGACTTGCCGCGGAGACCGTTGACACGGTTGCCAAAACTGCTGCAGATGAAAAGAACATCGCAGCTGCGGCGTCAGCCGGTTTTGCGTATGGCCTTGCAGCCATCGGACCCGGCATTGGCATCGGTTACCTCGTGGGTCAGGCCGTTTCGGCAATGGCTCGTCAGCCTGAAGCAGCTGGCATGGTTCGTACCACGATGTTCCTCGGTATCGCATTTACCGAAGCGCTCGCGCTTATCGGATTCGTGGTGTTCATCCTTCTCAAGTTCGCCTGAGATTCGAAGAACGCTCAAGGAAAGTCATTACCCGTCTAATGCAGCGCAGGAGCTGACATGCTGACAGCAGTCATCACCCATAGAGGTGAGAATTCGGTACAGGTGAAACTCGTGGGTCAATCCACGGGTCTCGTCACGCCGAAAATTGAGGCAGAAGAAGGTCAGGACATGGGTCCCAACCCGATCGCACCTGAAGGCAAGGAGCTCCTATGGGGCGGTCTTTCCTTCGTGGTGATGGCGGTTGCGATCCGTTACTTCCTGTTCCCCAAATTGAAAAAGGGAATGGATGACCGTTACGCCGGTATTCGTGCCGACCATGAAAGCGCCGAGGCCACAACCGCGGCCGCACGTGGTGACGTGGCCGAGTACGAAAAGGCGTTGGTGGCCGTTCGTGCTGAAGCTGCAGCAAAGGTTGACGCCGCACGCCAGACTCTCGACTCCGAGCGTCAGGCGGCAATCAACGAGTTGAACTCGCGGATCGCAGCGCGTCGCAGTGAGGCGGATGCAGCACTCAGTGCAGCACGCGAAGCAAACCGTTCCCAGATCACTGCTGCGGTGTCGGCAGTGGTGACTCGGGCAACGGAATTGTCAGTGGGCCGCGCTCCTGATGCAGCTGTGGTGGAACGCGCAATCGCCGATGCCATGGCAGGAGGTTCGCGATGATCGGTTCAATGCTCAGTGCAATATTGGCTGCGGATCCAAGCCAATCGATTCACTGGCTCTGGCCAGAGAAAGCAGAGATCATTTACGGCGGTATTTCGTCGATCTTGGTTTTTGCCGCGCTTGGAAAATTTGCTTTGCCGATGGCGAAGAAGTCTTTTGGTGCGCGCACCGAAAGAATTCAAAAAGAACTCGATGCAGCAAGTTCAGCGAAGTCAAAGGCTGAAAGTGATGCCGCTGGCATTCGCTCGGCTCTTGGTGACATCGCTGCTGAGCGCTCAAAGATTCTGGCTGAAGCAGATGCGCAAGCAGCAGCGGTTCTCGCTGATGGTCGTGCTCGTCTCCAAGCAGAACTCGCGGACCTCGAAGCCAAGGCAAGCGCCGAAATCGGCAACATGCAGGGCCGAGGGAACGACGAACTTCGCAGCGAGATCGCACGCCTCAGTAGTGCGGTTCTCGAACGCGTAACTCGCGAGACCCTCGATGCAAAGACCCAGCAAGACCTCATCGAGGGCTTCATCTCGAAGGTAGGTGCATAGCGATGAGCCAAGCACGTATCGAAGGCTACGCCCGCGCCTTGTTTGAGATCGCCCGCGCCGAGGAAAGCTTGGAGCAAGTCGCTGCAGAACTCTCGCAAGCAAAGAATGCTTTCGAAAGCAGTGATGCGTTGCGCACAGCGCTCGGTGACTCGTTCATCCCGGCCCAGAAGCGTCAGGCAATCGTGGAGGATCTCCTCGGTGGCAAAGCGAGTGTTGCGACCACTCAGATCGTTTCGATGATCGTGGGTGCTGGTCGAGTTAGTGAGTTGTCGGCGATTGTCGATGCATTCGCTAAGCGCGCTGCACATTCAGGCAACAAAGAAGTCGCGGTTGTACGCACGGCGGTGTCGCTGTCTGATGATCAGAAAGCGCGCATCGCTTCGGCATTAACCAAGAAAGCTGGCACGCAGATTGCTCCGCAATTTGTTGTCGACACTTCGGTTGTGGGTGGTGTAGTTGCCACCGTTGGCGACGACGTCATTGACGTAAGTGTTCGCAAGAGCATCGAAGACTTGAAGTCCAGGATCTGAGAAAAGGAAACCAAGACATGGCAGATCTACAAATCTCCGCAACAGACATTGCAGCGTCGATTGCAAAAGGTCTCGAGGGCTACAAGCCTGACTATGACAAGCAGACAGTCGGCCGCGTCTCCGAAGTGGGCGACGGTATCGCTCGCGTGAGTGGCCTTCCCGGTTGTGCAGTGAACGAGTTGCTTGAATTCGAAGACGGCACAATCGGTCTCGCGCTCAACCTTGACGAGCACGCAATCGGTGCTGTTGTTCTCGGCGATGCGGATCACATCGAAGAGGGTCAGACCGTAAAGGCAACTGGTCGCATCCTTTCGGTGCCGGTCGGTGATGCTCTGCTTGGTCGCGTTGTGAACGCTCTCGGCGAGCCAATCGACGGCAAGGGCGACATCGTCGGAGGCATCAACCGCCGCGTAGAGGTTCAAGCTCCAGGCATCATGGGCCGTAAGCCCGTGCACGAACCATTGCAGACTGGCATCAAGGCCATTGATGCAATGACCCCAATTGGTCGTGGGCAGCGCGAACTGATCATCGGTGACCGCAAGACCGGTAAGACCACCATCGCAATCGACACGATCCTTAACCAAAAGGGTCTTGGCGTTAAGTGCATCTACGTTGCAATCGGCCAGAAGGGCTCAACGGTTGCCCAGACTGTGGAAACCCTGCGTCAGTTCGGTGCACTCGAGTACACCGTCGTTGTTGCGGCTCCTGCATCTGATCCGGCGCCGTTCAAGTATCTCGCTCCATACGGTGGTTGCGCGATGGGTCAGCACTGGATGGAAAACGGTGAGCACGCACTCGTGGTTTACGACGACCTCTCCAAGCAAGCAGAGGCATACCGCCAACTCGCGCTTCTTCTGCGTCGCCCACCAGGTCGTGAGGCATACCCAGGAGACGTCTTCTACCTACACAGCCGCTTGCTTGAGCGCGCAGCGAAGCTGAGCGACGCCAATGGTGCAGGATCGCTCACTGCTCTGCCGGTGATCGAAACCAAGGCTGGTGACGTTTCGGCTTACATTCCGACGAACGTGATTTCAATCACCGACGGCCAGGTGTACCTCCAGGACTCACTGTTTAAGTCCGGTGTGCGCCCTGCTGTTGACGTGGGCATCTCGGTGTCGCGCGTGGGTGGTGCGGCGCAGATCAAGTCGATGAAGAGCGTGTCGGGCACACTGAAGCTTGACCTCGCGCAGTTCCGCGAACTCGAAGCGTTCGCAACCTTCGGTTCGGAATTGGACGCCATCTCGAAAGCTCAGCTTGAGCGCGGTTACCGCTTGGTGGAGTTGTTGAAGCAGCCACTCAATAGCCCAATGCCGGTTGAAGAGCAGGTTGTTTCAATTTTTGCTGGCACTAAGGGCTATCTGGACGATTTGCCAGTGGTTGATGTGCGTCGCTTTGAGTCCGAGTTGCTTGATCACATGCGTACCCGCCACGGTGCGCTGTTGGCTGGCATTCGTCAGGATCCAAAGTCGGACGTCCCATCCGATCTTGCTGGAATCATCGAAGCATTCAAGAAGACATTCAAGACATCGGCCGCTGCTGCCGGTGCCGCTGATCCGACCGCAACAGATGCGGAAGAACTCGGCGCCGCCGCAAGCAACAAGACCCTCGCCACGGAGTGATCTAGATGGCAGGAGGTCAGGAACGAATTCTGCGTGGCCGTATTCGGTCGGTGCAGGCGACAAAGAAGATCACTCGCGCAATGGAGTTGATCGCGGCGTCCCGCATCGTCAAGGCCCAGCAGCGAGTACAAGCGGCTGTTCCGTATTCGGAACAGATCACCGCTGTAGTTCGTGACCTCGCCGCCGCTGGCGCATCACGTGACACACCATTTCTGGCGGGTCGCTCCGAAGTTAAGACAACTTGTTATGTCGCTGTGACTGCAGACCGCGGTCTCTGCGGTGGTTACAACACCGGCGTGCTTCGTGCAGTTGAAGGTGAAGTCAAAGCCGATGTGCTCGCGGGCAAGAACTACATCGTGGTGCCAGTTGGTCGCAAGGCTGAGTCGTACCTACGCTTCCGCGACTACAAACTTGGCGAAGGTTTTGCTGGTTTCTCAGACAGCCCAGCACACGCAGACGCGATCGCAATCGGTCAGTACGTGGTTGACCTGTTTGTATCTGGTGCAGTTGACAAAGTGGAGCTCGTTTACACGCGCTTTATTTCTGCGGGTTCACAAGAAGTTGTTTTGCGTCCACTCGTTCCACTTGACACCGAAGCAGTCACTGCTGGTGGCCAAGAGGGAGTGTCTGCTGATTATGAATACGAACCAGATCCGACCACGATCCTCAACCACCTCTTGCCGCGCTATGTCGAAGCGCGCATTTATGCCGCGCTTTTGAATGCGGCGGCATCTGAACACGCGTTCCGTCAGCGCGCGATGAAGTCCGCAACTGACAACGCAGAAGAGTTGATCAAGAACTTGTCGCGCATCATGAACCGCGCGCGTCAGGACTCGATCACGACAGAAATTATGGAAATCGTCGGCGGTGCGGAAGCACTGTCGTCAGGCGACAAAGACGAGACCGCGCGTCTCATCGAACTCGCACTTGAAGACAATCTCACCAGCGGAAGAATCTGAGCAGGAGAAATCAAAATGAGTATGACTGCATCCAATGAAGACCTAAAGGACGGCCGAGTTGTCGCCATTGCAGGTCCAGTTATCGACGTGGAATTTCCGCGTGGTGCGCTGCCCGAGCTGAACACCGAGCTTGAGTTCACCGTGATGGTGGATGGAAAGCCGAACGTGATTTTGGCTGAAGTCGCACAGCAGCTCGGTGACAGCCGAGTACGTGCTGTTTGTCTGAAGCCAACCGACGGCCTTACCCGTGGTACCGCAGTGCGCAACACCGGTCACGGCATCCAGGTGCCAGTTGGCTCATCGACCCTTGGTCATGTGTGGAACGTGTGGGGTGACGTGCTCGACGACGACCCGGCAAAGTTTGCCAACACTGAGCGGTGGGAGATTCACCGTCCAGCACCCGCATTTGACACCCTCGAGCCTTCAAAGCGCATGTTTGAAACCGGCATCAAGGTCATCGACCTTCTCACCCCATATCTTGCCGGTGGAAAGATCGGTTTGTTCGGTGGTGCAGGAGTGGGCAAGACCGTTCTCATCACCGAGATGATTAACCGCGTGGCCTCCAAGCACGGTGGTGTGTCAGTGTTCGCTGGCGTGGGTGAGCGCACCCGCGAAGGAACCGACCTTCGTCTTGAAATGGAAGAGTCGGGCGTGTTCGAAAAAGCCGCACTCGTTTTTGGTCAGATGGACGAGCCACCGGGAGTGCGACTTCGCGTTGCATTGTCGGCGTTGACCATGGCGGAGTACTTCCGTGACGTCCAGAACCAAGACGTGTTGTTGTTCGTCGACAACATCTTCCGTTTCGTGCAGGCTGGATCTGAAGTGTCCACACTTCTCGGTCGTATGCCATCAGCCGTGGGTTACCAGCCAACGCTTGCTGACGAAATGGGTCAGTTGCAGGAGCGAATCACATCGACCCGTGGTCGTTCGATTACTTCTCTGCAAGCCGTTTACGTGCCTGCAGACGACTACACCGACCCAGCGCCGTTCACTACGTTCACCTTCTTGGACGCAACCACTGAACTCAGCCGTCAGATTGCATCACTTGGTATCTACCCAGCGGTGGACCCACTCGCATCGACTTCGACAATTCTCTCGCCAGAAGTTGTTGGTGATCGTCACTACAACGTTGCTCGTCGCGTACAGGAAATCCTCCAGCGCTACAAGGAACTCCAGGACATCATCGCAATTCTTGGTCTTGATGAACTCTCAGAAGAAGACCGCCTTACCGTGTCACGCGCACGAAAGGTACAGCGCTTCTTGTCGCAGCCGTTCTATGTGGCCGAAGTGTTCACCGGTGTATCTGGTGAGTACGTGCCGGTTGCTGAAACCGTAGAGAGCTTTGAGGCTCTGATCAACGGTGAACTCGACGAAGTTCCAGAGCAGGCGTTCTTGAACGTCGGTGGCGTCGAGCAGGTGCTCGCCAAGGCGAAGGCGCTGCAGGAGAACGCATAATGGCCGTTGGTGCGTCATTGACCATTGAGATTGTCTCACCCGAGCGAGTTCTCTACTCGGGCGAGGCAAACCAGGTCATTACCCGCACCGCTGGTGGGGGTGAGATCGCGTTTCTCGCGGGCCATGCCCCGTTCCTCGGGTCTCTCGTTGAGAACCACACACGGGTCTATTTGGTCGACGGTTCCGTACAGGACATCGCAGTCCATGGCGGATTCGTGCAGGTGAACGGCTCAACGGTCACGATTCTGTCGGACAACGCCGAGCTGGCTGCAGAGATTGACATCACACGCGCTCAGCGCGCACGTGAGCGCGCTGAAGAGACCCTGCGTCAAGGTCACGATGCCGAGGCTGAAGCGGCTCTGCGTCGCGCTCAGGCACGTCTCACGGCAGCTGGCCACACGGGCATAGCTGCCCACTGATTGCGGCGGGCCACCGATGGCCGGTTACCCCTTTACACGTGCTCTCGTTACAGGAGCCTCCAGCGGCATTGGCGAAGAAATAACGCGTCAACTGGCAGCTGCAGGTATTCCAGTGGTGGTGGTTGCCCGACGCAAAGATCGGCTCGAAGCTTTGGCTAAGGAACTTCCTGGCATCGAGGTGCTCGTGGCGGACCTAGTAACAAAAGAGGGTGTGGCTGCAGTGGTGCAGCGTGTTGCAAGTGACACGAATCCGATTGATCTTGTAGTCAACAATGCTGGCTTTGGCTCACAAACCCTGCTCGCCACACACGATCCACAACGCATGGCTGATGAGCTGACACTTAACTGCACTTCGTTATCGCTCATTTCACGTGCCGCTGCAGCAACCATGGCGCCTAGAGGCCGTGGTTTCATCTTGAATGTCTCAAGCATTGCGGCCTTCAACCCATCGGCATTCATGGCGGTTTATTCGGCAACTAAGGCGTATGTCCTAAGCCTCAGCCAAGCGATGAATGTGGAACTGAAAGGTGCAGGAGTGCATGTGACCGCACTTTGCCCGGGGCTGACAGCAACTGAGTTTCAGCAAGTTGCTGGTACCGGAAACCACCACGACATTTTCCCGAAAAAGATGTGGACATCATCTGCTTTGGTCGCGCGAGTTGGCTTAGAAGACGTTGCGCGCAACAAGCCAGTTTCAGTGCCCGGAACTGTCTACAAAGTTCTCGATGCAGTCACAAATGTGACCCCGCGCCGATTGAGGCGCAAAATGTTTGCAATTGGAATGCGCGCCAACATTCCAAAACAAAAGAAGTAATCAGCCGTAGTTGACACTCGCATAGCCAGCGAGTTTGTCCAGTCGATGCCAAGCATCAATCAACCG
>JAFMEI010000145.1 GCA_017856815.1 Ilumatobacteraceae bacterium
AGTCAATGAAACCGTTAGAGGTCTCGACATCGCCTTCGCCCCAGTAGAGAACTGAGAATGAGTCACCTGCATCAAAACTCGCTGACACAGTTTGTGCTCCATCCATTGTCACCGTGCATTGCGCATTCGAACCCGAGCAGTCTCCCGACCAAGACGTGAAAAAGCCCGGGCCGTCAGTTGCGGTCAGGTCAATCTCCGACCCGTACGGTAAATACAGGAGGCATTGAGACGTGCAGCCTGGATCGATTCCTTCAATCTCGACAGTGCCTGCGCCATCGCCAGCAAACTCCACAATCAGAAGTTGGTCGTCTTCAAAAGCGGCAACAACACTTCGCGAAGCGGAAGTGTTGACAATACAAGTGGCAGTACCTGTACATGCGCCACTCCAACCCACAAAGGTGGATCCATAGTCCGCAGTTGGCGTAAGCGTGATTTGTGATGAAGTGTAATAACGGTGTTCACACGGAGTCCCTGAAGTTGGACCTGCACAATCAATCGCATCATCGCTGGATGTGACAGATCCGCGTCCGGTTATCTCGACACTCACGGTTGCGCCTGTGGTGAAAGTAGCTATCACGTCTCTATCTGTGTTCATCGAGACGGTGCAACTACCTGTACCTGTGCAATCACCACTCCAACCATCAAAGACGTATCCGGTTGTGGCCGTGGCAGTTAGAACTACGGTCGTGGTTGCGTCAAAAACACTCGAACACGGTGTGCCCGAGGTAGGACCGCTGCAGTCAATTCCATCCGCGTCTGACTGCACACCCCCTGAGCCCACAATCCCAACACTCAATGTGCTCTCGGAGGCAAATGAGGCCGTCACATTTTTCGCTTCGGTCATCAGCAACGTACAGGTTGGAGTTTCCCCAGTACAACTACCTCCCCATTCCCCGAACAAATAGCCAGGTCCGGGTGTAGCCGTGAGCGTTACATATGGCCGCCAATCGGTATCTGAACACAACACCCCGCCACTACTCGAGCAACTGATCGTCCACCCATTTGTGTCTGTGCTCACAGTGCCTGAGCCCGTAACCGAAACCGCAACCGATCGGTTGTAACGGAACACAGCCGATACCTCACGTGCCTGGTCAATCTTCACTTGGCATGTTGAGCTTTCCTCGTAATCGAATGCAATCATCTCGCACGCACCAGTCCAGTAGGCGATACGAGCACCAGCTAGTGGCGTTGCCGTGAGCGTAACCGTTGAGTCGTAAGCATGTTCTGATGTGCAGACGGCACTGCAATTAATACCATTTGCAACAGATACCAATGATCCCGGGCCAGATACAGAAAGCGTTAGCTCGGGTTCGCCCAAAAACAACTGATATTTACCAAGGCTGCCGTAATCGTTGTAGCCCGTGATCCCTCCGCCTTCAGCACCAACTCCATCTACGACCACATAAATTGTTCCGGCGCTTGCCATTACATAATCAATGGCTGCCCCCATACCGGTTGACGTGCTTGTAACCCAACCAACTTGCATGTTGGCCTCATCGGAAAGTGGATCACTTTCTGCAAGTACGGTTCCGTCTGCAGATTGCACTTGCAATTTGATGTCGAGGTTGGGTGAATATGCAGCGGGCGTGGCGCGTAGGTTAAGCGTGCCAGGGCCAGCTTCAATCTCGAACACATCAACATCGCCCTCGGTGGTTATTACTCCGCTAATAGGTGAGCTGAGAGCTGTAGCGTGCGCGTCAATTGAATTATTTCCATAATCATCTGCAATTAGTGCTGCACCATTGGAGGCAATAATTCCTAGGTCGTCTTCAGTCCGATTAGCGTTTGGATAATTCCCATTTGACCATTGCGAAACTGCGTTGGTGGCGCCCCCACCCATAATTGGGCCCCAGTTTTCGTGGCCTGCGTAATAGTTGTTGGTGGAGGGCAAAGTACCGTCGTGACGAAGCCCAAGATTATGGCCGACTTCGTGAGAGATTGTCTGCGACAAGTAACCAGAGCCATTGTCTGAAGCGAAGGCCCAAGCCGGTTGATAATAGGCCTGGTATAGGTCATCAAATGCATCTACATATGCCACGCCACCGCAAAGGCCGCACACGTTGCCGACGATTTCGTTCGTAATTACAACCCATGATCCAAACGTATTGTCAAAGTTTGTGAGTAGTAGGTATGCATCAGAGCCCAAATCCTTTGTGGTCACATTCACATCAAATGGTGCGTAATCCTCGGCTACCTGTGCCCAAGTTTGCTGAATGTATGCCTGTTCGTAAACGCTGAATGATGTTGGATCGCCATCACGATCAAATGCCGGTGCTTCAATTACATCCGGCCCTCCAAAGTTCCAAGCCGTATTGGCTACAGTTGCTCCGTTAAAATCCAAATAAACCGTGCGCAATGAACCAGGGCGGCTCTGCAATTCGAACGTCTGGTCCGTCCCGACAATCAGGCTTGGTACGAGTTCGTCTTCGTGAGCCTCTTCCTCATGGCCATGTGAATCATGCGCAGAAGTTGCAAGGCCTGTATCGATGTAAAGCAATTTCCCCAAATGGTTCACAAATGCGTCGGAGTCTTTCGCGGTGAGTCTTAATTCGCTTGCGGTAAAACTGGGATTTGCCGCCACGATTGGCCCAGTGCCCACAGTTTCAATGGCTTCGCTGAGTTGCGTAAGCCCGCCAAAAGCAGATGGTCCTTCCCCATCGAGTTGTAACGCAGATCCAGCCAGGGCACTCAATGGGTTCTCAGTGCTATCTATATCAACTGATGACTCCGCCTGGACGATGTCTCCACTACTGACCGCGCCAAACAGGGTTGATGTAACAAAGGCGGCCAGCAACAAACTTTTGCGGCGTTTCGATTTGAAAATAGAGACATTTTCCATCAACGCAGACTAGGCGATTGTGGGATCCAAGGTGATGGTGAGATCGAAAGGAATGATGCCACTATCAGGCGATGCTCGAATAATGTCAAGAAACCCTGGCGGTGGTCTTTGACACCCAACTCGTCGCTGGGCTACCCGTAGCTTTGCCGGTTACCGCAACTGCTATGAACTTGCCTTTGTACGCCAGCTCCACAGCAAGCTGGTTTGTATTTGCTCCACCGATTCGTGAGCATCCTGTAGGTACGTTTTTGCGTGGCGTGGTGATCGCACTATTGCACGTGTACCACTTGTAAGTAATTAGAGGATTAGGACCACCAAACCATGTGCCCTTGTTGGCAGTCAGTTTGTTACGCCCCTCTGCGGTTGCTTTTGGCCGCCCAGTTACTGTCGGCTTCACACTTGCCCATGCTGGTTGTCGCAGTGGCATGCCATTCCACTTGCCGAGAGAATTGGTAGCAAAACCTGTCGCGCCTACTGATGCATAAACAGTTGCATTAGTGATGCCACTAAATACATTGCTCCCTAAAGTTGGTGCGTTCCCGCCGAACCGGATGGCCGTAAGGTTCGATGAATTTTGAAACGCCTGGCTCCCAATAGCAGTCACCGTTCGGGGAATCACCACGCTCGTGATGGCTGTATCGCCATAGAACGCCATGTCTCCGATTGAGGTAACTCCGGTTGGAATGGTGAGCGATCCCGTGCATGCATTGCGACCATTCAATGATGTGCCATCTCCAGAAAAGATTGCGCGGCCC
>JAFMEI010000146.1 GCA_017856815.1 Ilumatobacteraceae bacterium
AACACAACACTTCGTGAACATCACGAACACCGTGAACGCACCTGAGGCTTCTTAAGGTGTAATGGTTGACCAACTATTGAACGGATGTTTGGACAAAATGGGTTCCAAAGTACGGGCTGAATTATTGTTTGGCCACGCAGAAGTCTTCCTGCTTGGCATTTTGAAGGGTTCATTGCATCCGGCAAGCTGACCAACACCTCATATATAAGGTGCGGCAGGGCAGTGGCCACTCCCCAGACCACCCCCCGAAATCCCGCTCCGGGCCCCCAAAACCCGCTAATTTCCGCCGGGTTGCCCAGCGAGAGGCCCTGCCCCTATCATTTCAAGGTCCTGCGGGCGGCGTAGGGGTTGTCTTGGGTGTTCCACGCCCAAAGGCAAGTACAAGTAGCTAACTCTGAAAGGCAGTTGCGTGCCCACAATTCAACAGTTGATCCGTGAGGGTCGCTCCTCAAAGACAACCAAGACCAAGACCCCGGCGCTGAAGGGCTCACCCCAGCGTCGTGGTGTGTGCACGCGCGTGTTCACAACCACACCCAAGAAGCCGAACTCCGCATTGCGCAAAGTTGCACGTGTTCGTCTCACCTCAGGTGTTGAAGTAACCGCATACATTCCGGGCGAAGGCCACAACCTGCAAGAGCACTCAATCGTGCTCGTGCGTGGCGGCCGTGTTCGTGACCTTCCAGGTGTTCGCTACAAGATCATTCGCGGCGCGCTCGACGCAGCCGGTGTGAAGAACCGCAAGCAGGCGCGCAGCCGTTACGGCGCAAAGCGCGAGAAGTAGAAGGTAAAGAAAAATGCCCCGTAAAGGTCCCGCCCCCCGCCGCGAACTCTCGCCCGATCCCGTTTACCGTTCACTGCTTGTTACCCAGATCGTGAACAAGGTGATGCTCCACGGTAAGAAGAGCACCGCTGAAAAAATCGTTTACGACGCGCTCACAATCGTTGAGCAAAAGACCGGCTCTGAGCCGATCGCCACGCTGAAGCGCGCATTCGACAACGTTCGTCCGCCACTTGAAGTGCGCAGCCGTCGTGTTGGTGGCGCCACCTATCAGGTGCCCGTTGAAGTTCGTCCGCGCCGCGCGACCACGCTGTCAATCCGTTGGGTTGTAGACAACGCACGTTCACGCCGCGAAAAGACCATGGCCGAGTGCCTCGCCAACGAAGTGCTTGATGCAGCTAATGGTCTCGGCGCTTCTGTGAAGAAGCGTGACGACATGCAGAAGATGGCTGAGTCCAACAAGGCGTTTGCTCACTACCGCTGGTGACCCCGCGTCCCACGGAATTGAGTAATTAGAGAAATCAGGAAAACGGCCGGGGGTGTAACCCGGTCGTTCTCCATGTAAGTAGCGAAATTTCACCCCCGAGAGCAGACAGAGAAGAAAATGGCAAAGCGCGATTACCCACTCGAGAAGTACCGCAACATCGGCATCATGGCGCACATCGACGCCGGCAAGACCACCACGACCGAGCGCATCCTCTACTACACCGGCAAGACCTACAAGATCGGTGAAGTGCACGAAGGTGCAGCAACCATGGACCACATGGTGCAGGAACAAGAGCGCGGCATCACCATTACTTCTGCTGCCACCACCACTTTCTGGCGCGACCATCGCATCAACATCATCGACACCCCTGGCCACGTGGACTTCACCATTGAAGTAGAGCGCTCACTGCGCGTGCTCGACGGTGCAGTTGCAGTGTTCGACTCCGTTGCTGGTGTGGAGCCACAGACCGAAACCGTGTGGCGCCAAGCGAACAAGTACAACGTGCCGCGTATGTGCTTCATCAACAAGATGGACCGCACCGGTGCAAACTTCTACCGCACACTCGACATGATCAAGGATCGCCTTGAGTGCGTGCCTGCTGTTACGCAGCTCCCACTCGGCGCCGAAGCAGACTTCCTCGGAATCATTGACCTCGTGAAGATGGTTGCCATCGTTTACGAAGGTGACGACAAGGGTGCAACCTTCGAAGAGAAGCCGATCCCAGCTGAATACGCAGACAAGGCCGCGCAGTATCGCGCCGAACTCCTCGAGCTCGTAGCAAGCGAAGACGAAGCTCTCATGGAGAAGTACCTCGCCGATGAAGAGCTCACACGCGATGAGATCATCGCCGGATTGCGCAAGGGCACCATCGCTGGTTCGCTCGTGCCGATCCTTTGTGGTTCAGCATTCAAGAACAAGGGCGTGCAGCCAATGCTCGACGCCGTTGTTGACTTCATGCCAAGCCCGCTCGACATTCCACCAGCAGAAGGCACGAACTTAAAGGGTGATGAAACCCTCACCCGTGCAGCTGACGACGCTGCGCCGTTCTCGGCACTCGCGTTCAAGATCGTGGCTGACCCATTCGGCAAGCTCACATACTTCCGCGTGTACTCGGGCAGCGTTTCCAAGGGTGACGAGGTTTACAACAGCGTGAAGGAAAAGCGCGAGCGCATTGGCCGCTTGCTCCTCATGCACGCAAACAACCGCGAAGACATCGACACCGCATTCTCTGGCGACATCGTTGCTGGTCTCGGTTTCAAAGATGTAACCACTGGTGACACACTTTGCGACAAGACCAACTCGATCATTCTCGAGCGCATGGAATTCCCAGATCCGGTTATTCACGTTGCTATTGAGCCAAAGACCAAGAACGACCAAGACAAACTCGGCAAGGCGCTCAAGTCACTTTCTGACGAAGACCCAACCTTCCGTGTGCGCACCGATGAAGAAACCGGTCAGACCGTTATCTCCGGAATGGGTGAGCTTCACCTTGAAGTTCTTGTTGACCGCATGCAGCGCGAGTTCGCAGTTGAAGCAACTGTTGGTAAGCCACAGGTTGCATACCGCGAGACCATCACCAAGGTTGTTGAGAGTGTGGAGTATCGCCACATCAAGCAGTCGGGTGGTTCGGGTCAGTTCGCAGTTGTGAAGATCACACTCGAGCCCACCGGCCCTGGCGGCGGTTACGAATTCGTGGACAAGATCACCGGCGGCCGCGTGCCACGCGAATACATCCAGCCAGTGAACCAAGGCATCCAGAGCGCGCTCGACAACGGCGTGCTCGCGGGATACCCAACCGTGGACGTGCGCGCGTCACTCGTTGACGGCCAGTACCACGACGTGGACTCCAGCGAAATGGCATTCAAGATCGCCGGTCAGATGGCGTTCAAGAAGGCTGCCGAAATGGCAAAGCCAGTGCTTCTCGAGCCAATCATGGCCGTGGAAGTGGTTACGCCAGAGGAGTACATGGGCGACGTGATGGGTGACCTCTCAAGCCGCCGTGGCCGTATTGAAGGTATGGAAGCTCGCGGAAACACCCAGGTGGTCCGCTCTCAAGTTCCACTTTCTGAGATGTTCGGCTACAGTACAGACCTTCGTTCACGCACTCAGGGGCGTGCGACCTACACGATGCAATTCCACTCCTACCAAGAAGTGCCAAATGCAATCGCGCAGGAAATCATCAAGCGCGTGCGCGGCGAATAACCGTCACTCGCGAATCAGTTCTTTGACAACCTAACGATCCGAAAAACAGGAGAAATACAATGAGCAAGGCAAAGTTTGAGCGCACTAAGCCGCATGTGAATATCGGCACGAT
>JAFMEI010000147.1 GCA_017856815.1 Ilumatobacteraceae bacterium
CGCGTCTGCGCAATCGCAAATGCTTGGCCTTCACCGCCGAGAAGCGCCTCATTTGGTACGCGCACGTTGTCGTAATGAATTAGAGCATGGGATGCCATTTCATCGGGTTCGAGACCCGACGCAAGATTGCGCACAATTTTCACACCAGGGGTATCAGTGGGCACCAAGAACATAGACATTCCTTGATACGCGCTCACATCAGGATTGGTTACCACCATGACAATGAGGAACGAAGCGGTTCGAGCATTCGACGAATAGAACTTCCAACCGTTAATCACCCACTCATCTCCATCGCGAACAGCTGAGGTGGTGAACAGAGTTGGATCTGCACCAGCATGTGGCTCGGTCATTGAGTAGCAAGAGAACATCTCGCCGTTCAAAAGAGGCTTTAGGTACTTCTCTTTCTGCTCGTCGTTCCCGTAATGAGCGATGATTTCGGCGTTGCCGGTATCTGGAGCTTGTGTTCCAAAGATCACCGGCGCCCAAGGAGACGTTCCAAGAATTTCATTCAGGAGGGACAGCTTCACTTGTCCATAGCCCTCACCACCGAGATCCGGACCCAAGTGGCACGCCCATAGACGTTGTTTGCGCACTTCAGCCTTCAATGGATCCGTGTACTTGCGTAGTTTGTCGTCTGGTGGCGTGAACTGAAGGTGAGGAATCAAAGTGTCAAGCGGTTCAACCTCTTTTTTGACGAACGCCCGCGCCCATTCCAACTTCTCCTGAAATTCAGGCTCAGTTTCAAAATCCCAACCCATGACTCCCCCTCAACTCGTCCCGTAATCGGGCTAACGACAAAGCAGTATAATCACATTCCGATGAGCAAGAATCCCGTTCTGCCAACTGCTGCAAGGATCGCACGCCGCTCATTGGCTGAACGCGAGGCTGAGTATTCCGACGAAGTTCAGCGTCTGCTCGACGCCGGTTTGGCAGTTATGGCCCGCAGTGGCACCTCTGCGAGCCCTCGTGTGGCCGACATTGTGAGTGAAGCGCAGGTTTCTAACGACGCGTTCTACAGGCACTTTTCCTCAAAAGAAGACCTTGTGCTGGCAGTAGCCGAAGCGGGTGCTGAGCGACTCGTCTCTTATGTGTCGCACCAGATGAACAAACACTCTGACCCTCGGCGTCAGATCACCATTTGGATAAGTTGCATCATGCAACAGGCAGCCGATCCGTCAATCGCAGAACCCACCCGTGCGGTTCTTTGGAACGCTGCTTCAGTAAGTGATCGATCGAGAACCGACAAAAACGATGCCTATGCAGACCTTGCTGAAATTTTGATTGATCCACTCGCGGGATGTGGCTCTGAGGATCCGCATCGCGATGCCGATGCAATTACTGCGACGGTCTTCACGCTCCTGCAGCGATTCCTGCGCAACCGCATTGAGCCCTCTGCAGATGACATTGACCATCTGGTTAGATTTTGTTTGGCCGCCATTGGAGCTAACAGCGCAACCGCGAGAAAGCAGTAGGGTTGCCTCACCATAGAACAAGGGGGATTTATGGATTTCGAATACGTTGAAAACATGCCGACTGAGTCGCACAACTCCGTGTTGGGCAAAGATTTCGGTGATGTCATCTACGGTGCGGATGCGCAACAGCTCTGGTTGAAGATGATGGCTGCGGGTCCCGTGATTGCATCACCGCTTGATCCCAAACACGTAGTAACAACAACTGCTGAAGCCTCGAACCAAGTTCTTCGTGATCCAGGAGTGTTTTCTTCAGGGCCAGATGCCCTCTATTTCGGCTCCGACACCGGTGCAATTCCTCTTCAGATTGATCCCCCCGACCACTCGCGCTATCGCAAACTGCTGGATCCGCTATTCACACCCAAGTTGATGAACGCTCGCGAGGATCAAATCGTTGCCATCGTTAACCGATTGATTGACCAGTTCATTGAGCGGGGCTCATGTGATTTCTCTAATGAATTCGCGCTCCCATTCCCATCCGAGATGTTTCTCACGCTGATGGGATTACCAATGAGTGAGCTTGATTCATTTCAGCGCGTCAAAGAAGACATGATTCGCCCCGCAGGTAATACTGACGAGGAACGCATCGCCAAACAAGGTGAAGCATCGATGTGGATTGTTAATTTCATCAATTCTGCGATGGCCGAGCGCGAGACGAAAGAAACCGACGACATTCTTTCGTACTTCCTAAAGCTTGAAAAGGAAGGGATTCTCACGCGCGAGGAAACGCTGAATATCTGCATTCTCTTTATTCCAGCCGGCCTAGATACGGTGACTGACTCGCTGGAGAACGCATTCGCTTATCTCGCTCAGCATCCCGAGCACCGAAAACAAATTGTTGACAATCCAGACCTTATTCATCTCGCAGTAGAAGAACTGCTGCGTTATGAAACCCCGGTGCCGAGTGTGGTGCGAATCACGCGGCAAGATACCGAGGTCAGCGGTTGCCCACTGTCGAAAGGTACTCGCGTACGTGTGAGTCTTGCTGCAATCAACTTGAGTGAAACCACAGTGGCCAACCCCATGGATGTGGACTTCACGAGAGAGATCAACCCCCATGTTGCATTTGGCGCCGGTATTCACCGCTGCGTGGGCTCGTATCTCGCCCGCATTGAACTTCGCGTTGCATTGCGGGAGTGGCACAAGCGAATCCCCGAGTATGTGCTCCAACCCGGCTTTGAGCTCAAGTATCGTCGAGGCCTGCGCGAAATTGATCAACTGCCACTGGTGTTTGGCTGATTTCGGCTCAACGCACTCCACATGGGTTTGTACGAACGCGTAGTTCTTCCTTGGGGCATTGACAAAGCCTGTGGCAGTAAAGGTTTTGGTAAGCAGCGGGCGCGGTTGTTTGCCGCGCACCCCGTCCACGGCACGGTGCTGGAGATTGGCTTTGGTTCAGGAACAAACCTGCCGTATTTGCCCGTAGGCGTTGATCGATACCTGGCAGTTGATCCCGCCACTTCTGCACGCAAGTATGCGGACAAGCGACTCACGAAGCATCCAATCAATCTTGAATACGTAGGACTCGACGGACAATCAATCGACATTGACGATGCATCAGTGGATTTTGTTGTCTCAACCATGAGCCTCTGCACTATCCCTGACCCGACCGCAGCGCTTCACGAGGCACGACGCATTCTTAAGCCGGGAGGTTCTTTGGTCTTCTTGGAACATGGGCGCTCACCTGCCCCCAAAGTTGCAAGGCGCCAAGAGCGCTTCAACGGACTCCAGAACCGACTCTTTGGTGGTTGCAATCTGAACCGAGAGATCTTCTCGATCATCGATCAGGCGGGCTTGCAGCTATCGAATACAGCAAACTTCTCAATGCCAGGACCAAAGATCCTTGGCTACATGTACTCAGGTCGGGCCGTTAAAACCTGAGCCCATGCAATCCTGCACGGTGCGCCAGTCCTCACGATGGTGTCGAAGGGGGGACTTGAACCCCCATGCAATCCTGCACGGTGCGCCAGCCCTTGCGGTGGTGTCGAAGGGGGGACTTGAACCCCCATGCCCTTTCGGGCGCCAGCCCCTCAAGCTGGTGCGTCTGCCTATTTCGCCACTTCGACGTGGA
>JAFMEI010000038.1 GCA_017856815.1 Ilumatobacteraceae bacterium
GAGATGAACGAAACCAGCACAATCAATCCGGCATCAACCATCAATCCCGAAACTTCGGCCACACGACGAATGTTCTCGACACGATCTTCTTCTGTGAAACCAAGGTCGCGGTTCAAACCGTGGCGCACATTGTCGCCATCAAGCATGTAGGTGTGACGTCCCATTTGATGCAGTTTTCTTTCAACGATGTTGGCAATCGTTGATTTTCCTGAGCCAGATAGTCCCGTGAACCAAACAACTCCAGGCTTTTGACCCTTCATTGCTGCGTGCGCATCTTTGTTGACCTCGATCGCCTGCCAATGCACGTTGTCGGCGCGACGCAGGGCAAAGTCAATCATTCCCGCACCAACTGTGGTGTTGGTCATGCGATCAATGATCACAAAGCCGCCCATGTCGCGGTTCTCTTTGTATGTATCAAACGCAACGGGGCGGTCAAAACTGATGTTGCACACACCAATCTCGTTTAGGGCGAGAGTTTTGGTCGCGGTGTGCTCCAGTGTGTTCACGTTCACTTTGTACTTTGGGTGCGTAACTGTGACGCCGACAGTACGTGTGCCAATTTTTGCTAGGTAAGGGCGTCCAGGGAGCATCTCGTTCTCAGCCATCCACACGATGTGTGCTTCAAACTGATCAGCCACTGCCGGTGGACTATTGGAAATCGAAATCACATCACCACGACTGATATCAATCTCATCAGTGAGCGTGAGAGTTACCGATTGTCCCGCAACTGCTTCGTCAAGATCTCCACCAAACGTGACAATGCGTTCCACATCACTTTCCTGCCCCGAAGGAAGCACTCGGATGCGATCACCGGGTCGAATAATTCCACTCAGGACCTGCCCAGAGAAACCTCGGAAGTCAAGATCGGGTCGATTCACCCACTGCACAGGCATACGGAATGGTGAGTGCTGAAGCGCATCTTCGATTTCCACAGTTTCAAGATGAGCCACGAGCGTCGGGCCGTGGTACCAAGGCGTGTGAGGCGAAGGCTCAACGATGTTGTCGCCCTTTAATGCCGACATCGGGATGCATTGAATATCGGTTAGGCCGATTTCGGCTGCAAAAGCGCGATATTCGGTTTCAATGTCGTCGTAGACCTTCTTTGAATAATCAACCAAGTCCAACTTGTTGATCGCCAACACGATCTTGCGAATTCCAAGCAGCGAAACCAAGTAGCTGTGACGCCGAGTTTGGGTGAGCACACCTTTGCGGGCATCAATCATCACAACTGCCAATTCAGCAGTCGACGCACCAGTCACCATGTTGCGTGTGTACTGCTCGTGACCTGGCGTGTCGGCGACGATGAATTTACGACGCTCGGTGGAGAAGAATCGGTAAGCCACATCAATTGTGATTCCCTGTTCGCGTTCGGCGGCGAGGCCGTCAACAAGCAAAGCAAAATCCAGATCACCGCCTTGGGTGCCTACTTTCTTCGAGTCAACTTCAAGTGCTGCCATATGGTCTTCGAACACGAGCTTTGATTCATAGAGAAGTCGCCCGATGAGGGTGCTTTTACCGTCATCCACGCTTCCGCAGGTGATGAATCGCAACATCGACTTCTTCTCGTGTGCGTGAAGGTAGGCCTCAATGTCAGTAGCGATCAGATCTTCCATTGCATGAGCCATTAGAAGTACCCCTCCTGCTTCTTCTTCTCCATGGACCCAGCTGAGTCGTGGTCAATCACGCGCCCCTGACGCTCTGAAGTGGTTGTGAGGAGCATCTCTTGAATGATCTGTGTCAAGGTGCTTGCTTCGCTCTCAACTGCACCAGTCAAGGGGTAACAGCCAAGGGTTCGGAATCGAACGCTCTTCATCATTGGCTTTTCACCAGGATTGAGACGCATTCGATCATCGTCAACCATGATCAGAGTGCCATCGCGCTCCACAACCGGACGCTGTGCGGCGTAGTACAGCGGCACGATTGGAATCTGTTCAAGGTAGATGTATTGCCAGATATCCAACTCGGTCCAGTTAGACAGTGGGAACACTCGAATGCTTTCGCCCTTGTTGCGACGCACGTTGTAGAGGTGCCACAACTCAGGGCGCTGTTGCTTTGGATCCCAGCGGTGCTGCTCGGACCGAATTGAAAAAACACGTTCTTTAGCTCGCGACTTTTCCTCATCGCGACGCGCACCACCGAATGCGGCATCAAAGCCCCACTTGTCGAGCGCTTGTTTGAGTCCCTGGGTCTTCCACATGTCGGTATGTGTTGACGAACCATGATCAAAAGGATTGATTCCAAGGCGCACACACTCTGGGTTTTGGTGCACCAGCAATTCGGCGTCAGCTTCTTTCGCCATTCGGGCCCGGAATTCATACATCGCTTGGAACTTCCAGGTCGTGTCAACGTGCAGCAATGGGAACGGAAGCTTGGATGGGAAGAACGCCTTGCGGGCGAGATGCAACATCACGGCTGAGTCCTTGCCCACGGAATACAACATCACGGGGTTCTCGCTCTCGGCGACCGCCTCGCGCATGATGTGAATGCTCTCGGCTTCGAGGCGCTGTAAATGGGTGAGATTCAAGGTTGGGCTTCCTTATCGGGGCGAAGTCAATTCCTGACCAAGTTGCTCAGGTATCGTATCGCTTTCATCAATGCTCGCCCATTCACGCCGGGATTATGGGTTTCTAATGAAATGAGTTCAAATCCAGCGACGTTTGCGGAAGAACCAGACCTGACCAATGGTCACCACCAAAATCAGGCCCCAGGAAAACAGGTAACCGTGATCCCAGGAGCGTTCGGGCATTTGATCGAAGTTTTGCCCATAAAGACCAACGATGAAAGTGGGTACAAGCATGATCGATGCGATAGCACCGGTAAACCTGCTTGCCGCCACTGTCTCCTCAGCACGAAGTTGTTTCAGGTAGTCGATCAGGTGCTCCAAGCGGTCTTCAATATCGTTCACAACCGATGTGGCATGGCGCGCATCGACATAAAGGTCGGAAATAAATATCTCAAGGTCGCGGGCGAACAACTGACGCTGACTACCCGATGCATCCGTATTCAGATCAATTACGTCTGTGGCGAGCTGGTTTAAGACGGTCTCAGTCTCAACGATCACACGGCGCATGAGAGGCACCTCACGACGCAACCGTGACACAGGCTCACGCTGCTCTTGCGCAGCACGGTTAAGTTTTCGTCGCTGGCGGTGCGATAGAGCGTGCGTGTCTGCCAACACATCTCCGTCAGCATTTCCGTATTGGCCGATCGTGGCCGAAATCCCGAGCACAACATCGGCAAAATTCTCAACATCACGCAACAACTGTTTGACCACCGTTTTCAAGGTACGCACAATGGATCGGCCACCTTCATCGCCACTTTGATCAAAAACTCGTGCAGACGAGGAAGATTCAAATAATGCTGGCCAGTCTGCAGTGCTGGTATCGGTGCGGGTATATGCACCAAAGATTTCATCGTGGGTCGCAACAAAAACCAGCTCATCAAATTGGGCGAAAGTATCTGTCGTGTTTGAGGGCACGTACAAAATCCCAAACAGATATCCATCGTGTTCTTCAATTCGGGGAAACGGATCATTTGCAATTCCCGAACCGTCAGTTAGATGATGTTTTGCAATCCAATGGAGACGAATCTCATTGCGACTCTCAAATGAGGCGATCTCCGCCTCGATTTGTGCCGCAGAGGCGTTTTGGCGATCCAACCAGGAAAATGGCGGCCTTTCCATACGGTTTACTTAGTCCCTGAATTCACTTTTCATCAGTGGAATGATCCGCTCAACATACTCAGCGAGAATCTCCTGATCCCACGGTGGGCGGATCGCAACATTCAACATCTGCGCTCCAGCATCCACGAATCGGGCCACTTGCTCAAGAGCGTCTTCGGGGCGGCCGTGAAGAGTGCCATCTATCACGCGTTGTGCTGCTGTACCCCACTGGTCTTCCATCTTCTTTCGAACAACTTTTGGATCGTCGTTTGAAAGCGCCCACATCAGGTTGATACTGCGCTCGACTTCCGATGGATCACGACCAGCTTTCTCACACCAGCCATCCAGTACGGAATTGAGTTCGGCATACTCTGCCGGTGGAACATAAGCGGCGTTCCATCCATCGGCGTAAGCACCCGCCATGCGCAAGGTCTTCATGCGGCCAGTACCACCAACCCAAATGGGCAGTTTCCCTAGCGGTCCTGGATTCATCGCAGCATTCACGAGCTCGACTCCCTCACCTGAGTGAGTAACTCGTGCACCTTGACGCCACTCATTGATTACTTGTAGCTGGTGTTCGAGCGTGCGCATCCGTTCAGCTATTGGCGGAAAATGCACACCGAAAGCTTTTGCTTCTTGATCGTGCCAGCCACTTCCCATGCCCATCTCGAACCGACCACCAGAGATGTGATCGACTGAGACTGCACCTTTGGTGAGAATTCCAACATTCCGATACTGGGAACAGAAGACGAGACACCCGATACGCGCATTCTTGGTGTCTGCCGCCAAAGCACCAAGCATTGAGAAAGCCTCGTGGTGCTCAATGGTTCCGTCTGCCGGAGGTGTTTCGTAAATGTGATCCCAAAGTGAGATCCAATCGATTCCCGCTGCATCTAACCAGCTCCACAACCGACGAAGCTCCGCGACCGAGGTGTTTTGTGGCCCCAAATGGATTCCAAACTGCATTTAGTGACTTTAGACCCCGCCTAATCCCGATACGGTGAGATGCAATCGATTGCTTCTGGTGCCAAACGCAGCAGCCAACGATTTGCTGGAGGTAAGAGATGAATGTCCTTCTGTGCGAAACCGCGCACTCTCAGTTACAGAATGTGGCCGGGCTCTTAAATGACGCGCCCGGAGTCAACGTTGTAGCCATAGCGCGCACTGGGCGTGAGGCCCTAAAAGTGTTGAATAGCGAGCCGGTTGATCTGTCAATCCATTCTGAAGACACCGTTGATCTGTCACGCCTAATTCGGCACGAGTTGCGCGACGAAGTTGCGGAGTCGGTATCGCGCGTTGTAGCTACCGAAGCTCCTACCACCCCTTTGATCGTCAAGGCGCACCAGCTCGGGTTTGACGGTATTTTGACCGTTCCTCAAACCGCTGCAGAACTGGCCGCGGAGCTTAAGGCCGTGCTCACTAGACGCAACCCGTTGTCAGATCATCCCGTTATCAAGACGCTTGATCTGAGCCCTGGAGCCCTTGATCGACGCCTGAGGTACGCAAATCAAACTGAAATTGGGATTGCTGACCTAATGGGAATCGGGTTGGCGGACCAGGACATTGCGACCGCGATGCAGTTGAGTTTGCAAAGTGTGCGCAACCATATTGAATCGCTCATTCATGCGAATAGCTTGTCTAATCGCACTCAACTAGCCGTTTTACGGGCAATTGATTGGTCGATTCCGGACTTCGCTTAACGGCAGAGTTTCGAATCGGTTTCCCCAATGCCCGCACCCGAATTTCGCGTTCTCTCTGAACTGACCAGGGTTGAAGATTTCATTGATGACCCAGTTTTCACGGATGTCACCAATCACGGCGAGGTTTACACCCGATACAGGGTTACCCGATTTACCCACGAGGTATCCGACCACCCCGAAGAGTGGACGCACTTAGCCAACGTCACCCCCGAACGTTCGCCAGGTATTGGTGTTGCCAAACTGTGCGTGAAGAATCGGTCAATCGACAAATCCGAAGTTACGCTCGCCCACCTAGACGACTAGCGGAGCCATCAGCTTCTTCAGCAAACACAACGGGAGAGCCAACGCACTCGACGCTTACAGTTTCGCCAACTGCAGGCATCGCACTGGTATCGATTCTCACGGTGACGCGCTCACCATTTTCAAATCTCACGCCAACCGCAGCATCATGACCGTAATAAGTAGTGGTTTCCACGCGACCGCGCACGCCGTCACTTACCAGCCGTAAATGCTCGGGTCTGAACATGACAATCACGTTGCCGTTGGCACCTGCATACCTGGATCGACCAAAGACGTTTGATATTTCGCCGTTAGATGCAACTCCGTGAACGAAATTGGCTTCACCCACAAACGCCGCCACCTGCACACTTGCAGGATTGTCATAGATATTCCGCGGGCTGCCTGTTTGGGCAATTCCACCGTCAAGCATCACAATCACGTGGTCAGCAATTGACATCGCTTCGGCTTGATCATGCGTGACCATCACCGTTGTCGTTCCTGTCTTACGCAGGATCGAATGAACTTCGTCGCGCACTTCAATTCGCATCGCCGCGTCAAGCGCTGAGAACGGCTCATCCATCAGCAGCATCCGTGGCTCCGGTGCCAATGCCCTTGCTAGAGCAACTCGCTGCATTTGGCCACCAGAAATTGCATCCGGGCGCCGACTACCGAAACCTTCCAAACCAACAAGACGAAGCATTTCGTCAACTCGTTGCTTGGCACCACGTCGAAGCCCGAAGGCCACATTCTGTGCAACTGTCAGGTGAGGGAACAGCGCGCCATCTTGGGGCACAAATCCAATTCCACGCTTTTCTGGATTCACGCACATTTCAGTGTTTGAAACCAGAGACCCTTCCATATAAATCTCGCCCGCAGTTGGCTGATCAAAACCTGCAATTAAGCGCAGGAGCGTGGTTTTTCCTTGCCCCGAAGGCCCAACAATCGCGGCGATTTTTCCGTGCTCAACCGCAAAGGAAACTTCTTTAAAGATTGGGGCGGTGCCAAAAGACTTGCTCAGATTGCGAAGTTCAAGTGCGCTACTCATTTGCCGCTCCGTGTTGCAATCGCGGTTGGCACCGCAACAAACAACAGCATCGCCAAAGCGTATGGTCCTGCTGATGCATAGTCAGACACTGATGTATGGGTCCAGAGTCGGGTAGCAATCGTGTCAACGCCAGTGGGATGCAAGAGCATGGTAACGGGAAGCTCTTTCATTGCCGCCAATGTTATTAGCGCGACGGCTGCACCAAGGCTGGGGAGCACAATGGGTAGCGATACGCGACGCAGCACAGTCATGGGGTTTGCACCGAGAGAACGCGCGACGTCGTCTAATGAGGTTGGAATCTGATCCAGGGCTGCACGAAGTGACGCGACAGCAAGAGGGATAAATAAGACCACATAGGCAAGGATCAACAAAGGTGCTTCAAGATAAATCGGGCGCATTGCTTTGACCCCCACAAACACCATTGAGATACCGATCACGATTCCAGGTAGTGCATGGGTTACAAAGGTTGCACCTTCAAGTATTTTCGCCCCACGACTCTTGTAACGCGATGCAATGACCGCAACTGGAAGTGCAAGCAAAACCGTAATCAAAGCCGCAAGAAGCGAATACCGAACAGAGGCCCACACGGATTCGAGCATCGGAGTGATTGAGTCCCGATCAAAGCTGCCCCACACCCAAGTTGCAACTCGCCACACTGGAAACGCCAAGGCAACTGCCACAATTATCCCAAGTACCATTTGCATCAAGGTTTGATTTACTTTGACACCGTGAGTGTGCCCCACAGACCGTACAGATACTGTTCGCACATGCGCACCGCGTGATGCGGACTCCAAAACCACTAGCACTAGGGCAACCACGATCAACACACTTGCGAGTACAGCGGCACGTGAAGGATTAAAGCCCGCCCGATAAGCACCAAAGATCACCCATGTGAAGGCGTCAAATCGCATCGCCGCAACGGCACCAAAATCACTCAGCGCGTACAGCGCAACTAACAACATCCCAGACAAAATCGGGCCCCGAACTTGTCGCGCGGCAATGACCATTTGGCGCACAGAACCACCACGACCATGAATCTCTGCTAACTCCTCAATCGCTGGGTCAAGGCGGGTCATCGCTGCAGCAACTGGAAGATAAACGTATGGGTACGAGACTGCGATAAGCACCAGCGAAGCACCCCAGAAGCCTGCAATTCCAGGGCGCCAACTAACCCACGCAAAAGCGGCCAAATAACTCGGGACCGAAAGCGGAAGCGCCAGCACTACCCGCCAAATTGAACGACCCCAAAGATTCGTACGTGTGACAAGCCATGCCGCAGGCACTGCAACGAGAACACAGCCGATGGTCACTATTGCAGTAAGGCTCAAACTGTTTACAAGGAGCTCAAGCGTTCGGCTACGAAACAACTCCTCCCACACGTAGTCAAAACCACGTTCAAACATCACCTGGGCAAGGAACGCCAATGGCGCAAGCGCAACAAGCCCAGCCAACACCGCCGGTATCGCTAAGGACAACGGCGGTCGCCGGCCCACACTCTTCGCCACGTGCTGCACCAGCATCAATTAGTCGGTCAGCAATCCCACATCTGCGAGCAACTCCTGGGTTGCACCGAGTGATTCAAGATCGGATAGATCTAACGCTGGCGGATCGAGCTCCGAAAATGCTGGCAAGCCCTCATATTGAGCGATCCCCGCCACAAGCGGATATTCATAGGAACGATTAACAAAATATTCTTGACCCGCATCCGAAAGTGCAAAAGTCAACAAGCATTGACCCAACGTAGAAGCATCGGAGCCAGCGAGCACACCCATGCCTGCAACATTGACGAGGCCTCCAACATCACCACTATCCATGAACTGATTCCGGGCAACCACGGCATCATCACCTTCTGCAGCTATCAACTCGTACAGGTAATAGTGATTCACGAGCCCAATTGAGACCTGCCCGGCATTCACCGCATCGCGAACTGCTGAGTTTTTCTCATATGCAACAGGGTCATTGGCGGCAAAGCCCTCAAGCCATTCGCGTGCGGCGTCTTCGCCACGAATCACCCTGAGAGCGGTAACAAAGGATTGCCAAGATGCGTTAGTAGGAGCAAAGCCGATCTTGCCCTTCCACTGCTGATCTAGAAGTGAATCAATGTTGGTCGGTGGAGCACTGACGATTTCGGTGTTGTAGACCACAACACGAACACGACCACTCGTACCCACCCACTTTGACGCAGAGGAACGGAACTGCTCCCCTACGCGATCCAGAATTGAAGACGGCAAAGTAGAAAGCAGGTCGGCGCTAGCAAGTGCACCGAGTGCACCTGCGTCCTGAGAAAAGAAGACATCAGCTGGCGTGGCGGAACCTTCAGTGAGAATTTGTCCAGCGAGTTCGGCGCTATCGCCGTAGCGAACATCGACTTCGATTTTGGTCGCTGCTTCGAACTCATTAAAGAAATCCGCAACAAGTGTTTCTGAGCGGCCCGAATAGACGGTGATCGAACCCGTGGCATCGGCACTAGTACAGAACTCGGCCAGGTTGACGGTGGGCTCCGACGTGTCACTTGAGCCCTCGCCGCCACATCCGAGTAATCCCAGACCAGCGAGACCCACAAGTGCTACGAATGCTGTTCTTTTCATTGGCCCTCCCTGTAGTTAGGTTCCCCTAACACTTATTAGGTGAGCCTAACAAGATCCCCCTCGGGGAGCAACTCTCGATCAATTCGAGAACTAGGAATTCTCGGGAAGCGGTTCAACCCTCAAAAACTCAAATGTGATTCCGCCAACAATCACGAAGAACGCTCTGATAATCCCGCCATTAAAAGGCGTGGCAACGATCGGGGTGGTTGGGAAATCGTTTGCCAAGCACTTTGCATGGGTTCCTTCAACATCACGGGTGCCGATCGCAATTGCCCAGATGTCTGGCTGATCACTCGGGAAAACTTGGATTTGCCGACTCTCCACTGAACCTGCGATGAATCCTGGCTCACCAGTCATGCGTCGAGTTGAGCCGATGTCTTCCCAACTCAGATCTTTCTTCGGTGGAATCACAACAGGCCGCGGAGCACCATCCGTGGGATCAGCGCCGTAAGAAGGGATGTCAAAGCCTTCAGGAAGGTCGGCTATTTCGCGAAGAAAAAACCGCATCCTTTCAGGATCATTAGATACGACCTTGATGTGCTGAATTCGATTCATTGCAACCCCCGCACCAATCTAATGCGCGGGCAACTGGACTACTGCTGGGCGTTTACAAATGACGCTGTGATGCCACGCTCGGCAAGCTGATCAGCCCACAACCATGAGTAGTTGCCAGCAGCGTCGGCGATCCATGCGCCTTGCAGTGCGTACGTGCCTTCAGGCGCGTGCGCCGGGATCTCAACGTTCATCGCATAGACGCCATCGAGATTTGTGCCTGATTCCAAACACCCGAAGTAAATCCAGCTGCGATTGTCTTCAGTGCACGCTTCACTCCCGCTTGCCCAACCGTAAGCCCACGTCCCAGTTTCAGAATTGACGAAGTACAGCGACATCCAGGAAACACCGCTACCGATGTCGGCTACTTGTGCACGTGCGGTTACTCGTTGCGATTCATATCCAGTGTCGACTTGCGTTGGGTCAACAGTGATTGCGACCAGCTCGGGCGCATAGGCGTCACCTTCGTCTTCTTGCACAAATGAGGTTCCCATGCCGGCACTATCAAGATCGATGCGCGTGTAGCTCTTGTAATTGTTGGCAAGATCCGACAGGAAAACTCCCTGCAGTACGTAGGTGCCTGCACGTGTATGACGTGGCACGTCCATCTTGATCGTGTAGACGCCTTCGTTGGTAGTGCCCGAGCTGAGGCAACCATATGAAAAGTTCCAACCGTCGTTGCAACCCATCCACATTGAACCCCAGCCGTTGAGATTCACAAGGTAACTCTCGTCGGCGAAATTCACCGAGATCCATGACACGCCAGATCCAATATCACGCACACCAACTTCAAGTTCGACAACTTGGTTTGATTCACCCGTATTGATGGACGGGGTCAGCAAGTTGACCGAGGTGATCTCGGGAGCCGAACTGTCACCTTCGTCTTCTTGGATGATTGACGCTGCGAGCCCTGCGGCTTCAAGCTGCGCGCTATCCATCCACGAATAATTTCCAGCGGCATCAGAGAGGAATGCATATCGCAGGTCAAAGGTCCCTGCGCGCGTGTACTGCGGTACTCGCACATTCACGCGCACTACCCCTTCATTGGCGTCGCCCGAAACAACGCACCCGTTGTACTGATACCAGTACTCGGGCTGCGTGCTGTCGGTTGCGGATGGGTCGCATGGCTGCCACCAACCGCCGAACCCACTCAGGTTCACTGCGTAATTTTCGTCGGCAAAGTTGAGCGACAACCAAGAAATTCCACTGCCGGTGTCGGAAACTCCGAGATCAACTGCCACATACTGATCAGACGCACCCGTATTGACCGTGTTTTCTGCGATCGTGATCGATGTGATCTCGGGTAACGAAGAGTCGTAGTAGCAGCTCAGCGAAATCTCGCCCGATTCGAAGTTGCAGTAATCAACACCACGACCACCGTTCAAACTGTCGTCGCCTTCGCCACCGTCAAGTGAGTCAGAACCAGCACCACCGAGAGAGCGATCATCACCTTCCCCGAGGTCGACTGTGTCATCACCGGGGCCACCATTTGCGGTGTCGTCTCCTTCGCCTGAGTCAAGAGTGTCACTCCCAACACCACCAGAAAGGCGATCACTCCCTGCATCTCCGTCCAATTCGTCCCCACCGGAACCACCGAACATTTGGTCGTCACCTTCGCCGCCGTAGATGATGTCATCGCCACCATATGAATAGATGGTGTCGTCTCCACCCAGACCACATATGACATCGCCTTCGCGAGTGCCGCGAATTGTGTCCGCGGACTCCGTGCCCGAAATCGTGCACTCAGCATCGGGGCGCTCAGGCTCAACCGGTGCTTCAACTGCAGGCGCTGCCGAGTCGGTCGCACTGGCAATTGGTCCCGGGACGGCAAATACCGTGAGGGCAAATACGACACCGACCAGAATCCGTTTCATGCCTCAAATTGTAACCCCGTTAGGCAACCAAGTTTCTGGCGACTCGGTGAATTTTCGGTTAACGGGATTCCTTACCAGCCGTTGTAGTGAGTTCTTTCCAGCGCAGGGTCTCGACGTGGGGGCCGAGCCTGCGCGCTGGGCGCCCGATCGGCACCAAAGCCACTGGAATCACATTCTCTGGAAACACAAGAAGATTTCGTAACTCATGGGTGAAGACCGTGGCAATTGTTGTCAATGCACTGCCGTAGCCGAGGGCGGTGGCAGCAACCAGCAAATTCTGGACAGCGGGGAAAAGTGACGACCCGACCGTTTCTTTACGAGTTCGATTTAGATCCGCACAGCAAAGAATCATCACCGGCGCAGATGCAATCCCGCCAGTGAGTCCACGGTCTACGTCGGCGAACACATCCGCACTCAGCACATCACGGCTCGCATCGCGGCCACCGCCATCCCACGCGCGTTGCATCAATTCGCCCAAAGTGGCGCGCAATTTTTCATCAGTGACGACAATGAACTCCCAAGGCTGACTGTTCTCGGCGGACGGGGCGTGTGTGGCTGCAGTCAGAATCTTGGCGATGTCTTCATCAGGCACAGGCTCGGATGAGAACTCCCTATGTGCCCGCTGTGAAGTGAGCACACTTAAGACTTTTTCTGCTTGCTCATCATTCATTTGGGTTGACCGCAATCCCCACCGGGCAAGACACCCCTGTGCCGCCGATGCCGCAATAACCATTTGGGTTCTTACCCAGATATTGCTGGTGATAAGGCTCGGCATAGAAATAGTCGCCAAGTGGCGCTATCTCGGTGGTGATCTCGCCGTAGCCAGCTGCTTTCAGCTGCGCTTGATAGGCATCACGCGTTGCGAAGGCGGCATCGCGTTGGCCATCATCAGCGAAATAGATCGCACTGCGATACTGCGTCCCCACATCATTGCCTTGCCGCATGCCCTGGGTTGGATCGTGGTTCTCCCAGAAGATCCGCAACATCTCGCTGACGGAAACCTTGGTCGAGTCAAACACCACCATCACCACTTCGGTATGACCCGTAAGCCCAGAGCACACCTCTTCATACGTCGGATTAGGCGTGAAGCCGCCCGCATATCCCACCGAGGTTGAGTGCACGCCAGCGGCGCGCCAGAAAATCCTCTCAGCACCCCAAAAACAACCCATACCAACGACCAGTGTTTGCATGTTTGGAGGCCACGGACCAACGAGCTGACTGCCGAGTTCAAAATGTTCCGCGGGCACTGGCATCGTTTGGTCGGTACGCCCCGGCAGAGCGTCTTGCGGATTGACCATGGCAGGAATGCGTCGACCAAACATGGCATCACACTAACGGCGAGACCGTATCTCCCAACTCGCGGCCGGATTTAGGATCAAGAGATGAACTCCAGTACAAGCTCATTACGCATCGCCAAATCACTTTTTGCGGCAACATCACTGGCCTTGGCGGTGGTTGCATGGCTGCCAGCGCCGCCCAGTCAAGTCGTGAGTGCGGCGGCGTATACCGGCACTTTTGACTTTGATGAGTCCGATCCCTCAATCGTCATTGGCTGCACCGCCGATGCCTGTAACGGAATGGCAATCACAATTCCATCGTCAAATTCTGGAACACCAGTGACCTCAATTGCATCAGGTGCATTCGCTGAATTGCAATTGACTGGGGTAACGATTCCAAACACAATCACATCAATTGGAAGTTGGGCATTCGGAGCAAATCACCTCACCACGGCGAGAATTCCAAATTCCGTTCTTACCGTCGGTGACGGAGCGTTCAACGGGAACGATCTCGAGACCTTAACGATAGGCAATTCGGTTACTTCCATTGGGGCACGGGCATTTGAGCTCAACGAGCTCGCGACTGTTTCTATCCCAAACTCAGTGACGACAATCGGAAGTCAAGCATTTATGTCAAATCAGTTGACTACCTTGACGCTTGGGAGTTCTTTGACAGGGATTCCGTCCGTGGCATTTGCGAGAAACTTCTTGACATCGGTAACGATCCCAAATTCAGTCACCACCATTGGCGACAATGCTTTCGACAACAATCGAATAACTGCCGCGACCATCCCAAACTCCGTGACATCAATTGGATCACGAGCTTTTGCAGCCAATTCATTGACCTCAATCACAATTCCAAACTCGGTGACAACGATTGGCGAAGGCGCATTCACAGATAATGAGTTAACTTCTGTAACAATTCCGCGGTCGGTGGATACTCTCGGCGTGGGCGTGTTCAGTGACAACATGCTGACATCGATCAAGTTTCTCGGTAACCGCCCGACGATCGCCAGATGGGGCAGCAAGATCTGGTCGTTGAAGTGCGTCTATTACACCGCCGGTAAATCGGGGTGGCCCGGTAACACGATCAATGGGATCACCCCGACTCTGCAAGAGGACTGTGATGACACAAACGATTCACAGGGAGGATATTTCAGTTTTCCGTATCTGACACCGCGACAAGTGGCGTACAATGCTGGTCTGCATCTCGTCGCGGCATCAAAGGTGCGGATCAGTGTGCTCGAAGCATCCTCGGCGATCTGCCGTGTCGTTGAAGGCACCGTTCGTGGTACACGATCTGGAATGTGCAGGATTTCAGTCACTGTGACCGCGCCCGACGGCACCATTGAGCGCGGCTTGCTCGTTGCCAATTTCCGCAAATAGGTGACATTGGTATCTGAACAACAATGAACCAGCCGTGCGAGAGTTACGTATGGCCGTCAGCAAAGCGCGCACGACAGTTCTTGCAACCATCGGTGCAACGTGCGGAATCAGTGGCTATCTCCTCGAGGCGATTCGCCAGCGCGGTGATTGCGATCTGGGAGACAAGTCACCAAACACACTCGGCATTTCGATCGCACTGATCTTCATTGGCGGCGGATTTCTAGGACTCCTATCGCTCGTGTCTGCAATCAGACTCATACTCCGCGACGGCTGGATCGAGGGTCGCATGGCCCTAATCGTGGCAATCGTTTCAGTCGCCTGCGTTGGACCTGTCTTCATGTTCGCTGGCGCTGGGCCAAGCTCGTGGTTCCAATACTGCGGTACCTGAAAAATGGAGCGGACGACGGGATTCGAACCCGCGGCAAGTCTTATAGTTACTCAGT
>JAFMEI010000148.1 GCA_017856815.1 Ilumatobacteraceae bacterium
CGGCTCTTTGGCTCGATCACAGCTGCAGACATCGCAACTGCGATTACCAAGCAGACCGGAATTGAGATTGATCGTCGCAAGGTTGTTATTGGCAACCAGATCAAGACAATTGGCGAGCACGAGGTCACACTGCGGTTGCACGCAGACGTGGATGCGCAGCTCAAGCTGTCCGTCACCGCAGGCTGAAATCAGCAGAGTTGTCCACAATTGGAGAAACCCTGTTTGGGCAAGGTTTTCCCACAGGTTCAGGCATAGATATCCACAGGTTTATACCCCTAGCGATCAACAGCCTTGCTAGGGCATGGTGTTCTGATGGCCAATGAGCGCAAGCCCAACCGACCCGTGGTGACCGCGCGCGTTCCACCTCACAACATCGACGCTGAAGCGTCATTGATCGGAGCGATGCTGCTTGCCCCTGGCGCCATTGCCAGCGCCATTGAGCAAGGGCTGTCAACTGGCGACTTCTACAAGCCGGCGCACCAACACATTTACGATGCGATTCGATCGTTGAATGGTTCATCGGAGCCCGTCGATGTTGTCACGGTGGCGGACGAACTACGCCGCAATAACTTGCTCGATGATCTGGGCGGGATAGACGCACTTCTTGAGTTGCAGAACACAACACCAGCGATTTCCAGCGCTGATCGTTACGCGAGAATCATCCGTGACACTGCACGCCTCCGCCGTCTTATTTCGGTTGCATCTGACATTGCCGAGATCGCATATACCGAGCCGGATGATGTTTCAAAAGCAATTGATGAAGCCGAATCCAAGGTTTATGCGATTGGAAATGAAACTGCTCGTGACTCACTCGTGTCGCTCTCACCTCTAATCAGCGAAACAATGGACCACATCACTGCTGCAAGTGAGAATGGTTCGGCAATAACCGGTCTTGCGAGTGGTTTCCTTGAACTCGATCGCATTCTGTCGGGCCTGCAGCCGTCGACTCTGAACATTGTTGGTGCGCGCCCTGCGATGGGTAAGTCAGCGTTTGCGATGGGTCTCGCGGTCAATGCGGCCCAGAACCAAAATTTCCCAGTCGTGTTTTTCTCGCTGGAAATGGGCCGTGGTGAACTCGCCAACCGAATAATTGCCAGCGAGGCGCGTGTGAATTCAACCAAGTTGCGCACTGGACAGCTCGATCCAAATGACTGGAGCCGCATCGGTCGCGCAATCAATCGTTTAGATGTGCCGCTCTTTATTGACGACAACTCAGCAGTGACTGTGCCAGAAATCCGCGCGCGCGTGCGTCGACTCGTGGCCAAGCATGGCGGAGTGGCGTTGGTAGTGATTGACTACTTGCAACTCATGGGCGGTGACGCAAGCGTTGAAAACCGCCAGCTTGAGGTGAGCGAAATCAGCCGTGGGCTAAAGCTTTTGGCACGTGAATTCAACATTCCAGTTGTGGCGCTCAGTCAGCTAAGCCGTGGTCTTGAGAATCGCCAAGAAAAGCGCCCGCAGTTGGCAGACCTGCGCGAATCCGGTGCACTCGAACAGGACGCAGACGTTGTGATGTTCCTCTATCGGCCCGAGGTATACGACCGCGACAACGTGCAGTTGAAGGGTGAAGCCGAAGTAATTGTGGCCAAGCACCGCGCGGGCCCAATAGGCAGTGCGAAGCTTGTGTTCCAGTCGGACTTCACACGGTTTGAAAACGCCGCACGCCGGGAGATCTAGCGCATGTTTCTTGGTGAAAATTTACTTGCATGGTTAGTTCTTGCCCTTGGTGGTGCGCTGTTTGCCGGGAACGTGATGGCGATCGTGAAGCCACCAGTGAAGCCACGTGCTGAGGAAGATCTCTCTCGAGCACCAATTGCTCGCACGATCTTTATGGGTGTGATTGGTTTTGCTGCCGCAATTTGGGCACTTGCAAGCCTGGTGAGTGGTTGATCAGCGAAAGTGGCTGTTTAGTACTCGCTGCAATGCAGGGAACATCTTCAGCCCGAGATACTTAGAAGATTCATCGGTGAAGTGCCGTCCGTCGCGTGGGCGCAACTTGATTCCGTCAAGGGTGGTCACACATGGATATCCACCAGGGCAAGCGATTTCGGAAAACTCAAGCACAGCCGATTGCTTCGGGTGCTTTTTGGCGTATGCGAAGTAGAAGTCGTTAAGTGCTGCTTGCATTTTGCGACCCTCGGCGTTCTGGTAGAACCCAAGCTCGTTGTCGTAATCAATGGCTGGTGGATAGGTGAGGAAGATCACACGAGCGCCTTGGGAAGTGATGACATCAATTGAGCGTTTGAACTCGCGCAGTTGCATCGCAACGAATTCAGAGGTGCCAGCTTCGTAGTAGACATCACCCAATATTCGGCTACCACCCTCCCAGGTGCTCATCCACAGAATCGTTTTTGCACCTGTGGGCAAGATGGATTCCCGCAAGTATTGCTCCAGGCCTTCTTCACAGTTGAATCCCACCGCCAACGGCTGTCCGTCAGCTGCAGGCTGACCACGGATGATCGCACAGCCTGGGCGCGTGAGTGACTGGAATTCAATACCTTGTTCAGCAGCAGATTGGGCAAAACCAACTTGGAGCGAGGCAGCAACGGAGTCACCTATTAACAACACCTTCCCGAGTGGTACATCGCCAAGAACTGTCGTGGTTGTGATCAGTGGCGCAATCGTGGTTGCGGTAATTACTTCACCTGGCGTGGCGTCCATGTATGCAGGTTTGTCCTTGGCCCCAGATGTGCTGACCAAAATCACACCAGCCGCCACAGCGAGTGTCACTGGAAGAATCACGAGACTGCGCCATGTCATCCAGCCAGACCATTTGCTGTAGCGAAGCGGCATTTCTATTAGCCGATACGACACGTATGTGATCGCAAAACTGACTACTAATCGCAGTGCAGTTAACTGCCAGCCGGCGAGATCTGTAGAGCGCTCGGTCAGCATGATCTGAACGGGCCAATGCCACAGGTAGAGCCCATACGAAATTCGACCAACGAATTGGAATGGCGCCGAACACAAGATGAAATGAAGCGGACCCGAGCGAAGGTGACTCGATGTAAACAGCAATACCGCTGCTGCCACTGCAAACAGTACGAGCCCACCTTTGTAGAGGTTTTCGTTTTGATCTGACACGGTGAACATTGCAAAGAGGACTACAGCAAGGCTGCCTACACTCAGAACATTGGCCGAGACATTGCCAAGTTTTAGATGACCGCCTGACACAACTACTGCCAGTAGAACGCCAATTAGAAGCTGAGATGCTCGAGTATCGGTGCCGTAATAAACCCGTGAGATGTTGTCGGGGTCAAAAATTGCGGCCATCCAAAGAGCGGAGGCGATAGCCGCAATGGCCACAACACCAGCAAGTATCAGCTTGCGTCGCCATTTATAAATGAGTGCAAAAAGGACTGGCCAAACGACGTAGAACTGCTCTTCAATTGCCAACGACCACGCGTGTCGTACAGGTGAGGCCAGTGAGAATTGTTCAAAGTACGACTGACCCGAGTAGATGAACCGCCAGTTCGCCACATAACCGAGTGTGGCCAGGA